>NZ_JBSHAO010000061.1:0-49655 GCF_053611545.1 Streptomyces sp. NPDC054796 | reverse complement strand
GCCCTCACCCGTTCAGCGGCCCGTCAGCCCTTCAGCTTGAACTCGGTGCGGACCGTCTTGAGGCCGTTCACCTCGACCTTCACCTTGTACGTGCCGGGCTTCGCCGACTCCGGGCTCGGCGTGCCGCAGCCCTCGGTGCTGGCCTTGCGGAGCCAGGTGAGGGTGCGCATCGACTCGCCGTCGCCGGGGACCTCGGCGAGGAACGGTGCGGCGGTGCCCGGGCAGTCGTCCGAGGCCCAGAACTTCTTGTCGTCGGGCCCGGTGATGGTGACGACGGAGGCCGTGCGACCGAGGTCGATCTTGCAGGTGTCGCCGCTCTCGTTCTTGGCGACCAACTGGAACTGCGGCTTCTCGTCCGACGCGTAGGTCTTCTTGACGGTGCGCAGCGTCACCTCGACGTGGGAGGGCCCGCAGTCCGGCACCTTCGTATCGGCCGGGAGCACGCCCGCGCGAACGGAGCCGCCACCCGAACCGCCCGAACCGCCCGAGCCACCGGAGCCCTCGGCGCTGTCGCCGCCGGAACCGGCGCTGCCGCCGGTGCCACCGGTCCCGTCCGCGCCGGTGGAGCCGCCGTCGCCGCTTCCGGAGCCGTCGCCCGCGACCCAGCCCGAACTGCCGTTGCCGCCGGAACCTGCGGTGCCGTCGCCACCTCCGTCCGAGCCGCCGCCGGAGCCCTCGGAGCCGCCGCCGTCCTCTCCGCCCTCGCCCACCTCGTCGCGCCCGCCCGGGCGCTCGCTGATGGCCGGGCCCGAGTCGGTGGGTCCGGGAGTGATGGAACTGGCCGGTCCGTTGCCGCCGCTGCCCTTGCCCTGGTCGTCCTTGCCGCTGTCTCCGTCGCCCAGGCTCAACGCCCAGACGACGAGCAGGACCAGCAGCGCGAGGACGGCAAGGGCGACGGCCCTCCGTCGCCAGTAGATGGAGGAGGGAAGCGGCCCGATCGGATTGCGCAGAGATCCCACGGCGAAAACCTTACGAGACATCGCCCTCCCGAAAGCGCCGTACCCGCCGCAGGAGACGGCAACTTTTGTGATGAGCGGGCGAGATGTGACCCGGATGGCCCAGCCCGTGGTCGGAAACGCCCCTCGGATGGCCCCTTGATGACCGTCGGTGACCCGATGTGACGGTACGGGCGGGATTCGCCCCCGGCCCTGCCCGTCAGCCGGACAGGCCCGCCTCATAGGCGACGATCGCCGCCTGGACGCGGTTGACGGCCCCCAAACGGTCGAGGATGGCGCTCACATGGCCCTTGACCGTGCCCTCGACGAGGTGGAGGCGACGGGCTATCTCCGCGTTGGAGAGGCCGGAGCCCACGAGCGCCAGCACCTCGCGCTCGCGCGCGGTGAGCGGCTCCGTACGGGCGCGGGCCGCCGCCGCGCGGGCGAGACGGCCCCCGGGGCCGCCGCCCAGCTCGGTGATGACGTGCCGCGCGACCTTCGGTGAGAGGTAGGCGCCGCCGTCCGCGACGGCCCGTACGCCCGTGAGCAGTTCGTGCGGGTCCCCGGACTTGAGCAGGAAGCCACCGGCGCCGCCGCCGAGGGCACGGGCGATGTAGGCGTCCTCGGCGAACGTCGTGAGCATGGCGACGGCGGTGCCTCTCCCCTCCGGGGTCCGGGCCTGTGTCCGGGCGATCTCCTCGCAGGCGGCGAGGCCGTCCAGGCGCGGCATCCGGATGTCGAGCAGCGCCACGTCCGGGCGGTGGGCGGCCACCAGCTCGACGGCCTCCCGCCCGTCGGCCGCCTCCGCGACGACCTCCACCTGCGTGTCGGCGGCGAGAATCGCCCGCACCCCGGCCCGCACCAAGGCCTCGTCGTCCGCGAGCAGCACCCTGATCCGACGCGGTGCCTGGGACTGGCCCGGCTGGCCCGGCTGGTCCGCCGGGTCCTGCGGGCCCTGTGGTCGTGGGGTCATTTCGGCACGCTTCCTGGAGAGGTGGCTGGGTCGTCAAGGGCACGGTTCAGGACGTCGCGTATGAGGGCCTTGTCGACGAGACGGCCGTCGCGGAAGCAGAGGCGGTAGTCGTCGACGCCGACGAAGAGAGCGCCGGACACGCGGTAGTACGCACACCGTGCGCCCTGCGGCCTGGCCGGGCCGCCCGCGCACGTGGGCGTGGGCGTGGGCTTGGACTCGGATGCGGGGACGGGCGGTGACGGTGCCGTGGGTGTGGGCACGGGGGCGGCTGGTGGGGCGGCGCTGGTGACCGTCACGGTGACGTCCTCGCCGCGCTCCCCGTGCGAACGGCGCAGTGCCATGGTGACCTCGGCTCCGGGAGCGTGCTTCGCCGCGTTGGTCAGTCCCTCCCGCACGACGCGGTACGCGACACGTCCCGCACACGCGCCCCGCCCATCCCCCGCAGCCCCCGTGCCCCACATATCCCCCGCGCTCCCTCTGTCCCCCGTACAGCGATTCCCCCGCACGGCGATTCCCCCGCACAACCGCTCACCCGTACGAAAGTACCGACCGCCACTGACAATCGCCCCTGACGAAGGTCAGGCCCCTGTCCGGCCTGGGCCGGAGGTCAGGCGCGAGGCCCGTGCCCGGCCCACAGGCCGCCCGGTTGCGCGCGCGTGGACGTTTCTCCGGCGGGCGCGTCCGTGCCAGGATCGTGCGTGCCATGACTGCGACCACCGAGACCCCCCACGCCGCGACCGCCGCCACCGGCGCCGCGCACGCCGATTCCGCCCAGTCAGCCCAGTCCGCCGAGCACACCCAGCACGCCGAACAGACGGAACAGACGGAACAGACGGACCGCGCCGACTCCATCGAGAAGATCGCCCGCGACCTGCACTCCCCCGTTGTCGACTGGTTCGGCACGCACGCCCGCGACCTCCCGTGGCGCCGCCCCGAGGCCGGGGCGTGGGGGGTCATGGTCAGCGAGTTCATGCTCCAGCAGACCCCCGTGAACCGGGTGCTGCCGGTCTACGAGCAGTGGCTGGAGCGCTGGCCCCGCCCCGCGGACCTGGCCGCCGAGCCGCCCGGCGAGGCGGTACGCGCCTGGGGCAGGCTGGGCTACCCGCGCCGCGCGCTGCGCCTGCACGGGGCCGCCGCCGCCATAGCGGAGCGGCACGGCGGCGACGTACCGCGCGGGCACGCGCAGTTGCTGGCGCTGCCCGGCGTCGGCGAGTACACGGCGGCGGCCGTGGCCTCCTTCGCCTACGGGCAGCGGCACCCCGTTCTCGACACCAACGTCCGACGGGTCTTCGCGCGGGCCGTGAGCGGACGGCAGTACCCGCCGAACGCGACGACGGCGGCCGAGCGCAAGCTCGCCCGCGCGCTGCTGCCCGCCGACGAGGCGACGGCGGCACGCTGGGCCGCCGCGACCATGGAGCTGGGGGCGCTGGTGTGCACGGCCCGCTCGCCCGAGTGCGGACGCTGCCCGATCGCGCAGCAGTGCGCCTGGCAGCTCGCGGGCGCTCCTGCGCACGAGGGCCCCGCGCGGCGTACGCAGACCTACGCGGGCACCGACCGCCAGGTGCGCGGCAAGCTCCTCGCCGTGCTGCGCGAAGCGGTGAATCCGGTTCCGCAGGCGACGCTCGACCGCGTGTGGAACGACCCCGTCCAGCGCGCCCGCGCCCTGGACGGGCTGGTCTCGGACGGCCTCGTCGAGCCGCTGGCGGGCGGCGAATACCGACTGCCGCTGAGCTGAACCGGCCCGGTCACCGGCTGAACGGAGCGGTCCGGGGCCCGCCAATCCGCTCGGCCCCGCTCAGCGGCCTGACAGCCGTTACACAACCGATGGACAGCCGAGGGCTGTCCGTGCGCTCGCGGTACGCGGGTCCGCAACACCGCCTCCCTAGGTTCTTGTGCGTAAGACGAGCAGTCCCACGTCACAAGAGTCTGGAGGCGGGCATGGCAGCGGAGGTACTGGACTTTGAGGAGTACGTGCGGACACGGCAGGAGGCTCTGTTGCGCAGTGCCCGCCGTCTGATCGCGGACCCCGTCGAGGCACAGGACCTGCTCCAGACCGCGCTGGCCCGGACGTACGGACACTGGGACGGCATCGCGGACAAGTCGCTCGCCGACGCCTACCTCCGGCGGGTGATGATCAACACCCGTACGGAGTGGTGGCGCGCCCGCCGTCTCCAGGAGGTGCCGACGGGGCAGCTCCCCGACGTCCGTACGGTCGACGACAGCACGGAGCAGCACGCCGACCGTGCCCTGCTCATGGAGGTGCTGATGGTGCTGGCGCCCAAGCAGCGGAGCGTGGTCGTGCTGCGGCACTGGGAGCAGATGAGCACCGAGGAGACGGCCGAGGCGCTGGGCATGTCGGCCGGGACCGTCAAGAGCACGCTGCACCGCGCGCTGGCGCGGCTGCGCGAGGAGCTGGAACGGAGGGCCGAGAGGTGCCCCGCCGCACGGGCGGCCTGACGGGCGCCGCGGCCCTGCTGCTCGTCGTGGGCGCCGCGGCCGGGGTCACGGGGATCGCCGGGTGCGGCGTGGCGGAGAACGGGGTGCGCGTCGAGGGCTCGCCCGCCGTCTCGGAGGGCCCGCGCGCCTCGGCCTCGCTCGTCTCGACGCCCCCTCCCAGCGCGCCGTCGGACCGTTCCGGGGACAGTGGGGAGGGCGGGGAGAGCGAGGCGGAGAAGGCCGAGAACTCCGAGAAGGCGCAGAAAGCGGAAGGAGAGGGCGGCAAGGTGGACGTCCTGGCGCTGTTGCGTGCCGATCCGAAGGTCAGCTCGGACGTGAAGCGGAACCTCCGGAAGCCGTGTACGGGGCACGTGTGGCCCGTCGACGTCGCCTACGGGCACCTCACGGGCTCGGAAACCCAGGACATGGTGGTCAACGTGACCTCGTGCGACACCGGCTTCGGCCAGGGCAGCTACGTGTACCGCCACGCCTCCGACGGCTCCTACGACCACGTCTTCACCAAGGAGGAGCCGCCGGTCTACGCGGAGGTCTCCGGGCGCGTCCTCAAGGTCGTCAAAGACGTCTACGTGGGCGACGAGCCGACGTGCTGTCCTACGGGGAGGTACACGACGACGTACGTGTGGCGCGACGGTTCCTTCAAGGTGAAGGCACGCGCGTACGACGACACGGGCGACACCGGCGCGAGCCCGTCCCCCGCGCCGGGGGCCGGCACGGGCTCGGGCGCGGGCTCGGCCGCCGGAGGCTGACACCGCCACCCCGCAGCCGCACCCGCAGCCCACGTCCACAGCACACCGCACCACAGAAGGGGTGAGAGGCCGAGAGGCCGGACCGACCGATGGCGGACACTCATGTGCTCTTCGTCGAGGACGACGATGTCATCCGCGAGGCGACCCAGCTCACCCTGGAGCGCGACGGCTTCACCGTCACGGCCGTGGCCGACGGGCTGGCCGGGCTGGCCGCCTTCCGCGCCGACCGGCCCGACATCGCGCTGCTCGACGTGATGGTCCCCGAGCTGGACGGCGTGAGCCTGTGCCAGCGCATCCGGAGCGAGTCGACCGTGCCCGTGATCATGCTCTCGGCCCGTGCCGACTCGATCGACGTGGTCCTCGGCCTGGAGGCGGGCGCCGACGACTACGTCACCAAGCCCTTCGACAGCGCGGTGCTGATCGCCCGCATCCGCGCGGTGCTCCGCCGCTTCGTGCACTCGGGCGCGAGCACGGGCACGGGTACGGGCGCGGGCGGCACCGGCGCGGGCCCGTCCTCCTCCTCGTCCTCGTCCCCGGCACCGGGCGTCGGCGCGGGCGGCGAGGAGGCGCTGCGCTTCGGCGACCTGGAGATCGACACCGAGGGCATGGAGGTCCGCAAGGGCGGCGCGCACGTGGCGCTGACGCCCACCGAAATGCGGCTGCTCCTGGAGTTCTCCGCGGCCCCCGGGACCGTCCTCTCCCGCGACCGGCTCCTGGAGCGGGTGTGGGATTACGGCTGGGGCGGCGACACGCGCGTCGTGGACGTCCACGTCCAGCGGCTGCGCGGCAAGATCGGCCAGGACCGCATCGAGACGGTCCGCGGCTTCGGTTACAAGCTGAAGGGCTAGGGGCGGGGGATGTCGTGGTGAAGCGCCCCACGGACCGCGTCACAGGCCGCCGCACGACCGGCCACCGCGCCACAGGCCCCGGCCTGCGCTGGAAGCTGACGGCGTCCATCGCGCTCGTCGGAGCCCTGATCGCGCTCGTGCTGAGCCTCGTCGTCCACAACGCGACGCGCTCCTCGATGCTGGACAACAGCCGCGACGTCCAGGACGAGCGGCTCCAGTTCGCGCAGCGCATCTACGACACGACAGCGCGCGTCCCCTTCGGCGCGAAGATCGACGATCCGCGGCTGCCGGAACCCCTCAAGGAGGCCGCCCGCGCGGGCAAGCGGGCCACCTATCTCCAGCCCGCGTCCGACGGCGGCGCCCCCTTCGTCTGGGCCGCCAGCCCTCTGGACGACGACGGCGACGGCAAGGGCGACGGCAAGGTGCTCTCGCTGCGCACCCGTTTCGTGGACCGCTACGCCGTGCTCTCCGACCTCGACCGGACCCTGCTCATCGGCTCCTTCTCCGTGGTGCTGGGCGGCTGCGCGCTCGGCGTGCTGTTCGCCGGGCGCCTCTCGCGTCGGCTGCGCAAGGCCGCCGACGCGGCGGGCGCGGTGGCGGGAGGGGCCACGGACGTACGGGTCAGCGACGCCATCGGGAAGCGGGTGCGCGACGAGACGGACGAGCTGGCCCGCGCCATCGACGGCATGGCCGACGCGCTCCAGGGCCGCCTGGAAGCCGAGCGCCGGGTCACGGCGGACATCGCGCACGAGCTGCGCACGCCGGTCACCGGGCTGCTGACGGCTGCCGAGCTGCTGCCGCCCGGCCGCCCCACGGAGCTGGTGCGGGACAGGGCGCAGGCGCTGCGCCAGCTCGTGGAGGACATCCTGGAGGTCGCCCGGCTCGACGGCTTCGCCGAGCGCGCCGACCTCCAGGAGATCGCGCTGTCGTCGTTCGTGGCACGCCGGGTCCGCTCCGCGGCACCGGAGGCGCGCGTCCGTACGGTCGACGACGCGGTCGTCGTCACCGATCCGCGCCGGCTGGAGCGCATCCTGACCAACCTCCTCGGCAACGCGGCGCGCCACGGCCGCCCGCCCGTCGAGGTCACCGTGGACGGCCGGATGATCCGCGTGCGCGACAACGGGCCCGGCTTCCCCGCCGAGCTGCTGGCCGAGGGCCCGAGCCGCTTCCGTACGGGCAACCGCGACCGCGCGGGCCGGGGGCACGGCCTCGGCCTGACCATCGCGGCGGGCCAGGCGAGGGTACTGGGCGCGGAGCTGACCCTCCGCAACGGCGGCCCGGAGGAGCCCGGCGCCGCCGGTCCCCCCGGCGTTGCCGCCGACGGTCAGGGCGAGGGCGGCGGCGCTGTGGCGGTGCTGTGGCTGCCGCGTGCCGCGCCGAGCGAGCCCCAGGGCACCCCGCCGCGCGGGGTCCCCGCGATCACGGAGGCGGAGTTGCGGGCGGGCGCGGAGGCGGAGTCGAAGTCGGAGGCAGAGGCGGGCCGACGGGGCGGGACGGAGTAGCCCGCCGGCTCGCCGCCTCCCAGGACCCCGCTCACTCGCCGGGGTCGCTCACTCCCCGGCCCAGGGCTTGTCCATGTCCAGGCCGCCCGCACGGGGCTCGGTCAGGGCGAACCAGGTGCCGTTGTCGTCGCGGAGGAGCGCTTCCGTGCCGTACGGGCGCTCCTGCGGCTCCTGGAGGAACTCGACGCCCCTGGCCTTGAGCCGTTCGTACTCGGCACGGCAGTCGTCGGTACGCAGCACGCCCCCGCCGATGGCGCCCTTGGTGACCAGCTTCGTCAGCGCCTCGGCCGACTCCGCGTCGAGGCCGTGGCCGTCGGTCCGCATGACCGCCATCTCGACGTCCGGCTGGCCGGGGATACCCACGGTGACCCAGCGTGCGTCGCCCATGGGCACGTCCGTACGGATCTCGAAGCCGAGCTTCTCCGTGTAGAAGGCGACGGTGCGGTTCTGGTCCGTCGACCAGATGGTGGTGATGGCGAGGCCCTTGATCATGGTCAGCTCCGTGACGGTGGGACGGGCGCACGGCGGGGCGGGGCGGAGCCGGGCGGGGGGCGGCACGAGACCGCTGCCCCCGCCCGCTCCCCGGGCCCGCCGGACCCCGCCGCGCCCGGAGTGGTCATGCCCCGATACTGGCACGCCCCTCTGACACCGGCCGCTCGTCGGACCCGGACCGCGGCTGGTCACCCGGAGCGTCATCCGGACCGCCCCCCTCCGAGCCCGAGCCCGCGCCGGAGTCCGCGCCCGAGCCCGAGTCCGCGCCCGGCTCGGCGCCCGGGTCCGCGCCCGGCTCCGGATCCGCGCCCGGCTCGGCGCCCTTGAGCGGCACCTCCTTGATGAACCAGGCCGCGACGAAGCCGATCAGCGCGGCCGAGGCGGCGATGAGGAACACGGTGTGCGTACCGTCGGCCACCGCGTGCTCGTACGCCACCCGTACCGCCTCAGGCAGCTTGGCCAGCGAGGCCGCGTCGAGCTGCGCGCCGCCCTCGGTGAGCTGCGCCGCGCCCCCGCCGGAGCCGCCCGCTCCGGGAGCGCCCCCGGCGGCCCCCGCGGCGGCCTGCTCCGCCATGGAGTCGCTCACGCGGTCGGCGAAGAAGGTGCCCATCAGGGCGACGCCGAAGGAGCCGCCGATCGTGCGGAAGAGCGTGGACGTGGACGAGGCGACGCCCATGTCCTTCGACTCGACGCTGTTCTGCGCGATCAGCATCGTGAGCTGCATCAGGAAGCCCATACCGGTGCCCAGCACCGCCATGTAGAGGCCGGAGGTGAGCCTGCTGGTGCCGACGTCCATCTGCGCGAGCAGGAAGAGGCCGACGGGGATCAGGGCGCCGCCGATGAGCGGGTACGCGCGGTACTTGCCCGTCTTGGTGGTGGCCCGGCCCGTGACGACCGACACGACCATCATCGGCAGCAGCACGGGCAGGAGCAGCAGCCCGGAGTTGGTCGCCGAGGCGCCCTGCACGGTCTGCTGGAACAGCGGCAGGAACGTCATCGAGCCGAACATCACGAAGCCCAGCAGGAAGCCGATGACCGTGACGAGGGAGAAGTTGCCGCTCCGGAAGACCCCCAGCGGCAGCACCGGCTCCGCCACGCGCCGCTCCACGAACAGGAAGACGGCGAGCGCGACGACGGCCAGGGCGCCCAGTCCCAGGATCATGCCGGAGTCCCAGTCGTACTCCGTACCGCCCCAGCTCGTCAGCAGCACGGCCGCCGTGATGCCGGTGGCGAGCAGCAGGGCTCCGCCGTAGTCGATGCGGCCCTGCGCGCGCTTCTTGGGCAGGTGCAGCAGCATGGTGACCATGACGAGGGCGAGCGCGCCCAGCGGCAGGTTGATGTAGAAGGCCCAGCGCCAGCCCAGGTGGTCGGTGAGGGTGCCCCCGACCAGCGGTCCGCCGATCATGGCGAACGACATCACCCCGGCCATCATGCCCATGTACTTGCCGCGCTGCCGCGGCGGCACCAGGTCACCCATGATCGCCATGGCGCCGACCATCAGTCCGCCGGCGCCCAGGCCCTGGAGGGCGCGGAAGCCGATGAGCTGGCTCATCGACTGCGCGGCTCCGGAGGTCACGGACCCGGCCAGGAACACGACGATCGAGGTCAGGAAGACGCCCTTGCGCCCGTACATGTCGCCGATCTTGCCCCAGAGCGGGGTCGAGGCGGCGGTCGTGAGGGCGTAGGCGGTGACGACCCAGGAGAGGTGTTCCAGGCCGCCCAGCTCTCCGACGATCGTGGGCATCGCGGTGCCGATGATCATGTTGTCCAGCATCGCGAGCATGATCGCGATCATCAGCGCGAAGACCGCGAGGCCCACGCTCCGCGGCTGCTTGCCGCCGTCCCCGTCCGCCTTCGCTCCCCCGTCCACCTTCGCTCCCCCGTCCGAGGCCGGTCCCCCGTTCGGCTCTTCCCCCGTGTCCGTGGCGGGCCCCCGCCGGGGCGCCGCCCCGGATATCCCGCTCGCCTCGGTGCTCCCCGAAGTCATTCCTCTCCCCGCTCCCTTACTTGCCGCCCGGCTAGTGAGTACGATGGGCAACGTAGAGCGAGCGCTAGCCGGTCGTCAAGTAAGTTTCTGGAGACTTGGGAGAGTAAGGCCATGAGCAGGGGCAACACCCGGCAAAAGATTCAGGAAGTCGCCCTGGAGCTCTTCGCGGAACACGGATACGAGAAGACCTCGCTGCGCGAGATCGCCGAGCGTCTCGACGTCACCAAAGCGGCCCTCTACTACCACTTCAAGACCAAGGAAGACATCGTCGTCAGCCTCTTCCAGGAGCTGACCAGGCCCATCGACGAGCTGATCGACTGGGCCCAGGAGCAGCCGCGCACCCTGGACACCAAGCTGGAGATCCTGCGGCGCTACAGCGAGGCGCTCGACGCCGCGACGCCCCTCTTCCGCTTCATGCAGGAGAACCAGGCGACGGTGCGCGACCTCAGCATCGGCGCGACGTTCAAGGAGCGCCTGCTCGAACTGCTGAGCCTCATCAAGGAGGACGACGCGCCGATGACCGACCAGGTGCGCTACTCCTCCGCCCTGTTCACCATGCACGCGGGCATGTTCACGATGCAGAGCCTGGAGGGCGACGCCGAGGACAAGCGGAAGGCCGTCCTCGAAGTCGCCCAGGAACTGGTCACGACAGCGCACCGCCACCAGGGCTGACCCCGGGGGGCGGCGCGAAGGTCTACGGGATGACGGGCGTCACCCTCACAGGTGGACGCCGTGCTCCTTCAGGATCTTGACGGGCTCGACGGCGGAACCGTAGTTCGCGGAGTGCCGGATCTCGAAGTGGAGGTGCGGGCCCGAGGAGTTGCCGGTGTCACCGGACTTGGCGATCTCCTGGCCCGTCTGCACCGTCTGACCCGGCTTGACGTTCACCTTGGACAGGTGCGCGTACTGCGAGTACGTGCCGTTGCCGTGCTTGATCACGATGGCGTTGCCGTACGCGGGACCGTCGCCCGCGCCGTTGCCGCCCGCCTTGACGACGGTGCCGCCGTGGACGGACTCGACCGAGGTGCCGGTCGGCACCGCGAAGTCCTGGCCGGAGTGCTTGTGGGCCCAGCGGTCGCCGCTGTTGCCGAAGTCGGCGCTCAGCTTGTACTTGCCGGAGACCGGCGTCTGCCAGGACTTGGCCTTGCGCTCGGCGTCGCGGGACGCCTTCGCCTTGGCCTCGGCGGCGCGCTCCCCGGCCTGCTTCTTGGCCGCGGCCTCCTTGCCCTGGTGGTCGGCCTGCTGGCGGGTCGCGTGGGCGAGGTCGCTCGCCGCGCTCGCCGCGAAGACGTCGGCATCGTCCGCACCCGAGTCGGCTGCGATCGCCACGCCGGCCCCCAGGGCCATCGACGCGCCGAATCCGGCCGCGAGGACCCCGGCCTTCACGCGGTTGCGGCCGATGGTCTTGGTGATGCGGTTCGTGGTGGTCTTCGACATGCGGGTGTTACCTCCGGAAGGTGTGGGGGACGTTCTCCCCGGTTTCCGGCCCGAGGAGCGAAATCCTTGGTAACCCGACACTTCTGGCGCATCAAGGGTGTCCATTACTAAAAGCCCCCGTAGCGACATCGGCCCACTTGGCTTACTTTTCGGACTTTTCGGGGCGTCCCTCTTGGTGCGCACCGGCTCCCGCGCTCCTATTCCGCGTCGTAGAGCGGTGCGGGCTGTGGGTGACGTCACCGGCCGCGCCCCCGTCTCTGTGGCCCCGCTCACCACCAAAAACCGCTTCCCTGTGGCACCGGTCACTCCTTCGGGGCCGCGCGCCGTACGCTGGGGAAAGGTCTCGTATGCACGGCGCGCCGCACGGCCAACGCGCAGGGGGGACGGGGGACATGGCACTCATCTCGTACGTCGGTGGCACGTACGTCGGTGGCACGTACTTCGGCGGCACGTACGCCGACGGCGCGCACGTAGGGGCTGTGGTGGCCGAGAGCCCCGACGGCTTCTCCCGCGTCGTCCTCGCCCTCGTGCTCGGCGCGAGCGGCGTGCTGGTCGGCGTCAGCGGCTGGCTCGGGGCCGGGGAGCGGCTGCGGCGCAATCCGGTGGTCGGCATACGCACCCGGCGCTCGCTGGCCAGCGACGAAGCGTGGCGCACGGTGCACCGCTTCGCCGCGCCCTGGTTCTACGCGTCGGGCGCGGCCCTCGTACTCGGCGGCGTCGGCGCGGCCGTCGTGGGCAACGGCGGCGCCTTCCTCACCCTCGCGCTCGCCACGACGACCGTCTCCGTCGCGCTCGCGCTCCTGGCCATCTGGCGGGGCCACCGCGCGCTCGACCGCAGCCACCGCCCATGACCGGCACCCCGTACACGCGCCCCGTGAACGGACCCCGCTCCTCCGCCAGTTGGGTGTCCTACGATCACGCCCATGGAGCCCGCAACCCTCGCCACGCGCCTCGCCTCCAGTGCCGTAGCGCCCCTGGTCAAGAAGCTGTTCGCGAAGGACGGGCCCGGTGCGGGGCTGGTCGACAGGCCGGTACGGATATCGGGGCTGGTCTCCTTCAAGGGCGAGAAACGCACCCTCACCGAGGCGGACCTCCACAAGCTCGCGGGTGAACTCGTGCGCCGCGCCGCCGAAGCCGCGGGCCCCCACGACGCGCCGTCCCCCGAGGAGCGCCGCGAACTCACCGAGGCGCTGGCCGTCGCGCTGCACAGCCTCGGCGATCTCGACATGGACGACGTCCAGGCCGTACGCCTCGGTCCCGAGGCTTTGGCACAGCGCCTCGCCCGCCCGCGCGGGCTCTCGGAGAGCACGGAGGCGCATCTCGGGCCACTGCTGCACACCGCCTGCCTGCACATCCTGGACTTCTTCAGCCGCCGCTCGACGTTTATCCCGCGCACGCTCACCGAGCAGGCCCAGCAGATCGACCACCTCGTGGCCGCGACGGACCTGCTGATCGCGCGCGTCCCCTCCCAGCGCGCCGAGGACGCCCGCTTCGAGCAGCAGTACGTGGAGCACATCGCCCGTAAACACGGCGAGCTGACCATTTACGGGCTCGACCTCAACCACGCCCGCGAGTGGCGGCTCGACTCCGCCTACATCTCGCTGGAGGCGACGCACGGCCACGGCGCCGGCGTGCCGCTCGCCGCCGAGCGCGCGCTGTCCGGGCACGACCGCGTGCTGCTGCGCGGCGCCGCCGGATCGGGCAAGACCACCCTCGTCCAGTGGCTCGCGGTGACGACGGCACGGCAGGTCTACGACGCGCATCTGCCCCACCTCATCGGCCGCGTGCCGTTCGTGCTGCCGCTGCGCCGCGTCGTACGGGAGGGGCTGCCGCCCACTCCTGACCGGTTCCTGCACGCCGTGCGCAGCGCCGTCGCCGGGGCGCAGCCCGACGGGTGGGCGGACCGGGTGCTGCGGGCCGGGCGGGCGCTGTTGCTCGTCGACGGCATCGACGAGATCCCGGAGAACGAGCGCGAGTCCGTGCGCCGCTGGGCCCGGGAGCTGATGGGCGACTTCCCGGGCAACCTCTGGCTGATCACCTCGCGCCCGTCCGCCGTACGGGACGACTGGCTCACCCGTGAGGGCTTCGCTGAGCTGACGCTCTCGCCCATGTCCCGCGCCGACGTGGGCGCCTTCGTACGCCGCTGGCACGGCGCGGCCGAGGCGGACCCGTCGCTGGGCGAGACGCTGCTCGCGTCGATCCGCACCAACGCGGACCTGGGGCGGCTCGCCGTGAACCCGCTGATGTGCGGGCTGCTGTGCGCGCTGCACCGGGAGCGCAACGGATTCCTGCCGCACGGCAGGAAGGACCTCTACGACGCGGCGCTCAGCATGCTCCTGGAGCGGCGCGACGTGGAACGCGACGTCTCCGTGGACATCGCGGCGGACGTCTCCGCGGGCAGGGGTTTCCGGCCCTCCAAGGAGACCCAGATCCAGCTCCTCCAGAAGCTGGCCCACTGGATGATCCGCAACGACCGCGCGGAGATGGAGCAGAGCGACGCGGTGGCGCAGATCGAACGCGCCCTCGTGTCCATGGCGCACGTCAGCGAACCGGCGGAGCGCGTCTTCCGGTGGCTGCTGGAACGCTCGGGGCTGCTGCGCGAACCGGCAGCCGGACGGGTGGACTTCGTCCACCGCACGTTTCAGGATTACCTGGGCGCAAAGGCGGCCGTCGAGGAGGGCGACTTCCCTCTCGTCATCGATAACGCGCACCGGGACCAGTGGGAGGACGTCGTCCGCATGGCGGTGGCCCACGCGAGGCCGCACGAGCGGGCCCGCATCCTGGAGGGGCTGGTGGCGCCCGTGCCCCGCGAAGGGCTGACGAACGCGGGCCGCGCGCACTACCGCAACGGCGACCACGACGCGTCCGAGGCCATCCCCGTGGGCAACATCCTGCTGGCCGCGGTGTGTCTGGAGCAGGCGACGGAACTGGCGCCCGAGGTCCGCGAGAAGGTCATCGGCCTCACCTCCGGACTGCTCCCGCCCGAGGACGCGTTCATGGCCGACCTGCTGACCGAGGGCGGCGCGGCGGTGCTGGGGCTGCTGCCAGGGCCCGACGAGCTGCCGCCCGGCGCCGAGCCGCAGTACGTCGTCATGGCGGCCACCCGCATCGCCGGTGACGCGGCGCTCCCCCTCCTCGTCCGCTACCGCGACGACCCCTCACTGGCCGTGCGCCGCCAACTGGCCTGGGCGTGGCACCGTTTCGAGACGGAGGAGTACGCGACGGACATCCTGGCCCACCTGGACGAGACGGACCTCTACTTCTGCGCCCACAACACCGACCACCTCCGTGCCCTGCGCACACTGGGTGGCCGGCCCCGCGTCCAGATCGTCGGCCCCTACCACCCCGACGACCTCACCACCCACCTCGCCCCCGACCGCCTCACCCACCTCTGGCTTCGCGACGGCTACGTGGGCACGGGCGAACCCTGGCTCACCGCCTTCCCCCACCTCCACACCCTGGTCCTCCCGTCCCCACCTCGCGACGCGGCGGCGACGACGATCCCGGAGGGGGTCGAGATCGTCAGCGAGGCGGACGTGGCGGAGGAGGGCGCGGACGAGGAGGAGGTCTCCTGACCGGGGACGGCACGGAAACGGCCCCTCCGCCCTGGCCAGGGGGCGGAAGGGCCGTCAGGTGACGTTCCGGCGCCGGAACGTCATGTGTGGGTCCGCTGGCCGGTCCGCTGCCGCGCGCGCTCGGCAGCGGAGGTGGTGGAGGCGGTGGCCTCAACACCGGACGCCGTACGTCACCTCACCGGCATCACGCGTAGTGCCAGTGGACAATCATGGAGCCGTCGTTGGCGGCGCCGTCCGTGCAGCGGTCGACGACGACGGGCTTCCCGTTCCCCATCGCCAGCTCCTTCGCGAGCTGCTCCTTGTTGCAGTCCGTCTGGTAGTTGCCCTGCGTCTCCGACGTGTGCTCCTCAGCCGCCTGGGAAACCCCGGCAGCGGCCCCGGAGAAGGCCAGGATGGTGGCGCCGAGAACTGCGGCCCGCTTGAACTTGCGCATTCTTGCTCTCCCTTGCCGTACGTGCGCGGTGCGCCCGCCCGAAGGCGCGCTGCCACCGCCTTCCGTGGGACGCGGTGAGTCGGCCTGCGGCGGTTCCGTCGTTCCGTCGCTCCGCGCGGTCGGTGCCGCGCGGCAGAACCGGAACGCCGGGGCTCCGACGAAGCGCCGACCGGCCCACGGGCGGCCGAATATCCTCGGCCGCGTGCGATCGAAGACTGCTCGGGCAGACTTCGATCATGTCGTCAGTCGATCACACGGACAGCGGCGCCCTCAAAGGGCCGAGCACCCCTGTTACAACCCTCTGACAAGGAATAACGCTTCGCACCTACGAAGCGAGAGTTGACGCCCGTTTAGACCCTTAACCGGAAATAACAGGCATCAGTGCGGAGCGATGTACGTACCCCGCTTCGGTAAAGGTGCTGGGACTAACGCGCCGTGAATTCGTACTGCAACTCATAGAGGTGCCCCGCCTTCGCCATGACCGTGGCCTCGATCGGCACGTCGTCGTCGGAGAAGACAACCCGCAAGGTGCGAAGCACGGGGAGGTCACTGGGGAGCCGCAGCGCGCGGAACTCCTCCTGGGTGGGCACACGCGCCGAGACCCTGTCCGCACTCAGCCGTGGCGGATACCCCAGGTCAGCGAGGAGCGTCGGCGTACCGCCCTTGATCCTGCGACGAGATGTCATCTCCGTCCCCTGCGCGATCTCCAGCGGATAGAACGACTTGACCAGTTCCACCGGCTCGTCGTCGATCATCAAGAGCTGGGCGCGCAAGAGAGCGGCCCCGGACTCCGGGAGCCCCAGTGCCGCCGCCACATCGGCCGGAGGCCGTGTCTCGCCCACGTCCAGCAGTTTGGTGCGCGCCCGTCCGCCGAGCTTCTCGGCCTCGGAGAGCCAGCGGTACGGCTCACCCGAGCCCGCAGGGGCCATGTACGAAGCAGGCCGCATGGTGCGTTGCCGGTGTTCTCTTACGGTGACGGCCGCACCAGCGCGGCCCAGCACCAGCCGTTCGTCCTTGAGAAGTTGCAGCGCTTTCTGAACGGTGGCGTTGGACGCGCCGAACCTCTGCTTGAGCTGCGCCGTGGAAGGGAGTTTCGCCCCTGGCGCCAGGTCCCCGCTCATGATCTCGTCCCGCAGATCGGCGGCAATCCGCTCGTGCAGCGAGCGCCGGTCGCCTTCATACGCTTCTGTGCCGGACACGGTCATCCGATCCTCAACTCGTACCGCAGTCGCTGCCGCCCGGACGGCATGGTCATCCGGTCCACCTGGAACGGCCGGTCGTCGGCGTCCAGGGTGACCCTGGTCAGTTGGAGCACCGGCGTAGCGGCGCCGATGTCCAGCACCTCGCGCTCGGCGTCGGTCGGCATCCGGGCGGTCACGTCTTCGACGACCCGTACGCCCACGTACCCCATCTCCGCCAGGAGCGTCACCGCGCCGCCACGGATCTTGGTCGTCCGCGCCAGCGGGGTGCCGCGTGCGAGGTGCACGGGGTAGTACGTGTCGGTCAGTTCGTTCGGGAGGTCGTCCAGGTACATCACCCGGCGCCGCACGACGGCCTCTTGCCCTTCGGGCACGCCCAGGAGTTCGCCGATGCCCGGCGGAGGCACCACCTCCCCGGCACTCACGACCCGCTGACGACCACGCCGCCCCGCCGCAGCGGTCTCCGCTCCCCACGCGTCACCGGCCCCCTTGTCCCGAGGACCGAGGTACGGCGTCGAGGCGCTCACCCATTCACTGGCGCTCACGGTGTCCTCCCGTACGACCGACCGGCTGCCCAACCTTGCCGCTTTACACGGTAAGCGACACACAGGCTGTGAGCCCCACACCAAACCTTGCCGCTTTTCGCGAATAGCAGTAATTTCAACGCGGGCGTACACCCATGAGCAAGGTGGTGACCCCGTGCCCTTGTCACGTCGACAACCAGCCCCCTCCATCTGGGGCCCAGGACATTCACGGCCGAGGGACCGGGCCGCTACCCGCCTCCGCTTACTGCGAGGCGCGATGGAGTCGCTTCTCCGGCCAGGATCTGGACGCCATCGCCCTCACCACCTCCGGCTGGCGTCTGCGGCGCTCGGCACGGAACAGCCGGAACCCGCGCCCCGCCCCGCGCACGGTCCCCGACGACACGTACCGGAACAGCCCCGCAGGCCCCACACCGCGTTCCTCGACGGCGACGCCGTGCCCCTCGTCCGCCCATATCTCGTGGCCCACGAGCAACGGGAGCGGCGGGCCCAGTGGGCGGCGCTGGCACCGGACTTGACCGGGGACGAGGCCGTCGCGGGCCCCTACGTCCTTCGCCGGGCCGTGGGAACCACCTGATGATGACGATCAAGGTGTACCGCGTGCGGGGCGACGGAACCCGTGTCCCGGTCTCGTCGAGGACGGTCCGCCCACCTCGGAAGGGCGCGCCTCCGCCCGTCACAGTGGCGTTCCCACCCTGCCAGTGCCCGTGCTGCCGCGCGACGACGCAGTGACGCGGTGACGGGCCTGCCATCGGCCGTCGACGCCGCCCCGCGAACCCGCCTACGCTGCTGCCCCCAGCCCGCCACACCCCCTGCCGCGTCCCCCGGGGAGCCATGGAACCCGCAGCCGTCGCCGCGAAGCTCGCGTCCAGTGCCGTCGCGCCCCTGGTCAAGAAGCTGTTCGTGCCCAGAGCACCCGGTGCGGGGCTGGTGGAGAAGCCTGTGCGGATTTCCGCGCTCGTCTCGTTCAAGGGCGAGAAGACCAGGCTCAGCGACGACGACCTGCGCAAGCTGGCCCGCAAGCTCGTGCGCCGGGCCGTCCAGCGCGGCGGCCCCCACCAGGCGTTGCCGGACGGCGAGTTGGACGCGGTCGGCGACGCGCTCGCCCGCACGCTCCAGGCGCTCGGCGAGTGCGGGGTCACCGACGCGGACGCCGTGCGGATGGGCCATCGCCGGCTGGGCGACGAGCTGTACCAGCAGGCCGACGGGCCGCACCTCACCCGCGATCTCGGCGAGGACGCGACCCGCCTCTACCGCGACGTCCTGGAGGCCGCCTGCCTCCACATCGTGCACTTCTTCACCCAGCGCTCCACTTTCATCGCCCGCAGCCTCTACGAGCAGAGCCAGCAGCTCGCCGACCTCGTCACCCGCACCGACCTCCTCATCAAACGCGTCCCCTCCCGTTCCGCCGAGGACGCCGGGTTCGAGGAGCGCTACGCGGGCTACATCGCCAAGCGCCACAGCCACCTCACCATCTACGGCATCGACCTCCACCACGCCCGCGAATGGCCCCTGGACACGGCGTATCTGAGCCTGGAGGCGACGGCGAAGGACCGCTCCCTCGGCGGATCGCTCGGCGGCTCACTCGGCGCCTCCCCCGGGGGCCCGCACGGTGACCAGGGCGAATGGGCCGCGACGCCGCCACCCCCGCAACCCGCCGAACAGGCCCTCGCCGGACACGAACGCGTGCTGCTGCGCGGCGTCGCGGGCTCCGGCAAGACCACCCTCGTCCAGTGGCTCGCCGTCACCACGGCCCGTCAGAACCGGCTGACCGGACGGCTCGCGCACCTCATCGGCCGCGTCCCGTTCGTCCTGCCCCTGCGCACCCTCACCCGGCGCGGCGCCGCGCTCCCCACCCCCGCCCGCTTCCTCGACGCGGTCGGCTGCCCCCTCTCCGGCTCGCAGCCGCAGAGCTGGACGGACCGCGTGCTGTCGGCGGGCCGCGGGCTGGTGCTGGTCGACGGCATCGACGAGGTGCCCGAGGACGAGCGCGAACGCACCCGCCGCTGGCTCTGCGACCTCCTCACCGCCTTCCCCGGCAACCTGTGGATGGTCACCTCGCGCCCCTCCGCCGTACGCGAGGACTGGCTCGGCACCGACGACTTCACCGAGCTGTCCCTCTCCCGCATGAGCCGCGACGACATCGCCGTCTTCATCAACCGCTGGCACGAGGCGGCCGAGACGGACCCGGAGCTGGCGGGCGCGCTGCTCACTGCCGTACGGACCAAGCCGGACCTGGAACGCCTCGCCACCAACCCCCTCATGTGCGGCCTCATCTGCGCCCTGCACCGCGAGCGCCACGGCTTCCTCCCGCGCGGGCGCAAGGCCCTCTACGACGCGGCGCTCAGCATGCTGCTGGAGCGGCGCGACCGTGAGCGCGACATGTACGGGGAGGGCGCGCGGGAGCTGGACGAGGAGTCGCAGATCGAGCTGCTGCAACGGCTCGCGTACTGGCTCATCCGCAACGGCCGCTCGGAACTGGACCGCGCCGACGCGATCGGACTGCTGGAGCGCGCCCTGCCCTCCATGCCGTACGTGGCGGAACAGGGCACGGCCGAGGAGATCTTCCGCTATCTGCTGGACCGCTCGGGCCTGCTGCGCGAGCCCGCCGACGGCGCCGTCGACTTCGTCCACCGCACCTTCCAGGACTACCTGGGCGGGAAGGCCGCCGTCGAGGAACGCGACTTCAATCTGCTGGCCAGCAACGCGCACAAGGACCAGTGGGAGGACGTCGTCCGCATGGCCGTCGCCCACGCACGCGCCGACGAGCGCGCCCGCCTGCTGCGGGCGCTGCTGGAGCGGGGCGACGAGGAACCGGAGCACCGCAGCAGGCTGCATCTGCTGGCCATGGCGTGCCTGGAGCACGCGACGAAGCTGGACCCGGACGTCCGGGCCGAGGTGGAGCGGCGCGCGGCGGCGCTGATTCCGCCGCGCGATCTGGACGAGGCGAGGGAGCTGGCGGCGCTCGGGCCCGTCGTACTGGAGCTGCTGCCGGGCCCGGAGGAGGTGGACGACGGGGAGGCCAGGGCGGTGGTCCACACGGCGGCGCAGATCGGCACGGACGCCGGACTGGCCACCCTGCTCCGCTTCCGGGACAGCGAGGACATCAACGTGCGCGCGCAGTTGGCCGTCCACTGGGACCGGTTCGACACCGGCGCATACGCCCGGGACGTCATCGCGCATCTCATCGAGAAACCCCCGCACGTCTACATCACGGTCCACTCGCCGGAGGAGCTGGCCGCGCTGCGTGATCTCGGTGGCCATGACCGCGTGTGGCTCCAGGGCGATTTCACCGAGCGACAGATCGCCGAGTCTCTTCCGCCCGGAGAGATGAGGGAGCTGAGCCTCGCCGACAACTCCCTGATCAGCAGCCTGGGCTTTCTGACCGCCTACCAGAAGCTGGAGACTCTGCGGCTCGTCAACTGCGTCCAAGTCTCCGATCTGACGCCCCTGCGCGAGGTGCCGTTGGAGAGCCTCACTCTCCAGAACCTCGCCTCGTTGAAGCAACTGTGGGGGCTGCGGACGCTGACGCGGCTGCAATACCTCCACCTCAACGAGGGGCTGGACTGGCCCGGCTCCTCCGCGCTCCCGGACGGAGCCCCCCTCGAACACGTGTGGGCGCCCTCCGGCATGCGCGATCTGCACTGGATGAGCGACTACCCCACGCTGCGGCACGTGGGTCTGTGGAGCGCCCGGCCCCTCGGCGGATTCCGCGACTGGACCGCGTTCGTCCATCACCCAGGGCTGGTCACGGCCTCCTTGTTCGGCACCCATATAAGGGAGCTGGCGGACGCGGGTGCCCGCATGGAGCAGATGGAGAAGATGTACCTCTCCCTGCCGTTCAAGGGCTGCGACCTGCGACAGGTCGTCGGCCTCTTCCCGCACCTCGACCACCTCGCCATCAGCGGTGCGAAGGAGGTGGACCTCGCGCCTCTCGCCGGTCTGCCCCGGCTGGAGACCGTGATCGTGAGCTACGTGTTCACCATCCACAACGCCGACGCCCTACCCGCCACCGCCAAGCTGACGATCACCCCCCGCCCCAGACCGGCGTGAACACCCCGTACCCCTCTCCCCAAAGCTCCGCATAGGCTGGGCGGTTCACCGGTACAGGCCCACGGGGAGCCCTGAAAGCTCATGGAACCCGCCGTACGTCTCGCGTCAGCCGTTGTCGATCCGATCGTCCGTCCCCTCTTCCGGCCGGAGGAGCCGCATCAGGGCGAAGCCCTGCTGGCCTGGCTGGTCACCTTCCGGGGGGTGGCACCCGCGCTCGGGTACGAGGATCTGCTGCGCACCGCGCGCGAACTCGTACGGCTCGCCCCCGCCCCGTCCCCGAACCCGGACACCGCGACGGACGAGGACGAAGCGACAGCGTCCGTCCTCGCCCGCACCCTCTGGACCATCGGCGAGGTCGACGTCACCGACGCCCAGGCCGTACGCCTCGGCCCCCAGGACTTCGCGCGACGCCTCCGCTCGGCCGTGCCCGGCGCGGACAGGGAGCTGTCGTCGGAGGCGGCCTGGTTCCACGACAACCTGCTGGTCACGGTCTGCCTGCACATACTGCACCTGCTCATCCGCCGCTCCCCAGCGCTCGCGGAACGCATGGCCGAACGGAGTCACCGCATCAGGCAGCTCGTCGACCTCAACGACGTGGAGGCACTGCGCGGTCGCCCCGCGCCCTCCGCCGCCGACGCGGAGTTCGAGGAGCGCTATCTGCGCACGGTGGTCGAGCAGTTCAACCGGGTCACGATCTACGGCATCGACCTCCCCAACCCGAACACCCCCGACAACTGGCCACTCGACGCGACGTACCTCAGCCTCACCGCCGAGTTCGACGCCTCCACGACGCCCACGACGCCCACGACATCCACGCCGGGCACGCCGGGCACGGCCACGGGCGCACCCGCCGCCCCCACACCCGCACCCGCCCCCAACGAACCCGTCACCACCGCCGACCGCGCCCTCTCCGGCCACGAACGCGTCCTGCTGCGCGGCGTCGCGGGCTCCGGCAAGACCACCCTCATCCAGTGGCTGGCCGTCACGACGGCCCGCGACGAACTCCCCGCCGAGCTGGGCGGTCTACGGGGCCGCATCCCCCTCGTCCTCCCCGTACGCCGCTTCGCCCGCGAGGGCTTCCCCGCCCCGGACGACTTCCTCACCGCCGTCCGCCACCCCCTCGCGCACGACGCCCCCGAGGGCTGGGCCGTGCGCGTCCTCGCCGAGGAGCGCGGGCTGCTGCTCGTCGACGGCATAGACGAGGCGCCCGAGGACCAGCGCCCCCACCTCCGCGACCAGCTACGCCGCCTGCTGCGCATCTACAGCGGCAACGTCTGCCTGGTCACCTCCCGTCCCCCCGCCGTCGACGCGGACTGGCTCGCCGACGAAGGCTTCAGCGAGCTGACCCTCGCCCCGATGAACCGCGACCAGGTCGCCGCCTTCATCACCGCCTGGCACACGGCGGCCCGCACCGACGAGGGCAAGGACCACGCGAGTCTCGACGCGTACATGGACCGGCTGCTCCAGACCATCCCCCTCTACCGCGAGCTGCGCGTCCTCGCCACCAACCCCCTCATGTGCGGGCTGATCTGCGCCCTCAACCGCGACCGCTCCGGCTCTCTCCCCCACGGCCGCAAGGAGCTGTACGAGGCGGCCATGGAAATGCTTCTCCAGCGCCGCGACACGGAACGCCACGTCCTGTACGCCGACGCCGTCAACCTCCAGCGCGCCCCCCGCGAGCGCCTGCTCCGCAAGCTCGCCTACCGCATGCTGCTGGAGCAGCGCGCGGAACTCGACCGCGCCACGGCCGTCGAGGAGATATCCCGCCGTCTCCCCGCGATCCCGGCCACGGCGGGCCAGGGCGGGCCGGAGGAGATCTTCCATCACCTCCTCCTCCGTACGGGCCTGCTGCGCGAGCAGCCGGACGGCTCCGTCGAGTTCGTCCACCGCACGGTGCAGGACTATCTCGCGGCCAAGGAGGCCGTCGAGCAGCGCAACTTCGCCCTCCTCCTCGACCACGCCCACGAGGCGGACTGGGAGGAGGTCATCCGCATGGCCGTCGCGCACGCCCGCCCCGACGAGTGCGCGACGCTCCTGCGCGGCCTCCTCGCGCCCGGCAAGACGGGCATGCGGAGGAACCGCCGCCGTCTGCTGGCCGCGGCCTGCCTGGAGCATGTGACGGAGCTGGACCCGGACACCCACGCCCGCATCCGGCGCGAGACGCGCAACATGGTGCGCCCCGCCACCGTCGCGGGCGCGCGCGGCCTGGGCTGGGTGGGCCCGATCGTCCTGGAGATGCTGCCGGACCCGTCCACCGTCACGGACGAGGAGGCCCACCGCCTCGCCGTGACCGTCACCCGCATCAACGACGACGCCGCCATGCACTACCTCGCCCGGCTACGGGATCGCAGGTCGCTGCCCGTGCGGGCCGAGCTGGCGCGCGGCTGGCGCAACTTCGAGACCGAGCGCTACGCCGACGAGATCATCCAGTATCTCGACCCGGAGGGCCTGTACTTCCCGGTCTCCGACAGGGTGGAACTGGCGGCCCTGCGCAAGCTGGGCGGCCGGGAACGGGTCCAGATCGTCGGCCACTTCACCCCGGCCGAACTGCTGGACGGCCTCGCGCACGACCAGCTCACGCACCTGTGGCTCGCCTACGACCTGGGCGTCGCGGACATGAGCTGGCTCGCGGAGTTCCCCCGCCTGACGACGCTTCGCGTGAACCCGCGCCTCCCACGCGTCAGCGGCGTCCCAGAGGGCGTCCGCATCATGTCCTGACCCCTGCGGTCGCCAGAGCCGTTCAGCCCGCCGCCCGCTGCCAGCCGTGTTCCGTCAGACCGCTGGCCGCCCGGAGGTACCCGAGGAGTCCTTCCCTCGGGTACTCGATCAGATCCTCGGGCGGTTCGTGGAGGCTGAACCACGCCAGGCGGAGGCACTTCTCGGGTTCTCTGTTGACCGGCTCCCCGGTCCACTCGGTGGCCTCGAAGAAGAACCCGATCCGGGCCAGGGTGTCGCTCTGCCGGTGGTGCACGACGTGTACCAGGCGCAGATGGCCCGGATCGACGACGACGCCCGTCTCCTCCAGCAGCTCCCGCGCGGCACCGGCACTCAGGGGCTCGCCCTGGTCGAGCTTGCCGCAGGATGCGGTCGCTGCCGGGCTCGATGCCGAGGGCGACCTCACGGAGGCCGTTGGCGACGAGCCGGTCCAGTTCACGGTCGGAGACCCGGTCGAGGACGTTGATGCGCCCGGTAGCGTCCCCCACGTACCGCTCACCAATACGGTGCCGGGTGAACGCGGCCATTTGTGTCCCGATGACGCGGCCGACGCCCAGGAAGAGGTCGTCGACGAAGCGGAACGCGGTCACGCTGTACTTGTCGTGGAGCGTGTCGAGTTCCCCGATGATGTTCGCCTCCAGATGCCCGCCGCTGGCCGCGCCTTTCAGGAGCGCGGTGCCGCGGCTCGCCGCCGGACGCCGGTCGCGCGGGTACACGCAGGGGCGCGTTCACGAACAGTGCGTCGAGAGTGTGGGCCGGGTCGGCTCCCGCGATCAGCGGTAACTGCGATATCGCTCCTCCGGTTCAGCGGGCATGGGAGCCCCAGGTGAGAGTGGAGAGGGTGAGGGGCGTGCAGGGCGGTACGGCAGGGACCGGCGAAGCCGGTCCACAGCGGGCCGAACGCCTTGTCCTTCTTATCCGGCCAGTCGTGCTCGGGCGCAAGTTGCGCGGCCCAGGTGCGCACGGCCAGGTCGTCGTGCGGGTAGACGCTGAAGTCACCGGTGTAGTCGGCCGCGGCGGCGGACGCGGTCCACGGCCCGATCCGGGGAACGTTCATCAGCGCGGCGGCCAGGTCAGCGGCGTCCATGTGCCGCCAGCGCGCGGAGTGCTCCTCGTAGCGGGCGGCGGCTGCCAGCAACACGGAACGGTGGAACCGGGCTCCCACGGACGCGAACTGGTCCTCATCGAGCCCCAGAACCTGCCCGGCCGTGGGTGCGAGAGCCAGTTCTCCGTACGGGGTCTCGACAGTTGTGCCGTATGTCCGGCACCACGTGCGGTACAGCTTGCGAGCCTGCCCGGCCCGCACCACCTGCCGGAGGACGGCAGTGGTGATCGCGTCCCACAGCCAGGGATTGGCCAGCCGCAGCGTGGGCCCGAGCCCGTCGAGTCCGGCCCTGAGCGCTGCGGGAACGGTGTCCGGCAGACACGCGGGGTCGGCGGTGACGAACTGGGGCTTCACGTCCTCGGTCCCCTCCACGCAGGTCAGGCGCAGACCATCGCTGTCCCAGAACAGGACCCAGACCCCAGAGACGGTACGTACGGCTCGGGCGCGACCTCCGCTCCCGGTCTCGGTCCAGGCAGGGTGGTCAGTCGTCAGGACGCCGGTCATGGTCTGCTCCTCGCGTGGTGCGGTTGGTGCGCCGTAACCTCTCGCGTCACGGGGCGTCGCGCGCGCAACCGCGCGAAATGACCCCGCGTCCCCCATAGGCGCCGCGTGCCTCGTCGGTCTGCGCCGGGTCGCGGTCCAGGAGCGTGCGCAGGGCGCTGCGGAGCAGCAGCGCGTGCACGAGTACGCCGTCGGGGCGGGGCACGCAGCGCCAGGACAGCGGCCACGTCGGGCCGTCGAGCGCGGGTACGGGGATGTACGCCACCTGCCCGCACCCGTCGCTCGTCAGCCGCTCCGCCGCGCCCGGCCAGGGACGGCCGGTGGTGCTGCCGGGCGGCACGAGGAAGTACGTGGGCCGACGACGTACGGCCGAGGTGACGACGGGCCCGGGGAACCCGCCCGTGAGCCGCACCATGAGCGTCGCGAGTTCGGCACCGAGTTCGCCGTCGACGCGTACGGCGTCGAAGTACACGCCCGCCTTGCGGAGCCGGTGCCCGTCGGGAGGAAGCCAGGTCAGATCGGTTCGGTCACTTTCTGTATTCATGAGAAAAGTCTCGGTAGCCCCGACTAGCGTTTTCCAGAGCCGGACCTCAAGGGCGAGGACCGTGGTGAGCTGCGCGAAATCGCCTTGAGAGTCGGTTGAGTTCATTTGAGAACGACCCCGACCGGGTGGTGACGCGCCAATGGAAGAAGCGGGACACGACGACCACGAGGAACAGGACCAGCCGAGCCTGAGCACGACCAGATATGTCGGCGAGATCGCTCGCATCCTCCGCAAGCACCTGAAGATGACGCAGGACAACGTCGGCGAGGAACTCGGCTACACGGGCGCTGCGGTCAGCGCGATGGAGACGGGCGTCCAGCCCGGCAGCGAGAAGATGCTCAAGGGGATGGACAGAGTCCTGCTGGGCGGGGCGCCGGTATTTGAGGCGTCCATGAAGTACGCCCGTCGCGACAAGTATCCGTCGCAGTTCCGCGACTTCGCGCCACTGGAGCAGCGGGCGGCCGTTCTGTCCTCATACCAAGCGGTGGTGGTCGACGGCCTCTTCCAGACAGAGGAGTATGCCCGTGCGCTGATCGCGGGCGGATTCCCGGTGCTCCCGGAGCAGCGAGTCGAAGAACTGGTAGAAGCCAGGTTGGCGCGCCGGGCACTCTTCGACCGGGAGCCCACGGCCCTGGTCGAGCTGATCGTGGAGGAGTCCGTATTACGGAGGCCGATCGGCAGCGAGGAGATCATGCGGGGCCAGATGCACTCACTGGCCCAGGACGCACAACGACGCAATGTCACCCTCCAAGTGCTCCCGCCGGACTGCGGCCTGTCCACAGAGCATGTGGGCGCATACGGCTCCATGAAGCTGCTGGAAACCACGGACCACGACCACCTGGTGTACCTGGAACCGCAGGAGGAGAGCCTGCTGATCAGCGACCCGGCAAAGGTCAGCCGCTACGCCCAGCGTTATGCGAAGATCCGGTCACAGGCCCTGAGCCCACGGGATTCGCTGGGTCTCATCGAGCAGTTGGCGGGAGAGCAATGAGCGGCACCTTGCGGTGGTTCAAGTCCAGCTACAGCAACCCCAGCGGAGGCGACTGCGTCGAGGTCGCCTTCGACTGGCACAAGTCCAGCTACAGCAGTTCCAGCGGAGGCGAATGCATCGAGGTCGCCCACTGCGGCTGCGCGGAAGCGGACGTCCACATACGTGACACCAAGACCCCGGACGGCGCGGTCCTGACCGTCCCGGCCGCCGCGTGGGCGGCCTTCACCACGTACGCCCGCTAAGCAGGCGAAAACGGCTGAGCGGTGGAGCGGCCGTAGCCGTTCCACCGCTCAGCCGGGGACGTCCTTACGAGCTTACGAGTGCGAGTGCGAGCTGATCACGCCGCCGGAGCTGAGGACGATGGCGACGCCGTTGGCGTCGACCCCGGCGTCGTGCCCGTCCGCGTCGAGCGTGCCCATCACCGAGCCGTCGTTGCCGAGGATCTTCGCGCGGAAGTGGTTGTCGCCGACCTCCGTGACCTTGGCCTTCCAGCCGCCCTCAAGGCTGTAGGTGCCTGCGCCCGTGTGCTCGCCGCCCATCCAGGAGTAGATCTGGCCGTCGAGCGCCAGCATCACGTACATGCCGTTGGCGTTGAGACCGGCGTCGTGACCGTCCGTCTCCAGCGTGGCCGTGACCGCGCCGTCGGAAACGATCTTGGCCCGGTAGCTCTGCTCGCCGAGCTTGTAGATCTCGGCCTTGCTGCCGTCCTCCAGGGTCTCGGTGCGGTCAGGCGTCGCCGACTTCTCCGAACCCGACCCCGCGCCCTCGCGGTCCGCTGAGGTCGCCTCGGTCTTCGTCTCCTGGCCGCTCTTCGCCGAGTCGTTCGACGCACCGTTGTCGTCGGACGAGTGGGCGGCGGAGGCACTGTCCTGCTTGCCCTGGCCAGAAGCGTCCGTGTCGCTGCCCTGGCAGGCGGTCAGCGAGAACGCGGCGGCGGCCGCGAGGGCCACCAGGCCGGTGGAGCGGACGGTGCGGCGGATGCGGCGAGTGGTCATGCTGGGCCCCCATGGGTGGTCGGGATACGGCGCTCCGACCGCTCCCGAAGGGCGACCGGCCGGATCTCTTGTTCGCTACACCCTGTCCGATGGCCACCCGCCGGATCTTGTTCACGAAGTTCTGTCCGGGGTCAGTAACACACTTTGTAACAGCGGGGTGGAGCGCCGTGCGCTGCCCGTTCGGGCAGCCGGTCCTGCCCTCCCGTTCCTGGCCGCGTCGGGCGTTGACCTTGTATGCAGGAGATGTTGATGTCCGCTGGCGGAAGAGGCAGCCCGTGCACGCAAGGGACGACGCCCGACAGTCCACGTCCGGGAACGGCCACGCACCGGCCCGTAGCCGCGCGGCCGACTCGGCGGTGCGGCCGGTTCGGCCTGCGCGGCCGGGTGCGCCGGTGGCGCCACAGGCGCTCCGCGACCTTCAGCGCAGCGCCGGGAACGCGGCCGTCGTCCAGATGCTCCGCCGGAGCGGGCACCGTACGGAAGAGCAGCCCGAGGTGCCCGAGGTGCCCGAGGTGCAGCGGTCCGCCGCCGTCCGGGACGTCCTCCGCAGCGGTGGCCGCCCCCTCGACAACGCGACCCGTACGGACATGGAAGCCCGGCTCGGTGCCGACTTCTCCGACGTCCGCGTGCACTCCGGCAGCGCGGCGAAGGCGTCGGCCACCGAACTGGGCGCCCGTGCCTACACCTCCGGCAACCACATCGTCATCGGCGACGGCGGTGCCGACGCGCACACTCTCGCGCACGAGCTGACGCACGTCATCCAGCAGCGCCAGGGGCCCGTCGCGGGCACCGACAACGGAGGCGGCCTCAAGGTCTCGGACCCGTCCGACCGCTTCGAGCGCGAGGCGGAGGCCAACGCGAGACGGGTGATGGCGCGTCGGGCACCGGAGACCGCCGACCGGCCTCGCGAGGACTCCGTCCAGCTACGGCCCGGACACCCCGGACACGTCGCGCAGCGCATGGAGGTCACTCCGCAAGAGCGCGACGCGTTCCTCGCCACGCACAACCCACGGAACCAGGTGATCCTCAACGCCAGCCTGAACGGCGTGGACCTGGGCCTGTACGCCAGCGCCGCGCAATCGCACGACCGGACGAACAGCGACCACGCCGAGGACGCGATCCTGGACCTGCTGGAGACGCTGGCCTGGAGCATGCCGGACGTCCTCCAGGCATCCAACACCCTCGACATCACCGCGCTGACCGCCAGCCCGTGCACCACCATCGCGCGCACCGACCCCCAGACGGGCGCCCAGTTGCCCATCACGTCCAGGAAGGGGTCGGCCGGAAGCACGGACGGCTGCGCCGAGCGCCTCATCGAGCTGCAAACCGGTGGTCTGGAGAAGGGCGACGGATCGATGGCCACCTTCCAGATCTCCGTCGCCTGCGCCCACTACTACCAGCCCGCCAAGCCCGGCGCGAAGGAAGCGTCCCGCCAGGCGGTGGCGGCCATGCAGGCGGCCGGAATCACCGTCACGGTGACCAATCCGTAGAGCCGGGGGCGGGGGTGTCAGGTGTGTCCCGCCACGCGTGCTGCGTTCCGTCGGCGGCGACGGTGAGGCCGTGACGGTCCAGTCCGGGCTGCCCCGCGCCGCGCCACTCGGTGTAGGCGGCCACCACCTCCTCCCACAGGTTCCGGGGGCCGTAGCAGGTGACCGCGCCGTGCTCCCACCAGGCTTCGTGCGACACGAGGGTGACGCAGGTGCCGGTCTCGTCCCACAACTGCGTCCGCGGCTCGGCCCCTTCGCCACGGTGGGCGAGGCCCACGTCGGGGACGCGCAGCCCGATGACGAAGTCCTGCGCCCAGTCGCGGTCCAGGACCTGGGCCGGTCCGACCGGCGAGGACGCCTTCCTGACCCGCTCCGAGGGCTCGACGGTACGGGGCGGGCGCTCGCCACGGGCCCACATGTACTGGGCGGTCCCCACGAACGGCCCGTGGGCGCCGCCGTCGGGCCGCACGGTGAGTTTCAGCAGGCCGCCGTTGGCGTAGGAGGTGCCGAACGGGGTGAGGATGACGGCGCCGGGCACGCACTGCCCGGTCCAGGCGCGGGGGATGTGCCGTACTGCGGCGGTCGCGATGATGCGGCCGTACGGCCCGTACGGGCCGTCTCCGGGGCGGCCGTTCATGCCGTCACCGCACACGGTCTCGGGACGGTACCCGGCGGCGGCGAGATTGGCGGCGCCCCAGGCCGACAGATGGGGATCGATCTCCACCGTGGTCACGTTCGCGTCGCCGACGCGCTCGCACAGCAGCGCGGTGACATAACCGGACCCGGTGCCCAGCTCCAGCACCCGCTGCCCCGGCTCCAGATCGAGCCGGCACAGCTTCTCGGCGACGATGTCGGGCGCGGAGATGCTGGAGGTGAAGGTTCCACCGCGTGCGGGGGCATCGGGGAGGCGGTGGTCGTCGAGCTGGGTGATGACGCTGTGGTGCGGGTCCCAGGCCGCCCGGTACCAGCCCTCGGGGTCCGCCTCGTGGTCGATCAGGGGGTAGCGGCCGTCCGCGTCGGCGGTCTGGTCCCACACCTTGGCGGGGACGAAGTGGGCGCGGTCGACGGCGGCGAACGCGTCGCGTACCCAGGGAACGCGGAAGCCGCCTTTGGCGGCCACCGCCCCCGCACACACCTCCCGGAAGTCCACCACCGCTGTTCCCCCTCTCCTCCTCACCTCCCCACCGAGCGGCCTGCGGCCCCCGACCCTCGCGGCTCCGGCCCCCGCGCGGCAATGCCCCGTAGGAGGGACAGGGCCGGGGGACCGGGGCCGGGCCGGGGGACGGGTGCCGGGCCGGGCGGCGTCTCGCGGAAGGGCGGACGACCAGCGCGTTCACTACGTTCACGCACTCGCGTCCGCGCAACTCCCCGCACGGACGGTGCGCACGAGAACAATGGGGACGTCCGGGCTCCGCCATCGCGCACGGCCGCGTGAGGCTGCGTGAGGCAAGGGCCCGAGGGAGCGGAGATACGCACGCAGGGAGGACCCATGCATCCGGACAGCGGTGACGACAGCGCCGTTTCCGATTCCGCGATTCCCGCGCGCGACAGCCACACCGAGGCCGCACGGCAAGAGCGGCTGGAATGGCTCCGCACGCGGCAAGGAACACCACTGGCGCCCTTGCACCCGATGCGGCTGCACGCGGATGACCTCTCCCACAACGTCGAGAACCTCATCGGGGCCGTGGAGGTGCCCGTCGGGCTGGCCGGGCCGCTGGTCTTCGACGGCACGCACGCGTCCGGCAGCCTGTACGCGCCGCTGGCCACCACCGAGGGCGCCCTGGTCGCCTCGGCGTCGCGCGGCGCCCGTGCCCTCTCCCAGGCGGGCGGCGTACGCACCCACGCGGTCTCCCAGCGCATGACGCGGGCGCCCGTCTTCCAGCTCGGCTCGCTCGGCCAGGCCGCCGTCTTCACGGACTGGCTCGGAGACCACCTGGAGGAGCTGCGCGGCCAGGCGGCCCGCGTGTCCCGGCACGCCGCGCTGGTGAGCGTACGCGCGGTCATGACAGGCCGCACCGTGCACGTCGTCTTCGCCTACGAGACCGGCGACGCCGCGGGCCAGAACATGACCTCGGCCTGCACCTGGCACGCCTGCCAGTGGATCCTCGACCGTTTCCCCGCCGACACCTCGGCGGACGTCGAACAGTTCCGGGTCGAGGGGAACCTCAGCGGCGACAAGAAGGTCACGTACCACAGCTTCCTCAACGGCCGGGGCACCCGCGTGGTCGCCGAGGCCGAGCTGCCGGACCACGTCCTGCGGCATGTGCTCAACACCGGCCGGGACAGTCTGCTGGACACCCACCGCATCCAGCGCGGCGGCGGCCTCCACGGCGGCATGGTCGGCAACGACGTCTGCATCGCCAACGTCATCGGCGGAATGTTCACAGCCCTGGGGCAGGACATCGCCTCCGTGCACGAATCCAGCCTCGGGCACCTGGAGCTGGAGCCCGTCGACGGCGGCGTGCGGGCGACGATGGTCCTCCCCGCCCTGATCGTCGGCACGGTCGGCGGCGGCACCCGGCTGCCCGCACAGCACGCCCTGCTGGAGATGCTCGGCTGCGCCGCGCCCGGAGGCCAGTCCCGGCTCGCCGAGATCATCGCGGGGTTCGCGCTGGCCCTCGACCTGTCCACGATGTCCGCTGTCAGCGCCGACGAGTTCGTCGCCGCACACGAACGCCTGGGCCGCAACCGTCCCCCTGCCGTGCCCGCCGTGCCCACCGACGCGTGACGGCGAAGAAGAGCGCCGCGTCCGTCACCAAGCCCGAACAGCGGCCCGGCCCGACCCGATCCGATCCGGACCCCGCCCTCCGGCGCCGGGCCCGGTTCCGCGGCAGGTTGCGGACGCCCTAGCGCGCGCCTGGAGTTGGGGGCGCCAACGGCAGGATCTTCCGGTCGAAGAAGTCGAAGAACGGATCGGCGCGATCATAGAGAACGTTGAACCCGGACGATGTTTCTTCGATCAGCGCAGGATCCCGGAAACGGTTGGCTCCCGCCGCATTTCCATCGTCATCGTATACGACTTCGTACATGACCACGTCACCGAGAATGACCACTTCAGGGACGGGCCGCTTCTTTTCGACGTCTGAGATTTCACGAGCATCGATGACCTTGATATTGTCACCCAGCTCCACACGCAGACGAAGAACGAACAGTTCCCACTGCACATAGGGAGTGACGGGGAACTCTACGACGCGCAGCCGACGCTCCTTGACACCGAGCCGAGCCGCCTTCTGGAATTGCTTCGCGTAGACCTCACGCTTCTCTTCGATGAGAGACAGCGCCTGGGACCATTTTCCGGCGCTGAACGCCTCCCAGCTCGGGAAGCCTCGCTCCTTGAAGTTCTGGCCGCGCTCAAGCTTGTTGAGAAACCGGATCCCGCTCTCGTAGAAGCGTCGGAAATCGGCATGGTACTCCGGACGCATCAAACGCTCGGAAGCACCCTTCGAGAAGGAATCAAACACTGGGGATATCCGGTTTCGCCGCGACCATCATATTCCTGGGAATTACCACCAGCTTTTCATCGGCGCCAACTGATACCCCCGGAGGCAGCGATTTTCCGAGCGACTCCGTGAGATCCCTGCCGATGATGGCGACATCGCCGTTGCCGAGTTCCCATATATCAGGGCAGTCCGGTGTGTCCGTCGTATTGCCTAACTCTTTCGGGGATTTACCAAGCCTCCTCTTGAAGGATGTCGAAGGGTCCGCTTCCCACGGTCTCGCCATGCATCTCTCCCCTCGGCTGGTTCCACTCACCGCGCCCGGATATTGTGCCCGTTTCCAGAGGAGACGACAACTAACGAGAGGAGATCGACTGGAGATGGCATCGAGTTCCAGTCACCAGGCATATGCCAGGGGAAAGATGACCGAAGACAGCCCCTTGTCGGGCCCACTCAGGGATGGTAGCGATGGAAGTTCGTCAATCTTTACCTCATTACCACGACACGATCATCCCACCTGCGATGGTGCCGATAATGACACAAATGAGCCTCACTGGAACAGTGCATTCCGATGAGCAATAACTTTGACGGACGCGCTGAGGACAGTGGCCGCATCTACCAGTCCACAGGCGACCAGCACATTAACGAGAACAATTATTACGGTGCCCAGGAACCCCCGACGAGCGGTCCGGACTCCGTACGTCGTCCGGTGATCGGCCGGGCCCCCTCGGTCCTGCGCGACCGCGCCGAGGTGTTGGAGCGCTTGCGGGCGAGCGTCGGCGGAGAGCGCGCCGGTGAGGTCTATGTTCTCCACGGCATGGGTGGATGCGGCAAAACAGCCGTGGCCTGTGCCCTGTTCCAGTTCGCCACCGAGGTGAGTGGGCGGGTCGGGCTGTGGGTGAATGCCGCCGACCGTGCGGGCCTGCGTGCCGGGATGCTCGCCGTCGCCGCTGACCGAGGTGCCCGCGACGGCGAACTGTTGGCGGCCCGGAATGGGCTCCGACCTGCGGCGGACCTTGTGTGGGACCGTCTCGACCGCTCTTCTGAGGCGTGGTTGTTGGTACTCGACAACGCGGATGATCCCGAGATTCTGCGCGAAGGAAGCTGGCTGCGCAGCAGTCCACGGGGTACCACCGTGGTCACCACCCGTCGAGCAGCCGCCCGCTGGTGGCCAGGCGCCGAGTTGCAGCACATCGGCGTGCTACCGCGTGACGACGCCGCCCAGGTGCTGCGCGACCTGGCACCGGAAAGCGGCACCGCGGAGCAGGCCGCCGCCGTCGCCGACCGGCTGGGGCGGCTGCCCCTCGCGCTCACCCTTGCCGGTGGTTTCCTGGCCCACCAGGTACTCGATCCCTGGACCATGGATACATATGGGCACCACCTGGGCGAAGACGAACGGGTCGAGCTCATAGATCAAGGAGCAGATGTCTTGTCCGAAGCGGACCCCCGCCATTTGGTCGGCCGAACCTGGCAACTGACGCTGGATGCTTTCGAAGCCCGTGGCCTTCCGGAGGCTTCCGCACTTCTCAGACTTCTGGCTCGTTACGCTCCCGAGCCTCTGCCAGTTTCTCTGTTGAACCACCCTGAAATCAGCGGTGTTCTGCCTCGCGCTCGATGCGAAACAGCATTGCGAGCACTGTTGGACCACTCGCTCACCGAATTAGTCGATGTCGGCGTGCGCTGTGTGCAGAGCCACGGCATACTGCTCGACAGCGTGGCCGCTTCCACGCCTGAAGAAAAGCTCCCGGCTCTCGACTCGACGGCAGTTCAATTGCTCGACTCGGCTTTCCCTTCCCTGCCCGATGCCGGCCCGTACGATCCGCAGTTGCGCCTGCTCGCCCCTCACGCACTTGCTCTGCTGCGGCATGCCAGACAGCCTCCGATTATTGCCGACGCCCTGGCCGTCGCCCAGCGCTTGTCCATCGCCCTCCACCGCACCGGGGACTATATGTCCGCCTGGGAGACGGCCGATGCGGCGGCAAACCTCACAAAACAGGTCCTCGGCGATGAACATCGGCTCGTTCTGGCGGCTCGGTCAAGGGCGGGGCGAGCACTTTTCCGGCTGGGCAGATATACAGAGGCTGAGCGACTTCTCCTCGATGTGCACCGCACTCAGCAGCGCATTTTGGGCGACGGTTCCCCCGACACGCTGGATACCAGACACGGGCTCCAGCTCGTGCTCGCGAACATCGGCAGGCGCGAGGAAGCACTCGCTCTTCTGAGGTCAGTAGTAGCGGGACGCCGAGAAGCACTGGGAGAAGCACACCCGTTGACCTTGCGCTCCCGGGCCAGTCTGCTGACCATGCTGTCAGCGGCCGAACTGGCCCACGACAACGACGCACTGCTTGCATTGCCCTCGGAGTGCGTCCAGAAACTCGGCCCGGAACACACCGTCACCCTGGCCGCCCAGCACAATCACGCTTGGGCACTTTATGTGCTGGGGCGGCTCGAATCCGCGAACGAGGCCATGCGACTGGTCTGCCGGACTTACCTGGAACGTTTTGGCGCGGACTATCCCCTCGCGCTGTCGGCCCAGCAGCTTTTCGCCCGTACTCAGTTCGCCCTCGGCCACACCGCATCCGGGATCGATGCGATGGTCGATGTCGTCGCACGACGAGAACAGAGCCTGGGCGTTGATCACCCTTTCACCGCCGCAAGTCGCGAACTGCTGGAAGAGTTCAGGGCGACGGCGTAGCCGACCGCGCGCCGGCTCCCCGCCGGGCTCGGGCGCGTCCCGCGCCGGGGGTAGGGAACCGGCGGTTCCGCTCTCCCCCGACCGGTCGCACACGTCAGTGCGCCCGGGGCCCCTCGCGGGGCGTCCGGGCGCACGTCTCAGGTCGGGCTCAGGCCAGGCTGCCGGGCTGTCGGGCGGCGGTCACGGGTGGTAGATCCAGATGGTGTAGAAGTCAGGCCGGATCTCGGGGTTGGGCACGCAGTCCACGTCCGTGTAACCACTCGGGAAGTAGTCGTCCCTGGCCTGCTGTTCGCAGAACGCCTCGCCCTTCGCGTAGCTCTCGCCACCGGCGATCACCCAGCCGCTCTCGGCGGCGGCGGCGGGCACGCGCGCATCGGTTGAACGGTTGATGCGCGGACGACGCCCCCATCGCGCCCGTGCATCCGGTGCGTCCGGTGCGTCCGGTGTGAGGCAAACCGTCGGCCGTCGCTCTCACTTCGCCGCGGTGGACGGCGGGTCCCATTAGCGTCCGAAAACGTCAGCGCTTCGCGCTTGCCCGCACCACACCCCTCAGCACAAGGAGACGACGTTGAAGGCGATCACCATCCAGAAGTTCGGGCCCCCGGACGGCATGGCCGTCACCGACCTGCCCGACCCGGCCCCCGCCGCCGGACAGGTCCTGATCGCCACGCAGGCGATCGGCGTCGGCGGCGTCGACGCCGTGATCCGCAGCGGTGCCGTCGCCGCCTTCGGCTTCGGGGAGGGCCACATCCCCGGCAGCGAGGTGGCGGGCACGGTGACCGCCGTCGGCGAGGGCGTCGACGCCTCATGGGTCGGCCGACGCGTGTGGGCGTTCACCGGTCTGGGCGGCGGGTACGTCGAACAGGCCGTCGCCTCCGTGGAGGACGTGGTGCCGCTGGCCCCCGACCTGTCCTCCGCCGACGCGGTGACCCTCGGCGCCTCCGGCGTCGTGGCCCACTTCAGCCTCGCCCACGCCCGCTTCGCCCCCGGCGAGTCGGTGCTCGTGCGGGGCGCCGGGGGCAGCCTCGGGGTCATGACGGTCCAGCTCGCGGCGCTCGGCGGCGCCGGTGCGGTGGCGGTCACGGCGTCGTCGGCGGAACGCGGCGAGCTGCTGCGCTCACTCGGCGCCACGCATGTGCTGGACCGCTCAGGGGAGGGTGACGGGGGCGCGCCCACGGGCTACGACGTCATCATCGACGTCATCGCCGGACCGGACATGCCCTCCTTCCTGGACAGGCTCAACCCGAACGGCCGGATGGTTGCCGTCGGCGTGGTCGGGGGCCCGCCGCCCGAGGACTTCGGCACAAAGCTGATAGCGGCGTTCCGGAAGTCGCTGTCCTTCGCCACCTTCAGCGCCGACACCGTGCCCCGTTCCGCTCAGCACACCGTGCGACGGGAACAGTTCGCCGCCGCGAGCCGGGGCGAACTCCGCGCCGTGGTGCACGAGGTGCTGCCCCTGGACGAGGCGGCCCTCGCCCACCGGAAGATGGCCGCGAGCGAGGTCTTCGGCCGCGTCGTCCTCACCCCGTAGCCAAGCGGGACCCGGGCGGCGCCCCGTAAGCCGCCGACACACGCGTGTGGGGCCGGCCCCCGAAAGGGCCGGCCCCACATATACGGTTCACCGCTCAGCGCGCGGCGTCACGCTTCCTTCGAGAGGTTCGGGCCGCCGCCCGCCGTGGACTCGACCGGCGGGGCGTCCGGCAGCGCGGACTTCTCCTCGCCGCGGAAGGTGAACTTCTTCTCCTCACCCTCGCCCTCGGTGTCCACGACCACGATGTGGCCCGGACGCAGCTCGCCGAAGAGGATCTTCTCCGACAGCTCGTCCTCGATCTGGCGCTGGATCGTCCGGCGCAGCGGCCGGGCGCCCATCACCGGGTCGTAACCCTTCTTGGCCAGCAGCTCCTTGGCGTCCGTGCTCAGCTCCAGGCCCATGTCGCGGTCCTTGAGGCGCTCGTCCACCTGGGCGATCATCAGGTCCACGATGCGGATGATGTCTTCCTGCGTGAGCTGGTGGAAGACCACCGTGTCATCGACACGGTTCAGGAACTCCGGGCGGAAGTGCTGCTTCAGCTCGTCGTTGACCTTGTTCTTCATCCGCTCGTAGCCCGTCTTGACGTCGCCCTGGCCCGCGAAGCCCAGGTTGAAGCCCTTCGAGATGTCACGGGTGCCGAGGTTGGTGGTCATGATGATGACCGTGTTCTTGAAGTCCACTTCCCGGCCCTGGGAGTCGGTCAGACGACCGTCCTCCAGGATCTGCAACAGGGAGTTGAAGATGTCCGGGTGGGCCTTCTCGACCTCGTCGAACAGGACCACGGAGAACGGCTTGCGGCGCACCTTCTCGGTGAGCTGGCCGCCCTCTTCGTACCCGACGTAGCCGGGGGGCGAGCCGAACAGCCGCGAGACGGTGTGCTTCTCGCTGAACTCCGACATGTCGAGCGAGATCAGCGCGTCCTCGTCGCCGAAGAGGAACTCGGCGAGCGTCTTGGACAGCTCCGTCTTACCGACACCGGACGGACCGGCGAAGATGAACGAACCGCCCGGACGCTTCGGGTCCTTGAGGCCCGCACGCGTGCGCCGGATCGCCTGGGAGAGCGCCTTGATCGCGTCCTCCTGGCCGATGACGCGCTTGTGCAGCTCGTCCTCCATGCGCAGCAGCCGCGAGGACTCCTCCTCGGTGAGCTTGAAGACCGGGATGCCGGTGGCCGTGGCCAGGACCTCCGCGATCAGCTCTTCGTCCACCTCGGCGACGACGTCCATGTCGCCCGCCTTCCACTCCTTCTCCCGCTTCGCCTTCTGGGCGAGGAGCTGCTTCTCCGTGTCACGGAGGGAGGCGGCCTTCTCGAAGTCCTGCGAGTCGATCGCGGACTCCTTGTCCCGGCGGACGTTCGCGATCTTCTCGTCGAACTCGCGGAGGTCCGGCGGCGCGGTCATCCGGCGGATGCGCATCCGGGACCCGGCCTCGTCGATGAGGTCGATCGCCTTGTCCGGCAGGAAGCGGTCCGAGATGTAGCGGTCGGCGAGCGTCGCCGCGCCCACCAGGGCCGCGTCCGTGATGGAGACGCGGTGGTGCGCCTCATAGCGGTCGCGCAGGCCCTTGAGGATCTCGATCGTGTGCGGCAGCGACGGCTCCGCGACCTGGATCGGCTGGAAACGGCGCTCCAGGGCCGCGTCCTTCTCCAGGTGCTTGCGGTACTCGTCCAGCGTGGTGGCACCGATGGTCTGGAGTTCACCCCGGGCCAGCATCGGCTTGAGGATGCTCGCGGCGTCGATCGCGCCCTCCGCGGCACCCGCGCCGACGAGCGTGTGCAGCTCGTCGATGAACAGGATGATGTCGCCGCGGGTGCGGATCTCCTTGAGGACCTTCTTCAGGCGCTCCTCGAAGTCACCGCGGTAGCGCGAACCGGCGACCAGGGCGCCGAGGTCCAGGGTGTAGAGGTGCTTGTCCTTGAGCGTCTCGGGCACCTCGCCCTTGACGATCGCCTGGGCCAGGCCCTCCACGACGGCGGTCTTGCCGACGCCGGGCTCGCCGATGAGCACCGGGTTGTTCTTCGTGCGGCGCGAGAGCACCTGCATGACGCGCTCGATCTCCTTCTCGCGCCCGATGACCGGGTCGAGCTTGGATTCGCGCGCCGCCTGGGTGAGGTTGCGGCCGAACTGGTCCAGGACAAGGGACGTCGAGGGCGTGCCCTCGGCGGGGCCGCCCGCGGTGGCCGCCTCCTTGCCGCCGGAGTAACCGGAGAGCAACTGGATGACCTGCTGCCGCACCCGGTTCAGATCGGCGCCCAGCTTCACGAGGACCTGGGCGGCGACGCCCTCGCCCTCGCGGATCAGGCCGAGCAGGATGTGCTCAGTACCGATGTAGTTGTGGCCGAGCTGAAGGGCCTCGCGGAGCGACAGCTCCAGGACCTTCTTGGCACGGGGAGTGAAGGGGATGTGGCCCGAGGGGGCCTGCTGCCCCTGGCCGATGATCTCCTCCACCTGCTGGCGGACCGCCTCGAGCGAAATCCCGAGGCTCTCCAGTGCCTTAGCGGCGACACCCTCACCTTCGTGGATCAGGCCCAGAAGGATGTGCTCGGTGCCGATGTAGTTGTGGTTGAGCATCCGGGCTTCTTCCTGAGCCAGGACGACAACCCGCCGCGCGCGGTCGGTGAACCTCTCGAACATCGTTAATCGCTCCTCAGAGCGGTCAGGCAGTAAGGGGACGCTCCCCTCTCTGTCCTTCCGCAGCTTAGTCCCGCAAGCGGGGACCGCTCATTCCAACTGCCGACACCAGGGAACATCCCCGCAAGCACGGGACGCACACCGACAACTCGCGTGCCCCGAACAGCCGACAACAGTTCCAACCCGATGGTGCGAGACGATGTTCCCGCAGGCCAGGCGTATCCACCCGGATTCACTACGCCGACGGCGAACGCCTTTTGGCCGACACGCCCGTCACTGGCTGACATCACCGTCCACACCCCCGTTCCACTAGGGACTTCTTACCCCCTGTGGCTGACATTCCATGCCGAGCACGCCGCTACCGGCATACCGCATCCGCTGATGGCGAACAGCCTTGCGCCGCACATCTTTGGCCCGTTGAGCACGATACGTGGTCGAGTGTCAACCCTACGTAACCCGATCGGGGTTCGTCAGTTGCTCCGGGCATGACGTTCATGATTCCCCGGCCCAGAGCGGCGCTGTGCGCCGCGCGGGAGCGAGGCGGGTGCGGCGGCGGGCCCGACGGGCCCGGAGGGCGCGCGGAGGCGCTGGAGATGCCGGAGGACGCCGGTCTGGCGCTGCTGCGGCGCCCGGAGGTGCACACGGGGCCCGTCGCCCACGATCCCGCGCGCCGACGCCTCCAGCTCCTCGTCCCCGAGGGCAGCGCCGAGGAGCTGCCGGGCCTGCTGGAGTGGCTGGAGTGGCGCGGGATCGAGCTGGAACTGTCCGCCCGCGCACCCTTCGACCCGCGGGAGGCCGCCATCTGGCTGCGGCCCCCCGAGCCGGGACGGGGCGCGGACCACGTGGATCTCGTACGGCTGGTGAGTGCGGCGGCGACGGAATGCCACCGCGCGCGGCTGACGCGTACCGCGGTACCGCGCGTACGGAAGCCCGGCGAGATCAGCCGTTGGCCTTCTCGTACGCCTCGCGGATATTGGCGGGAACACGGCCGCGGTCATTGACCTCGTAACCCTGCTCCTTGGCCCAGGCGCGGATCTTGGCGGTGTCCTGACCGCTGTTGCCGCCCCCGCCGGAAGCCCGGCCCTTTCCACGCGCGGAACGGCCGCCTGTACGGCGCCCGCTCTTCACATAGGGCTCCAGCACATCGCGGAGCTTGTCCGCATTAGCGGTGGTGAGGTCGATCTCGTAGGTCTTCCCGTCGAGCGCGAACGTCACGGTCTCGTCGGCTTCGCCGCCGTCGAGGTCGTCAACGAGAAGAACCTGAACCTTCTGTGCCACCGGCTACTCCCATTCGTCATCGATAACCGATTACTGATACTGCCGACGAAAGCAAACCGCTTTTCTCTGAGAAACACAAACCCTCTGTGGAGTTTGACGCGTGACCCGACGAGGATTGGCGGGATCTTTCGGACATAGCGACTCACGCCGCTCGCCTCTCAGAGATGCAGCAGCATGCGGCTGTTGCCCAAGGTGTTCGGCTTCACTCGTTCGAGACCGAGGAACTCTGCTACGCCCTCGTCATAGGAACGCAGCAGCTCGCTGTAGACATCACCGTCCACCGGCGTCTCACCGATCTCCGTGAAGCCGTGCTTCGCGAAGAAGTCCACTTCGAAGGTGAGGCAGAAAATACGCCGTACCCCGAGCCACCGCGCCGTCTGCAAGAGCTTCTCCAGGAGCAGATGTCCCACCCCGGTGCCCTTGAGCGACGGATCGACCGCGAGCGTCCTGACCTCGGCGAGGTCCTCCCACATCACGTGCAGGGCGCCGCAGGCGACGACCTCGGCGTCGTGGTCGCGTTCCGCCACCCAGAACTCCTGGATGTCCTCGTAAAGCGTCACCGTGGCTTTGTCGAGGAGGATGCGGTCGCGGGAGTAGGCGTCGACGAGAGCGCGGACGGCGCGTACATCCGTGGTGCGGGCGCGGCGAACCGTGACTTCTCTGAGCGGTTCCGCGCGTTCCGGTGCTTCCGGCTGTTCCGAGACTTCCGGCGCTTCCGGCTGTTCCGGCTGTTCCGGCTGTTCTGGCGGCATGAACGGACGCTATCGCTCCTTCGGCGCGCGCTTCTCTCCGGGGGCGTCGAGATGGACGCCGTTCAGTTGTACGACCCGCAAGGCATCCCTCAGCGCGTCGGCCTGTTCCGGTGTCATACGCCCGATGAACTCCACGAGGGCCGCGGCCAGGTTGTCACTGGAGGACCACGCCTCGTTCATCAGAGCCGCGGAGTACGCGGGCCGTGTGGACACCGCCTCATATCGATAGGCGCGGCCTTCTTGTTCCCTCCGCAGCCAGCCCTTCTGATGCAGGTTGTCCATTACGGTCATCACTGTGGTGTAGGCGATGGAGCGTTCCGACTGTAGATCCTCGAGGACTTCTCGCACGGTGACGGGGCGGTTCCACTGCCATACCCGCGTCATCACGGCGTCTTCCAACTCTCCCAATGGCCTAGGCACCCGAGAATAATAGTCGGAGATGTCCCGAATCAGAGACGCCTTTGATCTCCACAGAGCCAAACAAAAGGGCGCACGGAGCGGCTTTACCGCTTCCGCACGCCCGCGCTCAGGGCCGGGCCCGAGTCCGGATCCGGCTCCGGGTTCGGCCCGCTACCGGCCGGACCGGCTCAGTTGTCCTTCTTCTGCTTCGACCGCTCGGCACGGGCGAGCGCGGCGTCCACGACCGCGTCCTCCTTGCCCTTGTTCGCGCCACCCTGGCTCTTGACTATGATCACGATCAGCGCTGTGAAGGCCACCGCCATCACGATCGGCGGGGTCAGTGCGGCGACGTAGTCCATGGCTGTCGGCCTCCTCGGTGGGCAGGTCTCCAGCCTAACGCGGCGCGTTCCGGGGCCCGACGGTAAGGCCCTGTTCCCGGCTTCTCCGGCGCCCCCCAGCCCCCCCTGGCCCCGGTTCCGGCTGTCAGGCCGAGAGCGCCTCCTCGGGCGGCGGCGAGGGGCGGCGACGGGGCGGGAAGACCTCGCCGGGGGTGGGGACGGGGCGCGGGGGGCGCCCCGGACGCGAGGGCTCCGTGCCCGGCGTGGACGGCCTCACGGGCGGGTCCTGACGCGGCTCCCCACGCTTCGGCTCCTCGCGCATCGGCTCCTCGCGCTTCGGTTCCTCGCGCTCCGGCTCTTCCCCGTCGCCGCCCGCGCCGCCGTCGTTCTCGCGGGAGCGGGCGGGCTGCGGCACCTGTGAGGCGGGCACGGGCGTCGCGGGCCGCGCGGGCTCCGTCGCGCCCGTCGAGCCCGCCGTGCGGCCACCCGGGACGACCATCAGCCGCGCCCGTACGGCCTGCTCGGCCAGCCGCTCGCAGCGCTGGAGCAGCGCCGTGCGGCGGTCCGTCTCGGCGGCGCCCGCCGCCTCCGTGCGGAGGGCGCGCAGCGCCACGAGGTCGTCGGGGCGCGGGAGGTAGCCCGCCCTGAGCGCGTCCTCCAGCTGGTCGAGATACCCGGCGGCCGATCCTGGCAGCGCGTCGCGGTAGCGGGCGAGGTCGGCGAGCAGGAACGTGCGCAGCCTGCTCCCCTCGCGGACGGTCTCGTCCACGGCCTCGGCGAGCCGCAGATACTCGCGCACCTCTGCCGCGCGCTCGGGCGACGGGGGCGACGGGACGACTCCCGGCGCCGTCGCCGTCGCCGGGGAGGAGGGCTGGACGGCGGCGGCGAGGGCGCCTCGGAGCACACGCAGCTCGTCCGCGCTGAAGGCCATGCCGCCTCGTGAACCGTATGGCGTGGGCATACGGCGACAATACGGGGCAGAACGGCTAAATGTGCTTATCGCCTGTTCCGACGGCGTGGCGTGCGTCGGCGCGCCGTCGGAACAGGCGGGTGCGGCGAACGTCCGCCGCTACGACCTGCTCACGTTCCGCTCGTAGACGAGCCGCAGCCCGATCAGGGTCAGCCACGGCTCGTGCTCGTCGATGACGGAGGACTCCCCCAGCACCATCGGCGCGAGGCCGCCCGTGGCGATGACGGTGACGTCGTCGGGCTCGTCGCCCAGCTCGCGCGCCATGCGCTCCACGACCCCGTCGACCTGGCCGGCGAAGCCGTAGAGGATGCCGGACTGCATGGCCTCGACCGTGTTCTTGCCGATGACGCTGCGCGGGCGCGCCAGCTCGATCTTGCGGAGCTGGGCCCCGCGCACGCCCAGCGCGTCCACGGAGATCTCGATGCCGGGGGCGATGACGCCGCCGACGTACTCGCCGCGCGCGGAGACCGCGTCGAAGGTGGTGGCCGTGCCGAAGTCGACGACGACGCAGGGGCCGCCGTACAGCTCGACGGCCGCCAGCGCGTTGATGATGCGGTCCGCGCCGACCTCCTTCGGGTTGTCCATGAGGATCGGCACGCCCGTCTTGACGCCGGGCTCGACCAGCACGGAGGGGATGTCGCCGTAGTAGCGGCGGGTGACCTCGCGCAGCTCGTGCAGGACGGACGGGACGGTCGAGCAGATCGCGATCCCCTCGACGTTGTCGCCCAGTTCCTCGCCCAGGAGCGGGTGCATGCCCATCAGCCCCTGGAGCAGCACGGCCAGCTCGTCGGCGGTGCGGCGGGCGTCCGTCGAGATGCGCCAGTGCTCGACGATGTCCTCGCCGTCGAAGAGGCCGAGCACGGTGTGGGTGTTGCCCACGTCGATGGTGAGCAGCATCAGGCGTCGGCCTCCTCGGCGGCGTCGCTGTCGTCGGCTGCCGCTGCCTCTGCCTCTGCCGCTTCGCGCAGGTCGAGGCCGATGTCGAGGATCGGCGACGAGTGGGTGAGCGAGCCCACCGCGAGATAGTCGACGCCAGCCGCCGCGTACTCGGCGGCGTTTTCCAGCGTCAGACGGCCGGAGGACTCCAGCCGGGCGCGGCCGGCGACGAGCCGGACGGCCGCCGCGGTCTCCTCCGGCGAGAAGTTGTCGAGCAGCACCAGGTCCGCGCCCTCGGCGAGGACAGGTTCGAGCTGGTCGAGCCTGTCCACCTCCACCTCGATGGGCACGTCGGGGAACTCGGTCCGCACGGCCTTGAACGCCTCCGCGACGCCGCCCGCCGCCACCACGTGGTTGTCCTTGATCAGCGCGGCGTCGGAGAGCGAGAAGCGGTGGTTGACGCCGCCGCCGCAGCGCACCGCGTACTTCTCCAGGGCGCGCAGGCCTGGCGTCGTCTTGCGGGTGTCGCGCACCTCGGCGCCCGTACCGGCGAGCGCGTCGGCCCAGCGGCTGGTGGCCGTCGCGATACCGGAGAGGCGGCAGAGCAGGTTGAGGGCGCTGCGCTCGGCGGTGAGGAGGTCGCGGGTGCGGGTGGTGACCGTCAGCAGCCGGGCCCCCGCCTCGACGCGGTCGCCGTCCTCGACATGCCGCTCGACCGCGAACTCGTCCGTGCACACCACCGACAGCACCGCCTCGGCGATCCGCAGCCCCGCCACGGTGCCCGCCTCCCGCGCGGTGAAGTCCCCGGTGGCGACGGCGTCCTCGGGGATCGTCGCCACGGTGGTGACGTCCACGCCGTGGTCCAGATCCTCCTCGATGGCCACATGCGCGACGTCCTCGACCTGCACCGGGTCCAGACCCGCGTCCGCGAGAAGCTCGGCCAGGTCCGGGTCCAGACCGCAGTCGAGCGGATCGAGACCGAAGCCCTCGTCATCGTGACCAGCACCGCAGCCACAGGCGTCGCCGCAGCCGCCGCCCACGGTGGCCGCGGCCGACGGGCCGCCGATCTGGAGCAGGGGCACGTCGACGGGCTGGGGCCGACGCTCCTCCGGCGATTCCGGGGTGGGGCTGGTCACGGTTTCTCCTTGGTAACGACCGGCGGGAAGGCGGTCGGCGGGAAGGCGGTCGTGTCGGTCGTACGGACGTCGAGAGTAGGCGCGTCGGGAGTGGGAGCGTCGGGAGCAGGAGCGTCGAGAGTACGGGCATCGGGGCCATGGGTGACCACGAGGTGGCGGGCCCAGTCCGCGTCGTTCCGCTCCGGGTGGTCCTCGCGCCAGTGGCAGCCGCGCGTCTCGGCACGGCGGAGCGCGGCGGCGACGAGAACGCGGGCGACGAGATGGAGGTTGGCGTTCTCCCAGGTCTCGACGCCGGGCTCGGCGGCCTTGTGCGCGAAGTCGGCGGGCAGCGCTTCGAGGCGGGCCGCGGCCTCGGTGAGGCTGCGCGCCGAACGCAGCACGCCCGCGCCCTCCGTCATCAGCCGCTGGATGGCAGGGCGCGCCTCGGCGGGCAGCAGGGGCGTGACGGGGTGCGCGGGCGTGCTGGGGGGCGCGCCGCCGTCCGGGGCCGGTCCGTCCGCGTGGTGCTCCGTGGCGTGCTCGGCGACGTGGTCCGCGATGCGCTCCGCGAAGACCAGGCCCTCCAGCAGGCTGTTGGAGGCGAGCCGGTTGGCGCCGTGCACACCCGTACAGGCGACCTCGCCGCACGCGTACAGCCCAGGAACGGTCGTCCGCCCGCGCAGGTCCGTACGGACGCCGCCGCTCGCGTAGTGCGCCGCCGGGGCGACGGGTACGGGCTCGGTCACCGGGTCGATGCCGTGCGCGCGGCAGGCGGCGAGGATCGTCGGGAAGCGGGCCGCCCACATCTCCGCGCCGAAGTGGCGGCCGTCCAGATACATGTGCGTCGCGCCCTGCTCGGCGGCGCGGCGCATGATGCCCTTCGCGACGATGTCGCGCGGCGCCAGCTCGGCCAGCTCGTGCTGACCGGCCATGAAACGCACCCCGTCCGCGTCCACGAGGTGGGCGCCCTCGCCGCGCACGGCCTCGGAGATCAGCGGCTGCTGGCCCTCCGCGTCCGCGCCCAGATACAGCACGGTGGGGTGGAACTGCACGAACTCCAGATCCGAGACCTCGGCACCGGCCCGCAGCGCGAGGGCGACGCCGTCGCCCGTGGAGACGGCCGGGTTCGTCGTCGCGGAGAAGATCTGGCCCATGCCGCCCGTCGCGAGCACGACGGCGGGCGCGTGCACCGCGCCGACCCCGTCGTGCTGGCCCTCGCCCATGACGTGCAGGGTGACCCCGGCCGCGGCGCCCTCGGGAGTCTTGAGGAGATCGAGGACGAGCGCGTTCTCGACCGTACGGACAGTGCCGCGCGCGCTGCGCTCCCGTACGGCCGCCACCAGCGCACGCGAGATCTCCGCGCCCGTCGCGTCGCCGCCCGCGTGCGCGATGCGGCGGCGATGGTGGCCGCCCTCGCGGGTCAGCTCGATGTCCCCCGAGCCGGGGTCGGTGTCGAAGCGGGCGCCCGCGTCGATGAGCCGCCGCACGGCGCCCGGCCCCTCGGTGACGAGGGTGCGCACGGCCTCCTCGTCGCACAGCCCCGCGCCCGCGACGAGGGTGTCCTCGCGGTGCTGCTCCGGGCTGTCGCCCTCACCGAGCGCCGCGGCGATGCCGCCCTGCGCCCAGCGGGTGGAGCCGTCGTCGAGCCGCGCCTTGGTGACGACGACGGTGCGCAGCCCGGCGTCCGCGCAGCGCAGCGCCACCGTCAGCCCGGCGACACCGGAGCCGACGACCACCACGTCCGCCTCGATCCGCCACCCCGGAGGGGGCGCGAGGAGCGGGCCTGCTGTGCCGTGCGTGCCGTGCGTGCCGTGCGGAGGACGGGTCATGCGGCTGCTCCAGGTCTCGGTCTCGCGCGGGGCGCGGGCGCCGTCGTCATCGGGGCGCTCCGAGCCGGAGCGGGAGGTTGTCGATGAGACGGGTGCCGCCGACGCGGGCCGCGACCGCGAGCACGGCCTCGCCCACGAAGTCGTCGGGGACCTCGGTGAAGTCCGCCGGATCGATGAGGGCCGCGTAGTCGAGCGCCAGGGGCGGGTCGAGGCGGGCCGCTTCGGCGAGGACGGCGCGGGCGGCTTCGCGCACGCGGGACGCGGTGGGGGGCGCCTGTGTGGGGGCCGAGCCCTTGTCGGGGTCCGGATCCGTGGCCGGGTCCGGGTTTGCGGCCTCGCGGGCCGCGAAGAGGGCGCGGGAGAGGGCGAGGGCCGTGGCGCGCTCGGCCCGGGAGAGGTAACGGTTCCGGCTGGAGAGCGCGAGCCCGTCCGCCTCGCGCACGGTGGGAACGCCGACGATCTCCACGGGGAAGTTCAGGTCACGCACCATGCGACGTATCAGCGCGAGCTGCTGCGCGTCCTTCTGCCCGAAGAACGACACGTCGGGCGCGGTGAGATGGAGCAGCTTGGCGACGACCGTCAGCATGCCGTCGAAGTGACCGGGGCGCGAGGCCCCTTCGAGCCGCCCGCCCATGGGGCCCGCCGAGAGCCGTACCTGCGGCTCGCCGCCCGGATAGACCTCCTCGGCCGAAGGCGCGAGCACGAGATCGGCGCCCGCCTTCTCCGCGACGGTCAGATCCGCCTCCAGCGTGCGCGGATACCGGTCGAGATCCTCGCCGGGCCCGAACTGGAGGGGGTTCACGAAGACCGTGACCACGACCTGCCCCTCCGGGCCGACGCGGGCGCGCGCCATGCGTATCAGCTCCGCGTGGCCGTCGTGGAGCGCGCCCATGGTCATCACGACGCCACGGCGGTGGCCAGGGGGGCGGGAGAGGGCGCGGAGCTCGGCGGCGGTACGGAGGAGGGTGACGGCGCTCTTGGTGACGGGGTGCGCCGGGTCCGGGACCGCGGTCATGAACGGCCTCCCTCGTCGCCGTCCGGGGTGCCGCCGTTGCCGTTGCCGTTGCCCGGACCCGGGTCGGCGTCCGCGAGAACGTCGAGCAGATCCTCGGCGAGACCCGGCTTGAGCAGGCCGTGCGTCAGGGCACGGTCCGCGGTCGTACGGGCCATCGCCACATACCCCGACACCGCGTGCGGCGCGTGCTTCCGCAGCTCGGAGATGTGCGCAGCGACGGTTCCCGCGTCGCCGCGCGCGACAGGGCCCGTCAGCGCCGCGTCGCCCGACCGCAGCGAATTGTCCAGCGCCGCGCCCAGCAGCGGGCCCAGCATCCGGTCCGGGGCCTCGACGCCCGAGGCGCGCAACAGCTCCATCGACTGCGCGACAAGCGTGACCAGGTGATTCGCGCCAATCGCGAGAGCCGCGTGATAGAGGGGGCGCGCCTCCTCCGCGATCCACTCGGGCTCGCCGCCCATCTCGATGACCAGCGCCTCGGCGGCGAGCCGCAGCTCCTCCGGCGCGGTCACGCCGAACGAACAGCCCGCGAGCCGCTGGACGTCCACGGGCGTGCCCGTGAACGTCATCACCGGGTGCAGCGCCAGCGGGAGCGCGCCCGCGCGCAGGGCGGGTTCGAGGACGCCGGTGCCGTAGCGGCCCGACGTGTGCGCGATGAGCTGCCCTGCGCGGATCGCGCCCGTGTCGGCGAGGCCCGTGACCAGGTCAGGGAGCGCGTCGTCCGGGACCGTCAGAAGGACGAGGTCCGCGTGGGACAGCACCTCGGTGGGATCCATCAGCGGGACGCCGGGGAGGAGGGCCGCGGCGCGGCGGCGTGAGGCGTCCGAGACGCCTGACGCGGCGACGGAGCGGTGGCCCGCGAGGCGCAGCGCGGAGGCGAGGGCGGGGCCGACGCGGCCGGTTCCCACGACGCCGACGTCCAGGCGCGCGGGCCTGTCCTCCGCGCGGCCGTGGCCCGGGCCATGGGCTGATTGGTGTGCGTGTGCGTTCACGGAGTGATGGCCTTCCGTCTACCGTTCCGGTCCACGACGGGTACCGGACGTCTCTCCCGGCCATGCTAAGCCCTTCGCGGGCTGCGCCAGGAAACGCAGGGTTGCCCCTTCACCGTGGTGTGCCCCCTCACGGGGTGCGGGGTGAAGGCCACACGGGGTGCCCGTTTCTCGCAGGGGTGCGCCTTGGCTGGTGCCCCTTTGGGGGTTCGTTCGCGTGGTGCGGGCCGGTGGCACGGGTTGTGCCCACCCGTCCCGCCTTGCGGGACGATTGCCCACAACATTTG
>NZ_JBSHAO010000060.1:0-52158 GCF_053611545.1 Streptomyces sp. NPDC054796 | reverse complement strand
GCGTGGTTCTTGGCTTGTGCCGGTGGCCGTGTGGGGTTGCTGTGTGGTGGGGGTCGGCGCCGCGGTGGGGTGTCTCCTCGGCGTGAAGGTCTCGTTGTCGGCTTTCCGCCGGTGACTTTCTCGACCTGCGGGGACACCCCACCGCACCACCTCCCACCCGGTGGCCAACCGCACGCCGGTGACCACTTCGGTTGTTCCCATGCTGTGTATCGGTGCCGTGCCGGCACCGATACACCACCACTGTGCGCCTCGCGGGAGGGGCACAACCCGCGCCACCGGGTCGCTGCACGCGGACGACCCCCCAAGGGGGCACTCGGGTAGGCGCCCTGCGAAGGGGGTGTTGCGCGGGACGGTGGGCCCGTGGAGTGGGGACCGGAGGTCCCGCGCTGAGAGCGTGCCGCAGCACGCCATGGAACCGGCCCCGGCGGACCCGGAGTGGAGGTGGGCCACCGGCGGGACGGGGACGCGGTGGGGTGTCCCCGCAGGTCGAGACGAACGACGGCGGAAAGCCGAAAACGAAAGATTCACGCCGAGGAGACACCCCGGCGCGGCACCGGACACCCCGCACCCACGCGCCCACAACCCCAACGGAAACCCGGAATCACGCGGCGCCAGCCGCAAAGCACCGCACCACACGCCGCGCCGAAGCCACCGGCCAGGCACCCGGAAACGGTGAACCGCCCCACACAGCGCCCCCCACCACGTGCGGCGGCACAAAAATCAGCGCGGGACCCTGCGGCACCCACCACACCGGCAAACCGTCCCGCGCAACACCCCCGTCTACAGGCCACCCCCCGTTTCGCCCCCTACCAGCGGGGCGGGGGCGGGGACGTCAGTTGGTCGGCGAGGCGGGAGAGGCGGTCGCGGAAACCTTTGCGCGGGCCCGCGACGGGGAGGCTGTTCTCACCGGCCGCCGCGGACACCAGGTGCTGCACGGTGTCGAGGTCGACCTCCGCGGCGTCGGCGGTGAGCACATCGTGCGCGATCCCCCTCAGCTCCCCGGACGCCGAATCCGCCGCGTCCTCGTCGAGCGCCAACACCGTCGCCCCCGCGCGCCGCGCGTCCTGAACACGTTCGAGAAGCCCCTCACCGGGCTCCTCGGGCGTCACGACGAGCAGCGTCTCCGCACGCCCCGCGGCCTCGATCCGCCCCAGCCCGACCGACAGATGCGCGGGCGCCGAATGCGGCACCCGGTACCGCACCAGCGTCGGCGACAGCTCGGGCGTCCCCGACCACGCGGCCTCGTCGTCGAGGTGCGCCGCCAGGTGCCACGGCTCGTAGGACTCCGTACCCACCAGCAGCAGCCCGCCGCCCCGTGGCGTCACGGACGACCGCAGCGTCCCGGCGAACCGTCGGGTGGACTGCAACCACTCCGTTCCGGCGAGCACTTCGCGCAGCAGCGCGACCCTCACGGCATCCATGGCCCGGCATGATGCCGTACGTCACCACCCGGACGGGCGGTTTCCGTCGATCGGGCCCGGAACGAGTGGGGCGTCCGGCGTGCCCGGGGGGCGTGGTGCGCGCCGTGCCCGAGCGCTCCCCGTGGCGGATGAGCCGGGCCGTGATCGTTCATGTCCGCTTCCTTGACGGCCAGTTGGGGCGTGCCTACTGTCGCGACAGGACAAGGGACGTCCTACCTCTGGGAGTTGGGGAGCCGCTCCATGCCGTACGAGACCTCTGTTCCGTTCCGGGCGGGAAACGACGGGTATGCGAGTTTCCGGATCCCCGCCTGTGTGAAGGCTCCCGACGGGTCGCTCCTCGCGTACGCGGAGGGACGGGTCAACTCGACGTCCGACACCGGCAACATCGACATCGTGCAGCGCCGCTCCACCGACGGCGGCCTGAACTGGGGCCCGTTGCAGGTGGTAGCGGTGCACGGCAGCGGTACGGCGGGCAACCCGTCGCCCATCGTTCGCCAGAACGGCACCCTCGTCCTCGTCTACGTCACCAACGCCGCCTCGGCCACCGAGAGCCTCATCCGGCGCGGCCGGGTCGCGGCGGCCGACGGGCGCCGGGTGTGGGTGTGCGAGAGCGGTGACAGCGGGGCCACCTGGACCCGGTCGCGGGAGATCACCGAGACGGCGAAGCGCCCGGAGTGGCGCTGGTACGCGACGACGCCGGGCCATGCCATGGAGCTGACGGGTGCCGCGCACGCCGGGCGGCTCGTCGTCCCGGCGAACCACTCGATCCCGCCGACGGGCGGCGACGACGGCACCGAGGGCAAGTACAACGGCGGTCACGACCTGCTCAGCGACGACGGTGGCCAGACCTGGCGGATCGGCTACGTCGACGACAACCCCGACGGCTATGTGAACGTCAACGAGACGACGGGCGCCGAACTCCCCGACGGCCGGATCTACCTCAATACCCGCACCGAGGCCACGGCCCCCGGCAACCGCGCCGACGCCTACTCGGCCGACGGCGGCGAGACCCTGACCGAGCCCTTCCAGCCCGAGACGGGCCTGACGGTGCCGGTGTGCGAGGGCAGCGTGCTCCAGCTCCGCGATCCGGACGTGCTGCTGTTCTCCGGTCCCTCCCACGCGGAGCGGCGCGAGCGCATGGTCGTGCGGAGAAGCCCGGACGGCGGCGTCACATGGGTGGCGGCGCACGTCGTGGACGAGCGGCCCGCCGCCTACTCCGACCTGGTCCGCGTCGACGGGACGACGGTGGGCCTGCTGTACGAGACGGGGGACTCCAGTCCCTACTCCACCATCACTTTCCGGCGCGTTCCCGTGGAGGAGCTGGTATGAGCGGTACGCCTGCGCAAGGACGGCAGTCGCCCGGCAGGCGGGCGGTGCTCGCCGGGGCCGGTGCCGCGGCGGCGTTCGCGGTCGCCGGGTGCGGCTCGGACGACGACGGGGACGAGCCCAAGGGCCGCAAGAAGGGCGAGAAGATCACCCTCACCTTCTGGTCCTGGGTGCCGGGCATCGAGAAGCCCGTCGGGATGTGGAACAAGCAGCACCCCGAGGTCCAGGTCGACGTGGAGAAGGTGTCGGCCGTCGACGGCGCGCAGTACGCGAAGATGCACGCGGCGGTGAAGGCGGGCAACCCGCCGGACCTCGGCCAGATCGAGTTCCCCGCCGTGCCCAGCTTCCTCCTCGACAACGGGCTGCTGGACCTGTCCGAGCACGGCGCCGAGGACGTCCGCAAGAAGTTCACGGGGTGGCAGTGGAAGCAGTCCGTCTTCGGTGACTCCGTCTTCGCGATCCCGCAGGCGTCCGGGCCCATGGGCCTGTTCGTGCGCCAGGACCTCTTCGACGAGTGGGGCATCGACGTCCCCACGACCTGGGACGAGTACGAGGAGGCGGCCCGCGCGATCCGCGACAAGGGCGCCTACATCGAGACCTTCTCGCCGCCCAACGGCAACCGCTTCGCGGGCTACGCCTGGCAGGCGGGGGCCAGGTGGTTCTCCGTCGAGGGCGAGGAGTGGACCGTCAGCATCGACGACGGGCCCACCCGAAAGATCGCCGACTACTGGGAGAACCTGGTCCGCGAGAAGCTGATCACCACGGACCCGGACCGGCAGAACGCCTGGTACAAGAACGTGCAGACCGGGAAGATCGTCGCCTGGATCGGCGCGAGCTGGGGCGACGCGCTGCTCGTCGGCAACGCGCCCAAGACCAAGGGCAAGTGGCGGGTCGTCCCGCTCCCGCAGTGGAAGAAGGGCGACAACGCGCAGGCCAACTGGGGCGGCTCCACGACGGCCGTCTTCGCGAAGACCAAGTACCCCGAGGACGCGATGGACTTCGCGGTCTGGCTCAACTCCGATCCCGAGGCGATCGAGGCCCTCATCGCGGGCGGCGCGGGCTGGCCCGCGGCGGCGGAGGGCTGGGCGCCCTCCGACCTGGACGTGGAGAAGGACTTCTTCGGCGGCCAGCGGTACAGCGAGGTCTTCGAGAAGGCCGACAAGGCCGTGGACACGAGCTGGCAGTGGGGGCCGCTGATGGACACCCTCTACCAGCGCCTCGGCGACGCCTTCACCGACGCGCTCTCGGACACGTCCATCTCCTTCCGCGAGGTGCTGAAGACCGTGCAGCGGCAGACCCTCGACGACCTCAAGGGCAAGGGGCTGAAGGTGAAGGCCGGGTGAGCGAAGGCACGACGGGCGCGGGCCCGCTGGGCAGTCCTGGACCGCCCGGCGGCCCGCTCGGCACTCCCGGTTCCGGCGGCGGTTCCGGACTTGAGCCCGAGCCCGGGCCCGGCGGCGCGGGGCCCGACGTGCGCCCCGGGCCAGGGCTGCTGGCCGTGAACGGCGCGCGTCGGCACGGCGCGCGCAACGCGCGCGCCGCGGCCGGGTTCCTGCTGCCCTTCGCGGCCCTCTTCCTGCTCACCTTCGTCGCGCCCATCGGCTACGCGCTCTACCAGAGCCTGCTGCGGCCCGAGCGCAGCGGACCCCTCGGACTCGGCGGCACCACCACCGCCTTCGCCGGGCTGTCCAACTACACCCACGCGCTCCAGGACGGCCGCTTCCTCGCGGGCTTCGGGCGCGTGCTGCTCTTCGCCGCCGTGCAGATCCCGCTGATGATCCTGCTCGCCACGGCCCTCGCGCTGCTCCTGGAGGCCGCCTCGGCGCGCTGGGTCGGCTTCTTCCGCACGGCGTACTTCCTGCCGTACGGGGTCCCCGGAGTGATCGCCTCCATCCTCTGGGGCTTCCTCTACGTGCCCGGGATCAGCCCTCTGGTGGAGATGGCGCAGGCGGTGGGCTGGGACGTCAACTTCCTCTCCCGGGGCACGGTGCTGTGGTCGATCGCCAACATCGTCACCTGGCAGTTCACCGGCTACAACATGCTGGTCCTGATCGCCCAGCTCAAGGCCGTACCGCAGGAGCTGTACGAGGCGGCGCGCATCGACGGCGCCGGGTCCTGGCAGATCGCCCGGCACATCAAGCTCGCCCTCATCCGTCCCGCGCTCGTCCTCACCACCGTCTTCAGCATCATCGGGACCGTCCAGCTCTTCGCCGAACCCATGGTCCTGAAACCCCTGGCCTCGGTCATCGACTCGGGCTACACCCCGAACCTGCACGCCTACCACGAGGCGTTCAAGAGCAACGACCAGCACGTGGCCGCCGCCGAGGCGGTGCTGATCGCGCTCGTCGCCTGCGTCCTGTCCTTCGGCTTCCTGCGGCTCGTCGGCCGCCGAGGGGACGGCCGACGGGGCAGTGGGGGGAGCGGCGCGTGAGCGGCGTCCGGCCCGTGGACCGCGTCCCGGCGCGCTACCGCATCATCACCCTGTCCCTGCTGACGGTGGCCGCGCTCTACTTCCTGCTCCCCGTCTACTGGCTCGTGGTCTCGGCCACCAAGAGCACCGGCGACCTCTTCGGCACCTTCGGCTTCTGGTTCTCCGACCCCCGCCCCTTCCAGCGGCTCGGCGAGATGCTCTCGTACGACGACGGCATCTTCCTGCGCTGGACCCTGAACAGCCTGCTGTACGCGGGCGGCGGCGCGGTGGCCGCCACGCTGCTGTCGGCTGCGGCCGGATACGCGCTCGCCAAGTTCGCCTTCCGGGGCAGGGAGACCGTCTTCAACATCGTCCTGGCGGGCGTGCTGCTCCCGCACACCGTGCTGGCCCTGCCCCTGTATCTGCTCTTCAGTGAGCTGGGCCTCGTCAACACGTACTGGTCCGTGCTCGTGCCCAGCATGGTGAGCCCGTTCGGGGTGTACCTGTGCCGGATCTACGCGACGGCCGCCGTGCCCGACTCGCTACTGGAGGCGGCGCGCATCGACGGCGCGGGCGAGGGGCGCATCTTCCGGGTGCTGGCCCTGCGGATGATGAGCCCGGCGCTGGTGACGGTCTTCCTCTTCCAGTTCGTGCACATCTGGAACAGCTTCTTCCTGCCGCTGGTCATGCTCTCCGACTCCAGCCTCTACCCCATCCAGCTCGGCCTGACGGGCTGGCAGGGCTACGCGGACAGGCAGCCCGAGCTGTACCAGTACACGGTGGGCGGCGCCTTCCTCTCCGTCGTCCCGCTGATGCTCCTGATCGGCGCGCTCCAGCGGTACTGGCGCACCGGGCTCACGGAGGGGAGCGTCAAGGCGTGACCGTGTGACCCCGTCGGGGTGCGCGGGCACGTGATCACCTTCACTGCATGCCGTCAGGACGGGGCGCGGGCCAGGGTGGCAGGATCGCCGTATGACTTCTCCCTCATCCCCCGCAGCGCCTGCCCCCAAGAAGGACCCCTGGGACCTTCCCGACGTGTCCGGGCTCATCGTCGGAGTCCTCGGTGGCACCGGTGACCAGGGCCGGGGCCTCGCCTACCGGCTGGCCAGGGCGGGCCAGAAGGTGATCATCGGCTCCCGCGCGGCCGAGCGCGCCCAGCAGGCGGCCGACGAACTGGGGCACGGCGTCGAGGGCGCGGAGAACGCCGAGTGCGCGCGCCGCTCCGACGTGGTCATCGTCGCCGTCCCGTGGGACGGGCACGCCAAGACCCTGGAGTCCCTCCGCGAGGAGCTGAGCGGCAAGCTCGTCGTGGATTGCGTCAACCCGCTCGGCTTCGACAAGAAGGGCGCCTACGCGCTCAAGCCGGAGGAGGGCAGCGCGGCGGAGCAGGCCGCGGCCCTGCTGCCCGACTCGCGCGTGACGGCCGCCTTCCACCACCTCTCCGCCGTCCTCCTCTCCGACCCGGAGGTCGAGGAGATCGAGACCGATGTGATGGTGCTCGGCGAAGTACGGGCCGACTGCGAGACCGTCCAGGCCCTCGCGGGCCGCATCCCCGGCATGCGGGGCGTCTTCGCGGGGCGCCTGCGCAACGCGCACCAGGTGGAGTCCCTCGTCGCCAACCTGATCTCCGTGAACCGCCGCTACAAGGCGCACGCGGGCGTCCGCCTCACCGACATCTAGACCCGTCGGCACCCGGCCCGGGGGCGCACCGGCACCCCGTCGCCCGGGGACGCTTCGGGGACGGCGGCCGAGGGACGTGTCCGGGCATGGGGGCCGAGGGACGTGTCCGGGCATGGGGGCCGAGGGACGTGTCCTGGCATGGGGGACAATGGGCGGGCCGTACCGCACACGCCGGACCCTCTGGAGATCACCCCCATGCCAGCCCTGACCCCCCGCTCCTCCCGGGGCTTCGCCCTCTGCGCCGTCGTCGTCTGCGTCCTCGCCGTGGCCGCGGCCGTCGTCTCCTTCACGAAGGGCAGCCTGGTGCTGGGGATCGTGTGGGTGCTGCTGACGGGGCTGACGTCGAACATGGCCTGGTACTACGCGCGCCGCGCCCGCCGGGCCGCCCCCGCCGGGCCCCCGGCTACAGCGGGGGAGTGACCGTGATCTGCGGCTCGCCCTGCCAGAAGCGGAAGAACTCGTAGCCGTAGCTGACGTCGAGGTCGGAGACGCCCAGCCAGCCCATGACCTCTCCTATCCCGTCCCAGAAGACCCCGTTGACCGCCGGGATCCACAGGCAGCCGAAGACGATCAGCAGCCCGAAGGGCGCGAAGGGCTCGGCCTGGCGGCGCAGGTTCGGTGAGATCCAGGGTTCGATGACGCCGTAGCCGTCCAGGCCCGGAACCGGGATGAAGTTCAGGATGGCCGCCGTCACCTGGAGCATCGCGAGGAACGCGAGCGCGTAGCGGAAGGCGTACGGCACGTCCGCCATCGCGTCCAGCCAGAACGGCGCCGTCAGCAGCGCGGCCAGGAGCGCGTTCGTCAGTGGCCCGGCGGCCGAGATCAGGCTGTGCTTCCAGCGGCCCTTGATGCGGCCCCGCTCGATGTAGACGGCGCCGCCGGGCAGCCCGATGCCGCCCATGATCACGAAGATGACGGGCAGCACGATGCTGAGCAGCGCGTGCGTGTACTTGAGCGGGTTGAGCGTCAGATAGCCCTTCGCGCCGACGGAGGTGTCGCCGCCGCGCAGCGCCGTGTGGGCGTGCGCGTACTCGTGCAGACAGAGCGAGACGATCCAGCCGGAGACGACGAAGAGGAAGACGGCGAGCCCCGTGATGTCGGCCCAGCCCGACCAGACGGCCCACCCCGAGGCAAGCATGAGCACGACGAGCCCGAGGAAGACCGGGCTGATGCGATGGTGTTCGGGATGGGTGGAGGCGCTGGTCATGAGCCCAGACCGTACCGGTGACCGGTGCGCGGGGGCGAGTTGTGCGGGTGCCGGGTCGAGGGGGAACCGTACTTTCCCGCGCACGCCCGCTGGTGGCCCGCGACTTTCGCTACGGCGCTGTCCGTGGGGTGGGACGCTCCTGACCGCTCTGGGTACGGTGCAGAGGAACGGCACGCAGACGGCCGTGGCAGGGGCAGTGGCAGGTGCGGGAGCGAAGTCGGGGGAACTCGGTGGAATTGACTGAGCAGATCGCCGCGGTACGCGCGGGAGTCGGCGACCCACAGGCGATGATCGGGGAGTTCCGGCGCACGGCGGTGCTGGTGCCGCTGGCCGAGTCGGGGATGTGGACCGCCGAGTACGGCGGCATCCGCTGGATCTACGCCTTCACGGACGAGGACGCGCTGGCCCGGTTCGCACGGGCCCGGGGCGCGGCGCCCGACGAGGAGTGGGAGTACGCGGCCGTACTGGGCGCGCGGCTGCTGGACGTGATGGTTCCGGAGCTGGGGGTGCCGGCGGGAGTGGCCGTGGACGTCGCCGACGAGGAGGGCTCCATGATGTTCCCCCCGGTGAAGGGCATCGTCCCGGACGAGGTCGCCATCGACCTCGACGAGAACGGCGACGGGGCGTAGCCGCCGGGGGCGTGTGGTGGAAGGCGCGGGTGGGGCGGTGTGCGGAGGACCGCTGGGGCGGTGCGCGGAACACCGCGCCGCTGTCCTCCCCGCGCGCCTGGCAATATGAACGAGTGCGCTACCGATATCGCGTTCTGGGATCCACGCGGGCGCTCCGCGAGGACGGCACGGCCGTCCCCCTGGGCGGAGCGCGGCTGCGCGCGCTGCTGGCGGCGCTCGCGCTGGCAGGCGGACGCACGGTACGCGTGAGCGCGCTCATCGCCGAGGTGTGGTCCGACGGGGAGGACGCGCCCGCCGACGAGATCGGCGCGCTCCAGGCCCTGGTGGGGCGGCTGCGCCGCGCCCTCGGCCGGGACCACGTCGCCTCGGGCGACGGCGGCTACCGGCTCGTGGCCGCACGCGACGACATCGACCTCTTCCGCTTCGAGGACCTCGCCGACGAGGGCGCCCGCGCCCTCAAGGACGGCGACCCGGAGAAGTGCGCGGCCCTGCTGGACGACGCGCTGGCCCTGTGGAGCGGGCCGCCCCTCGCCGACCTCCCCGACGGGGGCGGCGCGGCGGGCGTCCGCGCCGAGGCCCTGCACCTCGCCGCGCGCCGCACCCGGCTGGAGGCCGCGCTCGCCCTCGGCCACACGGACAGCGCGCTGCCCACGCTGCGTCAGCTCGCCGCAGGCCACCCGCTGGACGAACCCCTCCAGGCGCTGCTCCTGCGCGCCCTGCGCGACGCGGGCCGCCCGGCGGAGGCGCTGGCGGCGTACGAGGAGGTACGCACCACTCTCGCCGACCGCCTCGGCACCGACCCTGGCCCCGGACTGCGGGCCCTGCACGAGGAGTTGCTGAGCGGCGGCGAACGCCGGCAGCCCCCGAAAGCGACCGGCACGCCCGGCCCCTCTCCGGGGACTGGCCCGGCACCTGCGCCCGCGCCCGCGCCTGCACCAGGACCGGCGACCTCGCCGGGGCCTGCGCCCGGAACTGGTCCGGTGACGCCCGCACCTGGGACCGGGAGCGCGCCCGGTGCCGCGTCCGCGCCCGGGTCTGGGCCCGTACCCGGGACCGCGCCGACGAGCGGAACGGCGCCTGCGCCTGGGGCCGGGCACGAGACCGGGCCGGTGCCCGAGTCGGGGCCCGCACCTGGGGCCGGTGCTGAGTCCGCGCCTGCGCCTGGGGCCGGTGCCGCGTCCGCGCCCGGGTCTGGGCCCGTACCCGGGACCGCGCCGACGAGCGGAACGGCGCCTGAGCCTGGGGCCGGGCACGAGACCGGGCCGGTGCCCGAGTCGGGGCCCGCACCTGGGGCCGGTGCTGAATCCGCGCCCGCGTCCGCGCACGCACCTGAGCCTGGGACCGGTGTTGAGTCTGCGCCTACGCCCGCGCACGCACCTGCGCCTGGGGCCGGGCACGAGACCGGGCCGGTGCCCGGGCCGGGGCCCGCACCTGGGGCCGGTGCTGAGTCCGCACCTGCGCCTGGGACCGGTGCTGAGTCCGCGCCCGCGCCCGCGTCCGCGCACGCACCTGAGCCTGGGACCGGGGCTGAGTCCGCGCCTACGCCCGCGTCCGGCTCCCGGAGCGGGGCTGGCGCCGCGTCCGTGTCCGCGTCTGAAGCTGGGCCCGCATCCGGGGCCGGGCCGGTGACCGGGACTGGACCTGCCGCTGCTCCCGGACCGGTGGCTCCGCCTGGTTCCGTGCCCGGAGCGGGGCCTGGGCCTGCGCCCGGGGCTGGTCCGCGAACCGGACCCGCACCCGCGCCTGGAGCCGGTCCGGGGCCTGGGCCCGTACCCGGAGCTGGGTCCGCGTCCGGGGCCCCGTTCGCGCCCGTGCCCGGTGTCTTCGCCGGGTCCGGTGCGCATGGTGTCGGGCACCTCGGGCCCGCCAGGCCGGGCAATCTGCGGGCCCGGCTGACCTCGTTCGTCGGCAGGGACGCCGAGATCCGTGCGCTGCGTGACGATCTGGCCGGGGCGCGGCTGGTGACGCTGACCGGGCCCGGTGGTGCCGGGAAGACACGGCTGTCGCTGGAGGCGGCCGAGGCGGCGGCCTCCAGCACCGAGCCAGCCGGACCCGCCGCGCCGGAAGGCGGCCCGTGGCCCGACGGGGTGTGGGTCGCCGAACTCGCCCCCGTACGCGACCCCGCATATCTCGCCGAGGCCGTCCTCACCGCGCTCGGCGGCCGGGAGACCGTCCTGCGCGGCTCGACGGCCGAGGAGCTGCGCGCCGCCGCCGACCCCCACGCGCTCGACCCGCTCGCGCAGCTCGCCGAGCGCTGCGCCGCCCGCCGCATGCTGCTCGTCCTCGACAACTGCGAGCACGTCATCGACGCCGCCGCCACCCTCGTCGAGCGCCTGCTCACGGACTGCCCCTGGGTGACGGTGCTGGCCACGAGCAGGGAGCCGCTGGGCGTGCCGGGGGAGTCCGTGCGGACCGTGGAACCGCTGCCCGATCCCTTCGCGCTCCAACTGCTGGACGACCGGGGCGCTTCCGCGCGGCCCGGGTTCCGTACCGCCGACGACCCCGAGGCGTGCGCGGAGATCTGCCGCCGTCTCGACGGGCTGCCGCTCGCCATCGAACTCGCCGCTGCCCGGCTGCGCTCGCTCACCCCGCGTCAGCTCGCGGACCGGCTCGACGACCGTTTCCGGCTGCTGACCAGCGGAAGCCGCACCGTACTGCCGCGTCAGCAGACCCTGCGCGCCGTGGTCGACTGGTCCTGGGGCCTGCTGGAGGACGGCGAACGGGCCGTGCTGCGGCGGCTGTCCGTCTTCTCCGGCGGCTGCGAGCTGGAACAGGCCGAGGAGGTCTGCGGCGACCCCGACCCCGCGCACCCCGGCCTCGCGCACCCCGGCCTCGCGCACCCCGGCCCCGACCCCGCTACGGGAGTCCCCGCCCCCGTCCCGCCCCGCGACGTCACCGCGCTGCTCGGCTCCCTCGTCGACAAGTCGCTCGTCGTGGCCAGCCCCGTGCCGTCGGACGGGGGCGGGCCGTCGGGTCGGATGCGGTACCGGCTGCTGGAGACCGTCGCCGAGTACGCGGGGGAGCGGCTGGACGAGGTGCCCGGCGAACGGGCGGCAGCGGAGCGGCGGCACCTCGTCGCGTACCGCGAGCTGGCCCGTACCGCCGAACCCCTGCTGCACGGCCCGGACCAGGGCAGCCACCTGGAGCGCCTGGAGCGCGAGCACGACAACATCCGTACCGCGCTGCGGCGGGCCGTCGCCGCGCGCGACGAGCACGAGGCGCTGTGCCTGGTGCTGTCGATGAGCTGGTTCTGGCAGGTGCGGGACCACCGGGTCGAGGCCCGTACATGGGCCGAGACCGTCATGGGGCTCGGCCCCGACCCCTTCGGCGGGCCCGTCACCGCCAAGGCGCCCTCCCTCATGGAGCGCTGCACCGACGCGCCGCCGCCCATGCGCGAGGAGCTGTTCCAGGAGGCCAGGCGCGGGGTGGCCCTGATGGCGCTCTCCGAGAAGCAGGAGAGCGTCATCTGGTCGGAGAGCCCGGAGTGGCAGGCGCACTTCCGCCGCGTCAGGGAGACGTACACGCCGGGCCAGCCGCAGACCTGCCGGCTGCCGGGCATGATGTGGATCTTCGCCTGGTTGCTGGACGGAGAGGCCGACCGCTTCCACGGGATGCTTGCCGCGACGGTCGAGGGCTGCCGTCGCTACGGGTACGACTGGGAGCTGGCCTTCGTGCTGCAACTGCGCGCCAAGCTGACCGGCGAACACCCCGGCGCCGTGCTCCAGGCGGCGCGGGACACGGAGGAGAGCCTGGAGATCTTCCGGCGGCTCGGCGACACGTGGGGCGCCGCGGAGGCGCTGGCGGGCCGCGCCGAATCGCACTGCATGCGGGGCGAGTTCGCCGCGGCGGCCGAGGACTACCGGCGCGCGATCGAGCACGCCGAGGCGCTCGGTGCGCTCAGCCAGATGCCCGTGCTGCGGGCCAGGCTGGGCAGCGCGCTGACGGAGACGGGCGATCCCGACGCCGTGGCCGAGGGCGACGAGCTGCTGGCGCGGGCCGTCGATGAGCTGGAGCGGGCGTCGGGCGGCGAGGTCCCCAACTTCGCGGCCGTGCAGCACGCCGTCCGGCTCGGCAGGACCGGCGAGACGGCGCGGGCGCGTGCGCTGGTGTCGGCGATGGAGGGGCAGTTCCGCGACAGGGCACCCGACCTGTTCTGCGGCATCGCGCAGGGCCTGCTGGCCTGGCTGTTCGTGCTGGACGGCGAGTACGCGCCCGCGCTGTCCAAGGCCGACGAGGCCATCGGCCGCGTCAGCACCAGGCTGGGCAACCTCGTCTCCCCGAACTTTCTCCTCCATGAGGTCGTCACCGCGGCCCACGCGCTGGCGGAGCTGGGCGATCCGGAACTCGCGGCCACACTCCTCGCGGTCAACGACGCCCACAGCGTCCATCCCGAGGGCTATCAGCCGCAGCCGGTCGAGGTGGAGAGCCGACGGAGCGCGGAGACGGCGGTGCGTGCGGTGTTCGCGGCGCGGAGCGCGGACGGGCACGCGGCCGGTGCCGGTGCCGGTGCCGACGAGGCGTACGTCCACGCGTACGCGAGAGGCGGTGGTCTCTCCATCGAGGAGGCCACAGCGCTGGTGAGCCGTGCGGCCCGGGAGAGGGGCGCGGGACGGCCCGGCCCGCGCGCCTGAGTCTCCCTGCCCCCTCACCCCCCTTGTCCCCCTCACACTCCCGCATGCCCCCGCTGTGCCCGCGGTGGCCCGTCAGGTCTTCTTGCGGAACTTCATGATCGCCACGGGCGCCGTGACGGCCGTCAGACCCACCGACCACACGAGCGTCCAGAGCACGGGGGAGGCCACGGAGCCGTGCCCCAGCATCAGGCCGCGTGCCGCGTCCGCCACATGCGTCAGCGGGCTGACCTCGGTGAACGCCTGGAGCCAACCCGGCATCGTGTCGGGCTGCACGAAGACCGAGGAGCCGAACTGGAGGGGCATCAGGATCAGGATGGACATGCCCTGCACGGCCTGCGCCGTGCGCATCGTCAGCCCCAGCAGGATGAAGATCCACACCAGCGCGGAGCCGAACGCCGTGGCCACGCCGATCGCGCCCAGCAGCCCCAGCCAGTGCCCGTTGATGTCAAAACCGACCACGACGCCGACCGTCAGCAGCACGCACATGGCGACGAGCATCCGGACGAGTTCGACGAGCACCTTGGCGATCAGCACGGAGGACCGGGCTATGGGCATGGCCCGGAAGCGGTCCATGACGCCCTTGCGGAAGTCCTCGTTGATGCCCGTGCCCACCGCCATCGCGATGTTCAGGCCCATCATCCCCATCATGCCGGGGATCAGATAGGCGGTGTACTGGTCACGGGCCGCGCCGCCCCCGCTGCCGCCGATGGCGCCGCCGAAGACGTACACGAACAGCAGGGTGAAGATGATGGGCATCAGCAGCGCGTCCATCATCGACTCGGGGTCCTGCTTGATCTGGAGCGCGTTGCGGCGCACGAGGGCGCCGATGTGCCGCAGATTGGCCCGCAGGCCGATGCGGCCCTCGGCCGCGCGCTGCCGAGGCGGGCCCTGCGCCGGGCCGCCGCCGGTCGTGGTGGCGGGGGCTTCGGAAACGGTGGCGGTGGTCACGCCGCGACCTCCTCGTGGGTGTCGGAGCTGTCCAGGTGGGTGGCCTTCTGGCCGGTGATGGCGAGGAACACCTCGTCCAGGCTGGGCAGATGGGTGGCGATGTCGGCGATGGCGAAGCCGCGTTCGCCCAGCAGGCCGACGACGGCGGTGAGCTGTTCGTCGCTGACGATGGGCACGCTCACGTCCCCCTCGTCCGGGTCGATGCTCGCGCCGCCGACGCCGTCGATGCCCGCCTGCGCGAGCGCGCCGACCATGCGGTGCAGTTCGCCGGGCTCGGCGGGGCGGATGCGGAGCGTGCGCCCGCCGACCTTGGCCTTCAGCTCCGGCACCCGGCCCTCGGCGATGATCCTGCCGCGGTCGATGACGGTCAGCTCCTCGGCGAGCTGCTCGGCCTCCTCCATGTACTGGGTGGTCAGCAGCACCGTGTTGCCCTCGGCGACGATGTTCTTCACCTCGGACCACACCTCGTTGCGGGTGCGCGGGTCCAGGCCCGTCGTCGGCTCGTCCAGATAGAGCACGCGCGGGCGCCCGATCATGGAAGCGGCGAGATCGAGCCTGCGGCGCATGCCGCCGCTGTACTTGCTCGCCGGGCGCTTGGCGGCCTCCGTCAGCGAGAACCGCTCCAGCAGCTCGTCGGCCCGCTTGCGCGCGTCCGCGCGGGAGAGATCGAGCAGCCGCCCGATCATGTAGAGGTTCTCCCGGCCGGAGAGCTTCTCGTCCACCGAGGCGTACTGACCGGTCAGGCCGATGGTGCGGCGCAGCTCGCGGGGCTGGCGCACCACGTCGAACCCCGCCACGGTGGCCGTGCCCGCGTCCGGGGCCAGCAGCGTGGACAGTATGCGCACGAGGGTGGTCTTGCCCGCGCCGTTCGGCCCGAGGACCCCCATCACGGTGCCCTCGCGCACGTCCAGGTCGATGCCGTCGACCGCCTTCGTCTCCCCGAAGTGCTTGACCAGCCCGCGGACCTCGACGGCATGGGGGCCGCGGCCGGCTTTCGTGTTCTGTCGCGTCATGTCGCCCAGAGTGACAGCAGCCACCGACAATCCGCCGATACGCCGCCGACAGCCCGCCGACACGGCACGGAGCGGGACGCGGCACCCGGCCGCGCCCCGCCCGCGGAACCCTGCTCGGGCCCGCGCCCGCCAATTCCGCTCAGGCCCGCTCGTCGGCCCCGTTCAGCGGCCCCGTTCGGGGGCTTACGCGAAGCTGTGGTCCTCGGTCGGGAAGGAACCGGAGACGACCTCCTCGGCGAAGGTCTTCGCCGCGTCGCCCAGGGTCTCGCGCAGCCGCGCGTACTGCTTCACGAAGCTGGGCACGCGCCCCGGCGTCAGCCCCGCCATGTCGGTCCACACCAGGACCTGCGCGTCGCACTCGGCGCCAGCGCCGATGCCGACGGTGGGCACGTACAGCGAGCGCGTCACCTCGGCGGCCAGCGCCGCGGGCACGGCCTCCAGGACGACGGCGAACGCGCCCGCGTCCTGGACCGCCTTCGCGTCCCGCAGCAACTGCTGCGCCGCCTCCTCGCCGCGGCCCTGCACGCGGTACCCCATGGAGTGCACGGACTGCGGGGTGAGCCCCACGTGGGCCATGACGGGGATGCCGGACTGCACGAGCAGCTCGACCTGGTGCGCCGAGCGCTCGCCGCCCTCCAGCTTGACCGCACCCACGCCCGCCTCCTTGATGAGCCGGGTGGCGCTGCGCAGCGCCTGGGTGGGGCCCTCCTGGTACGTGCCGAAGGGCAGGTCGGCCACGATGAGGGCGCGCTTGGTGCCCCGTACGACGGCGGCCGAGAGCATCGCGATCTCGTCCAGCGTGACGGGCACGGTGCTCTCGTAGCCGAGGTGGCAGTTGCCCATGGAGTCGCCGACGAGCATGACGGGGATGCCGGACTCGTCGAAGACGGAGGCGGTCATCGCGTCGTAGGCGGTCAGCATGGGCCACTTCTCGCCGCGCTCCTTGGCGGCGGCGAGGTCGCGGATGGTGACGCGGCGGTTCTTCGCGCCGCCGTAGAGCGTCGCGGGCTGCTTCTTGGACGCCGGGGCCGAGGCCGGGCCCTGGGCCTGGGCCTTGTCCTGCTGGCCGGGCGTCTCCTGGGCGGGCGTCTGCTGCGCGGGCGTCTTCCGGGCAGGCTGCTTCTGGGCATGCGTCATCGCACGTGCTCCCTGTGTCCGTCGTCTCGAGGCGCCCTTACGGCGTCCCCGGATACCCCGCCATGCTGGCACGGCGCGAAGCGCCGGGGGAAGTGTGCCCGGGGGAGAGCTTGGTCCCTCTCCCTCTCCCCCCTGGGAGAGAACTCGGCGAGAGCTCGGTGATACGAGACGGTGCCGTATCGGAAATCACATTAGCCTGGCTCGCATGAGCGCACCCGCGGACGTACCCGTGGCCAGGCAGGTGCCGGAGGCGGTGCACCGGCGTCGCTGGGCCATCCTCGCCGTGCTGATGTTCAGCCTGCTGATCGTCGTGCTGGACAACTCGATCCTCAACGTCGCGATGAAGACCATCGCCCAGCCCCCGCCCACCGGGCTCGGCGCGACGCAGAGCCAGCTGGAGTGGGCGATCAACTCCTACACCCTGGTCTTCGCCGGGCTCCTGTTCACCGCGGGGCTGCTCGGCGACCGCCTCGGCCGCAAGAAGGTACTGCTCGCCGGGATCCTCGTCTTCGGCACCGGCTCCGTGCTGGCCGCCGTCTCCTCCTCACCGGGCGAGCTGATCGCGTTCCGGGCCGTGATGGGCCTGGGCGGCGCGTTCGTGATGCCCGCGACGCTGGCGGTCCTGATGAACGTCTTCGAGCGCGACGAGCAGCCCAAGGCCATCGGCATCTGGGCGGGCGGCGTCGGCCTCGCCATCGCCATCGGGCCGATCACGGGAGGGCTGCTCCTGGAGCACTTCTGGTGGGGCTCGGTCTTCCTGGTCAACGTGCCCATCGTCGTCGTCGCGCTGATCGCCATGGCCGTGCTGGTGCCCGACTCCCGCGACCCCGCGCCGGGGCGCCTCGACCCGGTCGGGGTGCTGCTGTCCGTCGCCGGTCTCGTCCTGCTGGTGTACGGGATCATCAGGGGCGGCCAGCTGGCCGACTTCACCGACCCGCGGGTGCTGCTCACCGTGGCCGGCGGGCTGCTGGTGCTGGCCGGGTTCGTGCTGTACGAGCGGCGCGTCGACCACCCGGCCCTCGACGTCCGCCACTTCGGGAAGCCCGCCTTCTCGGCCGCCGTCGTCGCCATCGCGCTCGTCTTCTTCGCGCTCATGGGCGTGACCTTCTTCTCCGTCTTCTACATCCAGAGCGTGCGCGGCTACAGCCCCCTGGAGGCCGGACTGCTGATGCTGCCGCTCGCCCTGGCCCAGCTCGTCTTCGCGCCACGGGCACGCCTGGTGGTCGAGCGGTTCGGGGCCAAGGCGGTGTGCGCGACGGGGATGCTGCTGATCGCGGCGGGCATGTCGGCGTTCCTCCTCTTCGACGAGACCACACCCGTCTGGGGGCTGGAGGCCCTCTTCTTCGTCCAGGGCACGGCGATGGCGCACATCATGCCGCCCGCCACGGTCTCGATCATGCAGTCGCTGCCCCGGGAGAAGGCGGGTTCCGCCTCGGCGGTCAACAACACGTTCCGGCAGGTCGGCGGCGCCCTGGGGGTCGCGGTCCTCGGATCGCTGCTCTCGACGACGTACCGCGACGGCGTCGAGGACGAGCTGTCCGCGCTGCCGCCGGGCGCCCGGCACGCCGCGGGGGAGTCGATCGAGGCCACCCTGACCGTCGCGGAGCGGATGGGCCCGGCGGGGCACGCGCTGGTGGAGCAGGGCAAGGCGGCGTTCGTCGACGCGATGCACATGACCGTGCTCGGCTCGGCCGCCGTCGCCGTGCTGGGCGCGCTCGTCGTGCTCCTGTGGCTGCCGGGGAAGCCCCCGGCGCCGAAGGGGCCGGAGCGGGGCGGACGCGACGGGCGCGGCGGGCGGGGCGAGCGCTCGGTGGGGGCGCGCCGGTAGCGGCTGCGCGCGCCTGTGTCCCCGTCCCCGTCGGCGCCGTGAGACGCTGCACGGGGCGCTCGCGGAGTGCGCGCGGGATGCTCGCGGGGTGTGCCGTGACGCGGGCCGGAGACAGGCGAGTTGCGCGGTGATCCGGCTCTCTGCCTACCCTGCGACCTGCCCGCCCGCGGGCACGCGCGCACCGGCTCGGCAGAACGTCCGCGTGGGCCCCGCGGGCTGATGTACGAAGGGTAATGTGCGGTTTTTGTCACAGGCCAGAAATGATCTCCGGGTACCGGAACCTCACGTGCCGCGGCATTCGTCCTGCACTCCGTACGGCACGGCACCGTACGGCTCTTCAAAGCGGTCGGGCTGACGGGAATTTCATGACATTCCCTGCGGCGCTTATCGTTCTTCCGGCATACGGGCATACGGGCATACGGGCATACGGGCATACGGCACAGGCGAGTGAGGACAGCGGATGGCACGCGCGGACATGGCGGAAGCCTCGGAGACTGCCGAGGGGGACCGGGGTCAGGGCCCCCGCCTCCGGCACAGCGGCAGCCGGGCGCGACGCGCGTTCGCACGATGGGGCGGCGAGGGCATGTGGCGGCGCGGCTGGATCATCGCGGTCATCGCCGTACTGCTCGGCCTCGCGCTGATCCTGCACTCCGAAGTCCCCAACGCCGTCGGCAACCTGGGCTCGCTGTGGGAGACGTTCCTCCCCTGGGGCGGGGTGCTCATCCCCGTGCTCCTGCTGCTGGCGGTGCTGCGCCGCTCCGCCACGGCGCTGATCGCGCTGCTGCTGCCCGTCCTCGTGTGGATGAACCTCTTCGCCGGACAGGTCACCGACAAGTCCGGGACGGGCGGTGACCTCACCGTCGTCACCCACAACGTCAACGCGGAGAACCAGGACCTCGCGGGCACCGCGCGCGGGCTGATCCGGTCGGGCGCCGACGTGGTCGCGCTGGAGGAGATCGCGTCGGGCAAGGCGGGCTCGTACGAGATGCACCTCGACGGGACCTTCCCGTACCACAAGGTGGTGGGCACGGTCGGCGTGTGGAGCAAGTACCCGATGAAGGACGCGAAGAGCGTCGACATCAAGATGGGCTGGCCGCGCGCCATGCGCGCCACCGTCGAGACCCCCAAGGGCGACGTCGCCGTCTACGCCGCGCATCTGCCGTCCGTGCGGGTGCAGTTCCGCTCGGGCTTCACGGCCGGGCAGCGCGACGACAGCGCGACAGCGCTGGGCGAGGCCATCAAGCACGAGAAGGCCGACAGGATCGTGCTGCTCGGTGACCTCAACGGCACCATGAACGACCGCGCGCTCGCCCCCGTCACCGCGCAGATGCGCTCCACGCAGGGCGCGGCGGGCGACGGCTTCGGCTTCAGCTGGCCCGCGTCGTTCCCGATGGCCCGGATCGACCAGATCATGGTCAAGGGGCTGGAGCCGGTCTCGTCCTGGACCCTAGGGGCCACGGGCAGCGACCACCTCCCGGTGGCGGCCTCCGTCAAGCTGTAGCCCTTCCTGCTTTCACGGGCCCCGATGCCCCGGTCACGCTCCGTGCGCGACCGGGGCGCCGCTGTGTTGTAGCCCGCTCGAAACGCGATGTTGGCATCCAGGAACAATGAGGGTGCGAGACTTTGTTCTGCTGGAGAACTTACGGAGTCGTTCAGGGTGGAACGCTCCGCTTCGCACAATTTTTCTCCGCAGTACCCCTTCTGTTACATCTGTCGGCTTGTCCCGACGACCACCACTGCCTGGAAAGGTTCCTGCTCTATGCCCATGGCCCTGCTCGCCCTGGCGATATCGGCCTTCGGGATCGGTACGACCGAGTTCGTCATGATGGGCCTCATGCCCAACGTCGCGGACGACCTGGGCACGTCGGTGCCCACGGCCGGGTACCTCGTCTCCGCGTACGCGATCGGCGTCGTCGTCGGCGCGCCCCTCCTCACCGCGCTCGGCGCCCGCATCCCGCGCAAGCGCATGATGCTGGCGCTCATGGCACTGTTCACCGTCGGTAACCTCGCCTCCGCGCTCGCCCCCAGCTTCGGCACCCTCATGGCAGGGCGGGTGCTGGCCGGGCTGCCGCACGGCGCGTTCTTCGGCGTCGGCGCGGTGGTCGCGGCGCGGCTGGTCTCCGAGGACCGGCGCGCGCGGGCCGTCGCGGTGATGTTCATGGGCCTGACGGTGGCCAACATCGTCGGCGTCCCGGCCGGTACGGCCCTCGGCCAGCAGCTCGGCTGGCGCGCCACCTTCCTCGTCGTCACCGTCATCGGACTGGTCTCGATGGCGGCGCTCGCGGTGCTGATCCCGAAGCTGCCGCTGGAGAAGCACAGCGGCGTCGGGCACGAGATCCGGGCCCTCGGCAACCGGCAGGTGCTGCTCGGGCTGCTCACCGCCGTGCTCGGCTTCGGCGGCGTCTTTGCCGTCTACAGCTACCTCGCCTCGATGATGACCAAGATCACCGGCTTCGGCGACTCGACGGTCACGCTGGTCCTGGCCCTGTTCGGCATCGGCATGACGCTCGGCGCCTTCGCCGCGGGCCCGCTGACGGACCGCGCCCTGCGGCCCACCCTGTACGGGGCGCTGGCCGCGCTCGGCGTCGCGCTGATCGTCTTCAACTACGCGGTGCACGTGCAGTGGGCGGCGCTCGTGATGGTGGTGGTGCTCGGCGCGGTCGGCTTCGGCACGACGACGCCGATCCAGATGCTCGTGATGACCAAGGCCCATGACGCGCCGACGCTGGCCTCCGCCTCCAACCACTCCGCGTTCAACATCGCGAACGCGGGTGGCGCCTGGCTCGGCGGCGCCGTCATCTCGGCGGGCTTCGGCTGGACGTCGCCCACGCTGGTCGGCGCGGTGCTCGCCTTCGCGGGCCTGGCCACGGCCCTCCTCGCGGGCTTCCTGGACCGGGGCGCGACGGGGTCGATCTCGCGCGTCGTGGCACGGGGCGCGGCTCCCGCCCGCGAGGAGCACGCGGAGATCTCCGGCTGACTCCGGGCCCCGGGCCCCGTTCGTCGGGCCCGGCCGGTGACGCAGGAGAGCCCGCCCCTTCGGGGGCGGGCTCTTCGCTTCGCGGTGGCCGTGGGCCGCGTGGCCAGGGGGCGCCTCGGCCGCCGAGGGGGCACCGGCCTCGTGGCCGGTCCGCCTGACCGGCCGGTCCCGTGCGGTGGTGGCGCCTGGGCCTGACAGGGGCCGCTCGTCTGTCCGGCCCGGACAGCACGCGGAAGGGCCCGCACCCTCGGAGGGAGCGGGCCCTTCACGTAAGAACGCGCCGCGTCATGGCGCACCGTGCCACGGCGTACCCCGTCACGGCGTGCCGCAGCCCAGGTCACGCCCGCCGGGGCGCCCCCGTGTCGCGCCAGTGGTTGGTGATGGGGAGGCGGCGGTCCTTGCCGAAGCCCTTGGCGGAGATCTTTGTGCCCGGCGGGTACTGGCGCCGCTTGTACTCCGCCGTGTCCGTCATCCGCAGCACGCGGGTGACCAGCTCCGCGTCGAAGCCGCGGGCCACGATCTCCTCGCGGCCCTTGTCCCCGTCCACGTAGAGCTTGAGGACGCGGTCCAGCACGTCGTAGTCGGGCAGCGAGTCCGTGTCCACCTGGCCGGGGCGCAGCTCGGCGCTCGGGGGCTTGGTGATCGAGTTCTCCGGGATCGGCGGGGTGTGGCCGCGCTCGGCAGCGGCGCGGTTGCGCCACTTGGCGAGGCGGAAGACGTTCGTCTTGTAGACGTCCTTGATCGGCCCGTACGCGCCGACCGAGTCCCCGTACAGCGTGGAGTAGCCGCAGGCCAGCTCGGACTTGTTGCCGGGGGCCAGCACGATGTGGCCCTCCTGGTTGGACAGCGCCATCAGCATGGTGCCGCGCAGCCGGGACTGGAGGTTCTCCTCCGCGAGCCCCGTCAGCTCCAGCGACTCCATGTACGCGTCGAACATCGGCCCGATCGGCACCGTACGGAAGTGCAGCCCCGTGCGTTCGGCCAGCTCGGCCGCGTCGCCCTTGGAGTGCTCCGAGGAGTAGCGGGAGGGCATGGAGACGCCGTAGACGTTGTCCGGGCCGACCGCGTCGCAGGCGATGGCCGCGCACAGTGCGGAGTCGATGCCGCCGGAGAGGCCGATGAGCACGGAGCGGAAGCCGTTCTTGGCGACGTACGCGCGCAGGCCCACGACCAGCGCGGTGTAGATCTCCTCGTCGTCCTCCAGGCGGGGCGCCTCGCTGCCGGTGACCTCCGGCTCGTACGCGGGCAGCGGGTCCTCGGACAGCACCACGTGCTCGACGCGCAGCCCGTCGTCCACCGTGCCGCTGGGCGGGGTGGCGGAGGCGGCGGGCAGGTCGAGATCGAGGACGACGCAGCCCTGCTCGAACTGGGGGGCCCGCGCGATGACCTCTCCCGCGCTGTCCACGACGATCGAGTCGCCGTCGAAGACCAGCTCGTCCTGGCCGCCGATCATGGCGAGGTAGGCGGTGGTGCACCCGGCCTCCTGGGCGCGCTTGCGCACCAGCTCCAGGCGGGTGTCGTCCTTGTCCCGCTCGTACGGGGACGCGTTGACGGAGACCAGCAGCCCCGCGCCCGCCGTGCGCGCCGCGGGCACCCGGCCGCCGTCCTGCCACAGGTCCTCGCAGATGGCGAGTGCCACGTCCACGCCGTGCACGCGGACGACCGGGAGGGTCTCGCCGGGCACGAAGTAGCGGAACTCGTCGAAGACGCCGTAGTTGGGGAGGTGGTGCTTGGCGAACGTCAGCACGACCTCGCCGCCGTGCAGCACGGCCGCCGCGTTCTGCGGGGCGCCGGCGGGCTGCCCGTAGGCGGGGGTGGCCCGCTCGGCGCGGTCGAGATAGCCGACGATCACCGGCACCTGCCCGAAGCCCTCCTCGTCGAGCCGCCCGGCGAGCGCGCGCAGCGCGGCGCGGCTGGCCTCGACGAACGAGGACCGCAGGGCCAGGTCCTCGACGGGATACCCGGTCAGCATCATCTCGGGGAACGCCACGAGGTGCGCCCCCTGCTCGACGGAGTGCCGGGTCCAGCGGACTACCGACTCGGCGTTCCCGTCGAGGTCGCCGACGGTGGAGTCGATCTGGTTCAGGGCGAGACGTAGTTGAGGCACGGGTCCAAGGGTAACCGCGTAACCGTCAAAGTGACGCGATGCCTCTGGGAGGGGGCGGGGCGCGCCCGTCCCCCCTTCTGCCGCGTGGCGACGGACCGGCCGGTACGTCCGGTTCCGGCCAGGCGCGAGGCGCCCCGGCCGTCGCACGCCGGAGGCGGGACCACGCCAGCGGTATGGGTGGTATCAGGGGGTTGGGAGGGGAATGCGGGGGCCGTGGCGGGCTTCGGTCATTGACGCGAACTCGCCACCCCACGGAGGATGCGTGCATGTTGGAGGCACTCGGACTTGACCCCGTCCAGCAGCGGACTTACGAGGCGCTCGTGGACGGCGCGGTCACCGTCTCCGAGCTGCGCGCGGCGCTCGGTCTGGGCGCGCCCCGTATCCGCGAGAGCCTGACCTCGCTGGAACGCCTGAGCCTGGTAGGCCGCTTCTCCGGGGAGCGGGGCGGCGAGGAGCGCTATCTGCCCGTCGCGCCCGAGGTCGCCTTCGAGTCCCTGCTGCTGGCCCGCGAGGAGTCCATCCACCGCACCCGCCGCCATATCCAGGTGCTGGCGGCGCGCTTCCGGGCCAACGCGGCGGGCCGCGACCCCGTCGACCTCGTGGAGATCGTCACGGGCCGCGCGGCCGTGATCCGTCAGGTCGACCAGCTCCAGCGCAGCGCACGCCAGGAGATACGCGGCATCGACCGGCCCCCGTATGCCAACAGCGACCCGGACCAGCTGGACCCGAAGACCGGGATCATGCCGGTGCAGGAGCAGATGATGCGGCAGGGCATCGGCTACCGCGTCATCTACGACACCGACGGCCTGGCCAGCTTCCACCGGCTGGACACCGACATCGGGCACTGCGCCGAACTCGGCGAGGACGCGCGGGTGATGGCCGACACCCCCACCAAGCTCCTCATCGCCGACGATCGCATCGCCCTCATCCCGCTGCGCGCGGCCCCGCACGAGCTGGTCAGCAGCGTGGTGGTACACCCCTCGGGGCTGCTGGACTCGCTGTGCGAGTTCTTCGAGGTGCTGTGGGCCCGTGCGCTGCCGCTCTCCGACTACCTCGGTGGCCGCCCGAAGGGCGCGGCCGACGGTCCGACGCCGGACGAGTCGAGGCTGCTGGCGCTGCTGACGACGGGGATGACGGACCAGGTCATGGCGCGTCAGCTCGGTGTCAGCTACCGCACCTTCCAGCGCCGTCTGCACGGGCTGATGGACCGGCTCAACGCGTCCACGCGCTTCCAGCTCGGCATGCGCGCGGCCAGCCTGGGCTGGGTGCTCCAGCCGCCGAGCCCGTCGACGGCCCCTTCGCCCGACCCGTCGCTGGACGCGTCACCGGATGCGTCAGCGGACCCGTCGCGGACCCCGTCGTCGAACCCGTCACCGGGTCCGTCCTCGGGTCCGTCACCGGACGCGGAATCCGTCATCGGGCCCGCGTCCGAGGTGAGTTGAACCTGCGCCAATGACCGGAAAGCCCCTTTCGGGGCCACCCTTGTCCTGCCCGCGTCACTGTGCTGAGCTTCGATCGCGCACCCCACAGCGCACCCCCCACACGAGGAGGAACCCTCGCAATGGCAGTGACGCGTAAGAAGGTTGCCGTCGGGATCGCCGCGGCCGTAGCAGCAGCCGCCGTCGGAGCGGGCGCCGCCCTCCCCGCGAACGCGGCCCCGGTCGAAGGCACCGTCGTCGGAGCGAACTCCGCCAAGGCCGTCAAGGGCAGCTACATCGTCACGATGAAGAAGTCGGCCGTGAAGGCGTCCTCGGCCGAGGGCAAGTCCGTCGTCAAGGAGCACGGCGGCAAGGTGGACAGAACCTTCACCCACGCCCTCAACGGCTACTCCGCCTCCATGTCGGCCGACGAGGCCAAGCAGCTCGCCGCCGACCCGGCCGTGGACAAGGTCTACGCGAACCAGAAGCACTCCATAACCGGCGAGCAGGCCGACCCGCCCTCCTGGGGCCTCGACCGCATCGACACCCCCGAGCTGAACCTCGACAAGAAGTACACCTACCCGGACAGCGCGGGTGAGGGCGTCAAGGCGTACGTCATCGACACCGGCGTCCGCACCTCGCACGCCGACTTCGGCGGCCGTGCCACCAGCGGCTTCGACGCCGTGGACGGCGACGAGGACGCCAACGACGGCAACGGCCACGGCACCCACGTGGCCAGCACCGTCGCCGGTGAGGCGCACGGCGTCGCCAAGAAGGCCGAGATCGTGGCCGTCCGCGTGCTGGACGACCAGGGCTCCGGCACCACCGAGGGCGTCGTCGCGGGCATCGACTGGGTCACCAAGAACCACGAGGGCCCCTCCGTCGCCAACATGTCCCTGGGCGGCGGCGCCGACGAGGCGCTGGACGAGGCCGTGTCGAACTCCATCGCCTCCGGCGTCACCTACGCGGTGGCCGCGGGCAACGAGGGCACCGACGCGGGCAACTCGTCGCCGGCCCGGGTCCCCGAGGCCCTGACGGTCGGCGCGACGGACAACACCGACGCGCAGGCCGACTTCTCCAACTACGGCTCCGTGGTGGACCTCTACGCCCCCGGCGTGGACATCACCGGCGCCTGGAACACCGGGGACGACGCCACCGACACCATCTCCGGCACCTCCATGGCCTCCCCGCACGTCGCGGGCGCCGCGGCGGTCTACCTCTCGGGCCACACCGACGCCACGCCCGAGGCGGTCGCCAAGGGACTGACCGACGGCGCCTCCAAGGACGTCGTCGGCAACCCGGGCGAGGGTTCCCCGAACCTGCTGCTGAACGTCGTCGAATAAGGGCTCCCGGGTGAGCCGCTCCGGGTGAGCGACTCCGGTGTACGGGCCCGGCGACGCCAGCGCCGTACCCCCCACCCCGTACACCGGAACCCGGCCCCCACCGGCACACAGCCCGCTTCACCCTCTCGGTCAGCACCACCCGCGTCACCGCACACCACGGCCGCGGCCCGGTACCCCACATGCCGGGCCGCGGCTGTTTGCCGTTCCGTGGTCATCCGTTGGCCGTCCGTTCCGAACACGGGTCGACCAAGATCCAGCACGTACCCCACAATGAGGGCAGCCGGGACGCCGGCGGGAGGCACCATGAGCCGGGAAGGGGGTACACCCACGGGGCACGGGTACGCAATGTCCCGGAAACTGTGTGGTGGGATGCTCAAGTGCCCGCAAAATGCCCCTCGGCATGGAGTGGGCGGCCTGACCAGCGAGGATGGATGGATATGGATAAGCAGCAGGAATTCGTGCTCCGCACTCTGGAGGAGCGCGACATCCGGTTCGTCCGGCTCTGGTTCACCGACGTGCTGGGCTTCCTGAAGTCCGTCGCAGTGGCCCCCGCCGAGCTGGAACAGGCGTTCGACGAGGGGATGGGCTTCGACGGCTCGGCCATCGAGGGCTTCGCGCGGGTCTACGAATCCGACATGATCGCCAAGCCCGACCCGAGCACCTTCCAGATACTGCCGTGGCGCGCGGAGGCCCCCGGCACGGCCCGGATGTTCTGCGACATCCTGATGCCCGACGGCTCCCCCTCGTACGCCGACCCGCGCTACGTGCTCAAGCGGACCCTCGCCAAGACCTCCGACCTCGGCTTCACCTTCTACACCCACCCCGAGATCGAGTTCTTCCTGCTCAAGGACAAGCCCGTCGACGGCACCCGCCCCGTGCCCGCCGACTCCTCCGGCTACTTCGACCACACCCCGCAGCACGTCGGCATGGACTTCCGCCGCCAGGCCATCACCATGCTGGAGTCGATGGGGATCTCCGTCGAGTTCTCGCACCACGAGGGAGCGCCGGGCCAGCAGGAGATCGACCTCCGGTACGCGGACGCGCTGTCCACGGCGGACAACATCATGACGTTCCGGCTGGTCATGAAGCAGGTCGCGCTGGAGCAGGGCGTGCAGGCCACCTTCATGCCCAAGCCGTTCTCCGAGTTCCCCGGCTCGGGCATGCACACCCACCTCTCCCTCTTCGAGGGCGACCGCAACGCCTTCTACGAGTCCGGCTCCGAGTACCAGCTCTCCAAGGTCGGCCGTTCCTTCATCGCCGGGCTCCTCCACCACGCGGGCGAGATCTCCGCCGTCACCAACCAGTGGGTCAACTCCTACAAGCGCATCTGGGGCGGCGCCAACCGCACGGCGGGCGAGGGCGGCGAGTCCCCCTCGTACATCTGCTGGGGCCACAACAACCGCAGCGCGCTCATCCGGGTGCCGATGTACAAGCCCGGCAAGATGGGCTCCACCCGCATCGAGGTCCGCTCGCTGGACGCCGGTGCCAACCCGTACCTCGCCTACGCCGTGCTGCTCGCCGCCGGGCTCAAGGGCATCGAGGAGGGCTACGAGCTGCCGCCGGGCGCCGACGACGACGTATGGGCGCTGTCCGACTCCGAGCGCCGCGCGATGGGCATCGAGCCGCTTCCGCAGAACCTCGGCGAGGCCATCACGCTGATGGAGCGGAGCGAGCTGGTCGCCGAGACGCTGGGCGAGCACGTCTTCGACTTCTTCCTGCGCAACAAGAAGCAGGAGTGGGAGGAGTACCGCTCCGAAGTGACGGCGTTCGAGCTGCGCAAGTCCCTGCCGGTCCTGTAACCGGCCCGCCGCGCCCCGGCCCCGGCCCGGCGCCCCTGCACGGGCAAGCCTCCTCGGGCGCGTGCTCGCCGTCGGCGTGGCCGCGTCCCGTGTGTCGCTTCCCGTGTCACAGGGCGCCGCGCGGGACGCGGCACACAGGCAGATCATGGGGCGGGACGGGCCTCCGGCGAGTGAGCGATCAGCAGGCCACCCCGAGAGAGACGAGAGGCGGAGACGAACGTGCCACAGGGCGGGCGGCGGGACAGCCGGTTCGGGCGGTATCTGCGGCACGGGTTCACGGACCCGGCCGCTGCGCAGCGGCTCTTCGACGCCCCCGCCCTCGCCGCGCTCCGCGACGACGCCGGGCTGCTGGACGCCCTCGGCGCCACGGCGGACCCCGACCTCGCGCTGGTCAGCCTCGTCAGGCTCGCCGAGGCCCTGCCCGAGCAGGTACCGGGCCGCGCCGGTGAGGGAGCGGCCGGGTCCACCGGGGCCCCCGGAGCGGCCGGGTCCACCGGGTCCACCGGGTCCACCGGGCCCGTCGAGGGCGCGGGCGCCGTCGGCGCCGGGGGACAGCCCGACGCGCGGCCCCGCCAGGAGCTGCTGGACACCCTGCTGGCCAGCAAGCCGCTGCGCGACAGGCTGCTCGGCGTGCTCGGCGCCTCCGAAGCACTCGGCGACCACCTCGCCCGGCACCCCGAGGACTGGAAGGCGCTCGTCACCTACGAGTCGGCCGCCGACCTCAACCCCGGCGTCGAGGAGTTCGAGGCCGCACTCGGAGACGTGACGGACCCCGACGCGCTGCGCCACCACTACCGGCGCTGCCTGCTGTCCATCGCCGCGCGCGACGTGTGCGGCACCAGCGACCTCGCCCAGACCGCCGCCGAACTCGCCGACCTGGCCACCGCCACCCTCCGCGCAGCCCTCACCCTCGCCGAGTGCGAGGCGCCCGAGGACGCCGCTTCCTGCCGCCTCGCTGTCGTCGGCATGGGCAAGGCCGGGGGCCACGAGCTGAACTATGTCTCCGACGTCGACGTCATCTACGTCGCGGAGGCCGCCGAAGGCGCCGACGAGGACAAGGCGCTCCAGGCCGCCACCCGCCTCGCCTCCCGCATGATGCGGATCTGCTCCGACACCACGGCCGAGGGCACCATCTGGCCCGTCGACGCCAACCTGCGCCCCGAGGGACGCAACGGCCCGCTCGTGCGCACCCTCTCCTCGCACCTGGCCTACTACCAGCGCTGGGCCAAGACCTGGGAGTTCCAGGCGCTGCTGAAGGCCCGTCCCATGGCCGGTGACCTGGCGCTCGGGCAGCAGTACGTGGAGGCCGTCGGGCCCATGGTCTGGCAGGCGGCCGAGCGCGAGAACTTCGTGACCGACGTCCAGCAGATGCGCCGCCGCGTCGTCGAGAACATCCCCGCCGCGCAGGTCGAGCGCGAGCTGAAGCTGGGGCCCGGCGGGCTGCGGGACGTCGAGTTCGCCGTGCAGCTCCTCCAGCTCGTGCACGGCCGCTCCGACGCCACCCTGCGCAGCCCCACCACCCTCGAAGCCCTCGAAGCACTCGCCGCAGGGGGCTACGTCGGCCGCCAGGACGCCGCCGCGCTGGACGCCTCGTACCGCTTCCTGCGCACCATGGAGCACCGTATCCAGCTCCACCACATGCGCCGCACCCACCTCATGCCGGAGACCGAGGCCGACCAGCGGCGCCTGGCCCGCTCCCTCGGCTACCGCAGCGAGCCCGTCGCCGAGCTGCACAAGACGTGGCGGCGGCACGCGACGGCCGTGCGGCGGCTGCACGAGAAGCTCTTCTACCGGCCGCTGCTCGACGCGGTGGCCCAGCTCGACGTCGGCGAGGCCCGGCTCTCCCCGCGCGCCGCGCGCCAGCGCCTGGAGGCACTCGGCTACGCCGACCCGGCCGGGGCGCTGCGCCATCTGGAGGCGCTGGCCAGCGGCGTCAGCCGCAAGGCCGCCATCCAGCGCACCCTGCTGCCGGTGCTGCTCGGCTGGTTCGCCGACTCGGCCGACCCGGACGCGGGCCTGCTCGGCTTCCGCAAGGTCTCCGACGCGCTCGGCAAGACGCCCTGGTACCTGCGGCTGCTGCGCGACGAGGGCGTCGCGGCCGAGAACCTGGCCCGCGTCCTGTCCGCCGGACGCTTCGCGCCCGACCTGCTGCTGCGCGCACCCGAGGCCGTCGCGCTGCTCGGCTCGACGGACGACCTGCGCCCGCGCGGGCGCGAGGCGCTCACGCAGGAGGTGCTGTCAGCGGTGGGCCGCGCCGGGGACGCGGAGCAGGCCGTGGCCGTGGCCAGGGGCGTGCGGCGGCGCGAGCTGTTCCGCACGGCGGCGGCCGACGTCATCGGCGCCTACGGCACCGACGAGGTCCCCGTCGCCGACGACCCGGCCCCGGCCGTCGACCGCGTCGGCAACGCGCTCACCGACCTCAACGCCGCCGCCCTCGCTGGCGCCCTGCGCTCCGCCGTGCGCCAGCAGTGGGGCGACGAGCTGCCCGCCAGGTTCGCCATCATCGGCATGGGCCGCTTCGGCGGCCACGAGATGAACTACGCCTCCGACGCCGACGTGATGTTCGTGCACGAGGCCCGCGAGGGGGTGGGCGAGGAGGAGGCGTCGAAGGCGGCGCTGGCCGTCGCCACCGAGATCAGGCGGCTGCTCCAGCTCCCCAGCTCCGACCCGCCCCTGATCATCGACCCGGACCTGCGCCCCGAGGGCAAGAGCGGGCCGCTGACCCGCTCGCTCAGCTCCTACGCCGCCTACTACCGCCGCTGGTCGGCGGTCTGGGAGAGCCAGGCCCTGCTGCGCGCCCAGCCCGTCGCGGGCGATGCCGACCTCGGCGAGCGCTTCATCGGCCTGATCGACCCGCTGCGGTACCCGCACGAGGGGCTCGGCGAGGACGCGGTGCGCGAGATCCGTCGGCTCAAGGCCCGCATGGAGGCGGAACGCATGCCGCGTGGCGCCGACCCGACCACGCACACGAAGCTGGGGCGCGGCGGCCTGACGGACGTCGAGTGGACGGTCCAGTTGATCCAGATGCGGCACGGCTGGGCCGAGCCGGGACTGCGCACGACGCGGACCCGCGAGGCGCTGGCAGCGGCCCACGCGGCGGGGCTGCTCGACACGGACGACGCCGAGATCCTGGACGAGGCGTGGCTGCTGGCCACGCGGGTGCGCAACGCGACGATGCTCGTGCGGGGGCGTGCCGGTGACACGTTCCCCTCGGAGTCGCGGGAGCTGTCGGCGGTGGGGCGCTATCTCGGGTACGAGCCGGGGCACGTCGGCGACATGCTCGACGACTACCGCCGTACGACGCGCCGGGCGCGCGGCGTGATGGAGCGGCTCTTCTACGACGCGGCCGAATAGCGACCCCGCATGCCCGGCCCGCCATGGGGGGCGCGGCCTCTACGCCGTGGCCGGGACCAGTTGGGGGAGGCGGTAGGAGAGGCGGCCGTACCAGCCGTAGGAGAGGACGAAGCCGAAGGCCAGGCACAGCAGGCCCCCCACGGCGTCGAGCCAGAAGTGGTTGGCCGTGCAGACGATGACGATCAGCGTGGTCAGCGGATACGCGTACCCCAGCGCGCGGACCCACGCCGTCCTGGCCAGCATGGCGATGGTGACCCCGCACCACACCGACCACCCGATGTGCATGGACGGCATCGCCGCGTACTGGTTCGACATCTCCGCGAGGTTCCCCGAGGCCATCGAGCCCCACGTGTGGTGGACCTGGACGGTGTCGATGAAATCGCCGCCGTTCATCAGGCGGGGCGGGGCGAGGGGGAAGAGGTAGTAGCCCAGGAGGGCGACGCCGGTGGTGGCGAACAGGACCAGGCGGGTGGCCGCGTACCGCCCGGGGTGGGCGAGATAGAGCCACACCAGGACGGCGATGGTGACGATGAAATGGAGCGTCGCGTAGTAGTAGTTCATCGTCACGATGAGCCAGGTGACGCTGTTCACCGCGTGATTGATGGACTGCTCCACCGCGATGCCGAGGATCCGCTCGATCTCCCAGATCCAGTCCGCGTTGCGCAGGGCCTGCGCGCGCTGCTCGGGCACGGCGTTGCGGATGAGGGAGTACGTCCAATAGCTGACGGCGATGAGGGCGATCTCGAACCAGATGCGGGGCCGTTTCGGGGAGCGTACGCGCTCCAGCAGTGTGCCGGCCCGCCACGCCCTGCCGTCCCGCGGTCCGCCGTCCCGAGGCCCCCCGGCCTCGGCTTCGGCCCCGGTCTCGCGCTGCTCCTCGTCGGGTGTCGCGCCGGCCGGGTGGCGTGTGTCCGTCGTCCTCGTCGTCGGTGCCCCCATGGGAATCAGTTTGCCAGAAGGGGGGCCGTCGCCGATCATCCTGCGGTCGGGTCTTCGGCCGTTTCGGTCATCCGATCGGCCGACTTCTTGAGGACCATGGGAGCGGAAGCGGTTGAACCGCGTACGACCAGTTCAGGCAGGAAGACGAACTCGCTGTGCGGGGCCGGAGTGCCCTCGATCTCCTCCAGCAGCGCCCGGACCGCGGCCTGCCCCATGGCGGTGACGGGCTGCCGGATGGTGGTCAGCGGCGGGTCGGTGAAGGCGATCAGCGGGGAGTCGTCAAACCCGATGACGGACACCTCGCCCGGCACCGAGAGCCCCCGCTGCCGCGCTGCCCTGATCGCGCCGAGCGCCATCATGTCGCTGGCGCACACGACCGCCGTGCAGCCCCGCTCCAGCAGCGCCGAGGCGGCGGCCTGGCCGCCCTCCAGGGTGTAGAGGGAGTGCTGGACGAGCAGCTCCGCCTCCCGCTCGGGCAGGCCGAGCTGCTCCTCCATGGTGCGCAGATAGCCCTCGATCTTGCGCCGCACGGGCACGAACCGCTTCGGCCCGAGCGCGAGCCCGATGCCGCGGTGGCCGAGCGAGACGAGGTGGGTCACCGCGAGCCGCATGGCGGCGCGGTCGTCGGGCGAGACGAAGGGGGCCTGGACCTTGGTGGAGAAGCCGTTGATGAGGACGAAGGGGACGCCCTGGCCGCGCAGCCGTTCGTAGCGCTGCATGTCGGCCGTGGTGTCCGCGTGCAGCCCGGAGACGAAGATGATGCCCGAGACCCCCCGGTCCACCAGCATCTCCGTCAGCTCGTCCTCTGTCGAGCCGCCGGGGGTCTGGGTGGCGAGCACGGGCGTGTAGCCCTGCCGCGTCAGGCCCTGCGCGATGACCTGCGCGAACGCGGGGAATATCGGGTTCTCCAGCTCGGGCGTGATCAGTCCGACCAGCCCGGCGCTGCGCTGGCGCAGCTTGACGGGCCGCTCGTACCCGAGGACGTCGAGAGCGGCGAGTACGGATTCACGGGTGGTCGCGGCGACGCCGGGTTTGCCGTTCAGGACCCGGCTGACCGTGGCTTCGCTGACCCCCGCCTGTGCTGCGATGTCAGCTAGCCGTGCGGTCACAGGACCGGACCTTACCGGCCTCATCTCAGAGTTCCCACCATGTGCACGAATTCGCGGGAAGCCGGGCCTGGCCACCGGAGAAGTCCAGCGGAGCCGAGGAGAGCAGCGGACGGCCCGGTACAGGCAGTTCCACTTCCTTGTCGAGCGTGTTGACGGTGCAGACGAAGCCAGGCCGCCCGAGCGCGAGCACACCCTCGGGCGCCTCCGGCCACTCCAGCGGGCCGTCCCCGAGCCCCGGCAGCCGGTGCCGCAGGGCGAGGGCCGAGCGGTACAGCTCCAGGGTGGAGCGGGGGTCGCCGGTCTGCGCCTCGACGGACAGCTCCTTCCACTCCTCGGGCTGCGGCAGCCAGGAGCCGCCGGGGCCGAAGCCGTACGAGGGGCCCTCGCTCTCCCACGGCAGCGGGACGCGGCAGCCGTCGCGGCGGCCCTCCTGGCCGCCGGCGTCGTGCCCCGAGCGGAAGAAGGCGGGGTCCTGGCGCACCTCGTCGGGCAGGTCCGTGACCTCGGGGAGGCCCAGTTCCTCGCCCTGGTAGAGGTAGGCGGAGCCGGGCAGCGCGAGCAGCAGCATGGCCGCTGCCCGCGCGCGGTCGAGGCCGCCGAGGCGGGTGGTGTGCCGGACGACGTCGTGGTTGGACAGCACCCAGGTGGTCGGGGCTCCGACGGAGGTGGTCGCGGCCATGGACTCCTCGATGACGGCGCGCATCTCGACGGCGTCCCAGGAGGCGCGCAGGAACTGGAAGTTGAACGCCTGGTGCAGCTCGTCGGGGCGCACGTAGAGCGCGAGGCGGCCCGCGTTGGGCGCCCACGCCTCGGCGACGCCGACGCGCTCGCCCTCGTAGGAGTCGAGCAGCCGCCGCCAGGAGCGGTGGATCTCGTGCACCCCGTCCTGGTCGAAGAAGGGCAGCTCCTGGGCGCCGATGAGCTGGGCCTGTTCCTTGCGGCCGATGTCGGGCAGCCCCTCGGCCTTGACCATGCCGTGGGCCACGTCGATGCGGAAGCCGTCCACGCCGAGGTCGAGCCAGAAGCGCAGCACCGACTCGAACTCGTCGTGCACCTCCTGGCTGTCCCAGTTGAGGTCGGGCTGTTCCGGGGCGAAGAGGTGGAGGTACCAGGCGCCGTCGGGTGTACGGGTCCACGCTGGACCGCCGAAGACGGACTCCCAGTCGTTCGGGGGCAGTTCGCCGTCCGCGCCCTTGCCGGGCCGGAAGTGGTAGCGGGCGCGTGCCGCCTCGTCGCCGCCGAGGGCCGCGCGGAACCAGGCGTGCTGGTCCGAGGTGTGGTTCGGCACGATGTCGACGATCACGCGCAGGCCGAGGCGGTGGGCCTCGCGGACGAGGTCGTCGGCGTCCTGGAGGTCGCCGAAGCGGGGATCGACGGCGCGGTAGTCGGCCACGTCGTAGCCGCCGTCGGCCTGGGGCGAGGCGTAGAACGGGGTGAGCCAGACGGCGTCCACGCCCAGTTCGGCGAGGTGGGGGAGGCGCTGGCGGATGCCGGGGAGGTCCCCGATGCCGTCGCCGTCGCTGTCGGAGAAGGAGCGGACGTACACCTGGTAGATGACGGCGTCGCGCCACCAGCCCGACGGGGCTGCGGAGTCGCCGTCGGCGGCGGGGTCGGTGTTGACGGCGTACTGGGGCTGGGGCATGAGCCATCCCTCTCGGGTAGGACCGGCAAGGTCGCCTACTGCGGGGAGCCGCACGCGGCTCAACGCGGCCGTTCGTCCCGGGGTCACCCGGCGGGCCCCGCGGACGCGAACGTAGCAGCAGTGCAAGGTTTTGCGAAAGATCGTGCAACTTAACTTGCAGAAATTTGCCGCAAGGTCTTTCGCAGAGATTGACGCGCTGTTACGTTCCTCCGCAGCCCGGCGCCGCAACGGCGCAGGCGTACATGTGGGAGGAATGGGACATGCGGCGTGGCATAGGGGCCACCGCGGCAGCGGCGGTGCTCGCACTGACGGCGACGGCATGCGGCGGGGGCGGGGACGAGGGCGACAACGGTGCCAAGGGCGAGATCGCGGGCACCGTCACCTACTGGGACACCTCGAACGACGCGGAGAAGGGCACGTACAAGAAGATCGCCGAGGACTTCGAGAAGAAGCACCCGAAGGTGAACGTCAAGTACGTGCACGTCAACTTCGGCGACGCGAACCAGAAGTTCAAGAACGCGGCGGGCGGCAACTCCGGTGCCCCCGACGTGATGCGTACCGAGGTCGCGTGGGTCGCCGACTTCGCCAAGCTCGGCTACCTCGCGCCGCTCGACGGCACCCCGGCGCTGGACGAGGAGTCCGACTACCTCAAGACGGCCGCGGGCAGCACCCGCTACGAGGGCAAGACCTACGCGGTGCCGCAGGTCACCGACACCCTCGGCCTCTTCTACAACAGGCGGCTGCTCAAGGAGGCGGGCGTCGAGGTGCCCACCTCCTTCGCCGACCTGAAGAAGGCCGCGCCGAAGATCAAGGACAAGACCGGGGCCACCGCGCTCTACCTGCGCGGCGACGACCCGTACTGGTTCCTGCCCTACCTCTACGGCGAGGGTGGCGACCTCGTCGACGCGACGGCCAAGGAGGTCGAGGTCGACGACGCGGCGGGCGCCAAGGCGTTCGCCACGATGAAGGACCTGGTCGACTCCAAGGCCGCCATGACCGACAGCAGCGACGGCCAGGAGAACGGGCTCAAGGCGTTCAAGGACGGCGAGGCCGCCATGATCATCGACGGGCCCTGGGACATCGCCGGAGCCCGCGAGGGCAAGGAGTTCACCGGGGACAACAAGGACAACCTCGGCGTCGCGGCCGTCCCGGCGGGCAGCAAGGCGCAGGGCTCGCCGCAGGGCGGCTGGAACCTCTCCGTCTACGCGGGCACCAAGAACATGCGCACCGCGCAGGAGTTCGCCAAGTACATGAGCAGCGCCGAGGTGCAGAAGCGCACCACCGAGGAGATCAGCCTGCTCCCCACCCGCGAGTCGGTGTACGAGGAGCCCTCGGTCAAGAAGAACGAGATGGTCGAGTTCTTCAAGCCCGCCGTGGACAAGGCCGTGCAGCGGCCCTGGATCGCGGAGGGCAACTCCCTCTTCGAGCCGATCCGCGGCCAGGTCGACGGCGTCCTCTTCGGCGACACCTCACCGGAGGACGCGGCGAAGAACACGGGTGACGAGTTCCGCAAGCTCCTCAAGAGCTACAAGTGACCGCTGTGAACACTGCTGATCCCTCCGCGCCGCAGGGCGGCGGCGCGGGCGCGGACGCCGGAGCGGGCGGGGGCCGGAAGGCCCCCGCCCGCGGGGCGGGCCGCTCCTCGGGCCGCACCGCCGGAAGCGGCGGCCGTCCGCCCGGCACACCGGGACCGCTGCGCCGCGCGCTGGCCACCCACTGGTACGCCTGGACGATGGTCGCGCCCGTCGTGATCGTCATCGGGGTCATCATCGGCTACCCGCTGGGCCGCGGCCTGTGGCTGTCGGTGACCGACGCCGACGAGGCCAACGTCGAGCGCACCATCGGCGTCAACCACATCCCCGCCACCTACGAGTTCACAGGGCTGGAGAACTACAAGGCGATCCTGTCCGACAGCGTCTTCTGGGACCGGCTCGGCTGGACCCTGGTGTGGACCGTGGGCTGTGTGAGCGTCACCTTCCTGCTCGGGCTCGGGCTCGCCAACATGCTGAACCGGCAGGTCAAGGGGCGCTCCTTCTACCGCGTCGCGATGATCGTGCCGTGGGGCATCCCCGCGTTCGTCTCCGTCTTCGCCTGGAAGATGCTGTTCAACGAGCGCGACGGCATCCTCAACAAGGTCCTCGACGGCGGCGGCATCGACGCCGTGCCCTGGCTGGGCGACCCCGTCTGGGCCAAGATCGCCGTCATCGCGGTGAACGTGTGGCTCGGCGTCCCCTTCATGATCGTCGCCATGCTGGGCGCGCTCCAGGCGATACCCGGCGAGCTGTACGAGGCGGCCGAGATGGACGGCGCCAACGCGTGGCAGCGCTTCCGCAACATCACGCTGCCCGGCGTGCGGTCCGTCAGCAGCACCGTCGTCCTGCTCAGCACCATCTGGACCTTCAACATGTTCCCCGTCATCTATCTGCTCACCAAGGGCGGGCCAGGGGACTCCACGGAGATCCTCGTGACGTACGCGTTCCGGCTCTCCTTCGTCAACAGCCCCCGTGACTTCGCGACGTCCGCTGCCTGGGGAGTGCTCATCCTCGTGCTGCTCTCGCTGTTCACGGTGTTCTACCGGCGGTCGCTCCGCCGACAGGGAGAGGTGTGGTGACGATGCCCGCCCGTGCCAACGCCGACGTCGGCGCCGAAGCGCGTACCGACGTACACGACAGCCCGAAGCGGCGGCGCTCCTTCCGGGAGCGCGGACCGCTCGCCTCCACAGGGCTGCACATCGGGCTGCTGGTGGCGACCGTCGTGGCGCTGTTCCCGCCGCTGTGGCTGCTGGTGACCTCCTTCAAGCCGAAGAGCGACGCGTTCACCACCTCGCTGGTCAGCCACTTCACGCTCGACAACTACGACCACGTCGTCAACGACACCTACTTCCTGACGTGGTTCGGCAACTCGTTGCTCGTCGTCCTCGGCACGACACTCATCGGTGTCTTCATCGCGGCCACCACCGGCTACGCCATCAGCCGCTTCCGCTTCCCCGGGATGCGCCCGCTGATGTGGGTGCTGCTGATCACCCAGATGTTCCCGATGGCGGTGCTGATCGTGCCGCTCTACAACACGATGGCCACGCTGGGTCTTCTCAACCAGCCGGTCGGGCTGATCATCACCTACCTCACCATCGCGGTGCCGTTCTGCGCCTGGATGATGAAGGGCTTCTTCGACACGATCCCCGTCGCCATCGACGAGTCGGGCCGGGTGGACGGGCTCAACCCCTTCGGCACGTTCTGGCGCCTCATCCTCCCGCTCGCCAAGCCGGGCATCGCCGTGACGGGCTTCTACACCTTCGTCACCGCGTGGGCCGAGGTCGCCTACGCGACCGCCTTCATGACGGGCGAGGAGAACCTGACCCTCGCGGGCGGGCTCCAGACCTTCGTCAACCGCTACGGCTCGGACTGGGGCTCCATGACGGCCGCCGCGGTCATCATCGCGGTTCCGGCCGCGCTGGTCTTCGGCTTCGCACAGCGCCACCTGGTCTCGGGGCTGACGGCGGGCGCGACCAAGTCCTGAGCACGTCCTGAGCACGTACTGACCACGTCCTGACGACGGGCCGCCCGGCACAGGCACGGCACGGTGCCCCCGCCCGCTCTCCGGGCGCGGGGCCACGGCGCCGCGCGCCCGTATGCCCATGGCGCCCGTACACCCATGGGCGGCCACGGGCGGCACACCGCCCCCACCACCACGACTCTCCACCACCAGGGATGACATGACGCAGCACGACACCGCCCCCGGCGCGACCCTCGTCGCCAAAGCTCCGGGCGACGGCCCGGGGTGGTGGCGGGACGCGGTGATCTACCAGGTCTATCCGCGCTCCTTCGCCGACGCCGACGGCGACGGCACGGGCGACCTCGCGGGCATCCGCGCCCGCCTCCCGTACCTCGCCGAGCTGGGCGTGGACGCCGTCTGGCTCAGCCCCTTCTACGCCTCGCCGCAGGCCGACGGCGGCTACGACGTGGCCGACTACCGCGTCGTCGACCCGCGCTACGGCGACCTCGCCGACGCCGAGGCGCTGATCGAGGAAGCGCACGCGCTGGACCTGCGCGTGATCGTGGACATCGTGCCGAACCACACCTCGGACCAGCATGCCTGGTTCCGCGCGGCCCTCGGCGGCGACGAGGCGGCACGCGCCCGCTACCACTTCCGGCCCGGCAAGGGCGCGGACGGCGAACTGCCCCCGAACGACTGGGAGTCCGTCTTCGGCGGTCCAGCGTGGACCCGTACACCCGACGGCGCCTGGTACCTCCACCTCTTCGCCCCGGAACAGCCCGACCTCAACTGGGAAAACCCCGCCGTCCACGACGAGTTCCGCTCCGTGCTGCGCTTCTGGCTCGACCGGGGCGTGGACGGCTTCCGCGTCGACGTGGCGCACGGCCTCGTCAAGGCCGAGGGGCTGCCCGACGCGGGCGGGTCCGAGCGGGCGCGGCTGCTGGGCACGTCGCGGGTGCCCTACTTCGACCAGGACGGGGTGCACGAGATCTACCGCTCCTGGCGGCGCGTGCTGGAGGAGTACCCGGGCGAGCGGATCGCCGTCGCCGAGGCATGGACGCCGACCACCGAGCGCACGGCGCTCTACGTCCGCGCCGACGAACTCCACCAGGCGTTCAACTTCCACTACCTCGACACCGACTGGGACGCCGGCGCGCTGCGCGACGTCATCGAGGAGTCGCTCGCGGCCATGCGCCCCGTCGGCGCTCCCGCGACGTGGGTGCTGTCCAACCACGACGTCGTGCGGCACCGCACCCGGCTGGGCGGCAGCCTGGAGCGGGCGCGCGCCGCCGCGCTGCTGATGCTGGCGCTGCCCGGTTCCGCGTACGTCTACCAGGGCGAGGAACTGGGCCTCCCCGAGGTCACGGAGCTGCCCGACGAGGCCCGTCAGGACCCCTCGTTCTTCCGGGACAACGGGCAGGAAGGCCTGCGCGACGGCTGCCGCGTGCCCCTGCCCTGGGAGACCGACGGGCCCTCGTACGGCTTCGGCCCCGGCGGCTCCTGGCTGCCCCAGCCCGAGGGCTGGGGCAAGCTGGCCGTCGCCGCGCAGCGCGGCGACCCGGCCTCCACGCTGGAGCTGTACCGCGCCGCGCTGAAGCTGCGCCGCGCGCACCCCGGTCTCGGCGCGGGCGACGAGGTCACCTGGCTGGAGGCGCCCGAGGGCGTGCTGGCCTTCCGGCGCGGGGACCTCGTCTGCACGGCCAACACCGGCACGCGTCCGGCCCCGCTCCCGCCGGGGCTCGGGAAGCTGCTGCTGGCCAGCGGCCCGTACGACGGCGGCGGCACCGCGCTGCCCGCCGACACCACGGCCTGGTGGACAGTTGCCGGACTCGGCGGCGACGGTGGCCACGGCGACGGCGACGGCGGGCACGGTGGCGACGGCGGGGAAGCGGAAGGGGATCGCGCGTGACCTCCGCCGTTCCGGCCGGACACCAGCCCGCCGGTCCCCTCCCCGCAGGCCGGCCGCCCACCGGGCGGCTGGCGGCCGTGGCCCAGCAGGCGGAGGTCAGCGAGGCCACCGTCAGCCGCGTGCTGAACGGCAAGTCGGGCGTCGCCGACGCGACCCGGCAGCGGGTGCTGGCCGCGCTCGACGTGCTCGGGTACGAGCGGCCCGTACGGCTGCGGCGGCGCAGCGCGGGACTCGTCGGCCTCGTCATCCCCGAACTGACCAACCCGATCTTCCCCGCCTTCGCGCAGGTCATCGAGCAGGCGCTCTCGGGATACGGCTACACGCCCGTGCTGGGCACCCAGATGCCGGGCGGGGCGACCGAGGACGAGCTGGTCGAGATGCTCGTGGAGCGCGGGGTCAGCGGCATCATCTTCCTCTCCGGGCTGCACGCCGACCTCTCGGCCGACCCGGAGCGCTATCTGCGGCTGGCGGGGCGCGGGGTGCCGTACGTGCTGGTCAACGGCTACAACGAGCGGATCAGCGCGCCCTTCGTCTCGCCCGACGACCGCGCGGCGGCGCACATCGCGGTGCGGCATCTGCGCGAGCTGGGGCACGAGCGGATCGGGCTCGCGGTCGGCCCCGCACGCTTCGTCCCGGCGCGGCGCAAGGCGGAGGGCTTCGCCGAGGCGCTGGACGACACGGCCGGGGGTGCGGGGGACGTGGGCGCCGCCGAGGGCATGGTGCAGCACACCCTCTTCACCGTCGAGGGCGGGCACGCGGCGGCCGGGGCGCTGCTGGACCGCGGCTGCACGGGCATCGTCTGCGGCAGCGACCTGATGGCCCTGGGCGCGGTGCGGGCCGCGCGGCAACGGGGCCTCGACGTGCCGCGCGACGTGTCCGTCGTCGGCTACGACGACTCCGAGCTGAACGCCTTCACCGACCCGCCGCTGACGACAGTGCGCCAGCCCGTGCGCGCGATGGCGAACGCGGCCGTGCACGCGCTGCTGGAGGAGACGGGCCAGGACCCGGTGCGGCACGCGGAGTTCGTCTTCCAGCCGGAGCTGGTGGTGCGGGGCTCCACGGGCCAGGCGCCGCCGTCCTGACGATCGGCTTGACGGGGCCCTGGAGGGGCACTTGGGCCCCTCCAGGATTCCGTCCGGCAACCTCTGCGCAATCTCTTCCACAAGTTTCTGCAAGCTGTTACGTTCTCAACCGCTCCGGTCCGGCCGGCCGGGAGCCCGTTCCGGGCTCCACGCGCCCGGCCGGCCGGACCGGTTCAACCTCAACGGCCTTACGGGCGCGGCGCGTTGCCCCCGAGGCGGACACCCGCATTCGCTTCTCATCGGAGGCGTCATGGCCACGATCCCGCGCGAGATCCGCACCGCGTACCGACAGAGACCCCTCACCGCACTGCTCGTCCTCGCGCTCACCCTCTGCGTGAGCGCCGCGCTCGCCGTCACGCCCACCCGGGCACAGGCGGCACCTCCCGGCAGCAAGGACGTCACCGCCGTCCTCTTCAACTGGCGCTTCGACTCCATCGCCAGGGAGTGCACCAGCAGGCTCGGCCCCAACGGCTACGGCTACGTCCAGGTCTCCCCGCCCCAGGAGCACATCCAGGGCGGCCAGTGGTGGACCCAGTACCAGCCCGTCAGCTACAAGCTGGAGAGCCGGCTCGGCAACCGTGCCCAGTTCAAGAGCATGGTGGACACCTGCCGGGCGGCCGGGGTCGGCGTCGTCGTCGACACGGTCATCAACCACATGACCTCCGGCTCGGGCACCGGCACCGGCGGCTCCTCGTACACGAAGTACGACTACCCCGGCACGTACTCCGTCTGGGACATGAACGACTGCCAGTCGACGATCAACAACTACCAGGACCGCTACCACGTCCAGAGCTGCGAACTGCTCGGCCTCGCCGACCTCGACACCGGCGAGGAGTATGTGCGCGGCCGGATCGCCGCGTACATGAACGACCTGCTCTCGCTGGGCGCGGCGGGCTTCCGCATCGACGCGGCCAAGCACATGCCAGCCGCCGACCTGGCCGACATCAGGTCCCGGCTCAGCAGGCAGGACATCGTCTGGAAGCAGGAGGCCATCTACGGCGCGGGCGAGGCCGTCTCGCCGAGCGAGTATCTGAGCGTCGGCGACGTGCAGGAGTTCCGCTACGCCTTCGACCTCAAGCGGGTCTTCCAGAACGAGAGGCTGGCCTACCTCACCAACTACGGCACGGGCTGGGGCTACATGGACGGCGGCCGGGCCGCCGTCATGGTCGACGACCACGACACCGAGCGCAACGGCTCCACCCTCAGCTACAAGAACGGCGCCGATTACACGCTGGCCAACGTCTTCATGCTCGCCTGGCCCTACGGCTCGCCCGACGTCCACTCCGGCTACGAGTTCGGCGACAACGACGCGGGCCCGCCCAACGGCGGCACCGTCGACGCCTGCTGGCTCAGCGGCTGGAAGTGCCAGCACGCCTGGCCCGAGATCCAGTCGATGGTCGGTTTCCGCAACGCGGTGCGCGGCACCGACGTGCGCGGCTGGTGGGACAACGGCAACGACGCCATCGCCTTCAGCCGCGGCACCAAGGGCTTCGTCGCGATCAACCACGAGGGCTCCTCGCTGACCCGCACCTACAGCACGTCGCTGCCCGACGGCACGTACTGCGACGTCCAGACCCGCACCACCCGCACGGTCAGCGGCGGCCAGGTCACGGCCACGCTCGGCCCGAACACCGCGCTCGCGCTCTGCGCGGGCAAGACCACCTGCTGATCGCCCGCTGACCACCCGCTGACACCTTCCGGCGCGGCGGCGGGGGAGGGGGTACCCGTGCCCCGCCGCCGCACCGGAGGACCGCACCCCGTACAGACCGGACAGAGAGGAACCCCGCACGTGAGACGGCACCGCCAACTCGCCCTGTGCGCCCTGCTGCTGGCGCTGCCGCTGACCCTGCTCGGGGCAGGGGCACCCGGCGCGGGCGCCGCCGAGGACGACGGCCTCGACCTCGCCTCGGCCAGGGCGCAGTGGATCGACCGCACCACCGTGGCCTGGCCCAAGGGCCTCGGCGAGGCGGCGGACACTCACCTGCTCGCGTACGCGGCCGACGGCGGCCTCACCGTCAGGGACGGCGACCTCGCGGGCGACGCCTCGCGCCTCGCCCTCACCCGCGTCCCCGGCGGCCTCAGCGACGCACAGCGCGCGGCCCACCCGCACCTCGCCGCGGACTACGACGCCTACCGCCTCACCGAACGCGACACCGGCGTACTCCGCGAGGCACTGCGCGGACAGGTCGTGGCCGTCGCCGGAGAGGGCGAGGGGGAGGACGCGGGCACCGCGCTCTCGGCGGCCACAGGGGTGCAGATACCCGGCGTCCTGGACGACCTCTACGCGCGCAAGGCCACCCGCGCCACCCTCGGCCCCGACTTCCACGGCGGACCCCACGGCGGACCCCATGGCGATCGCGTCACCCTCTCGGTCTGGGCCCCCACCGCACGCGAGGTCGAGGCCGAGATCGACGGGCGCACCGTGCCCCTGCGCCGCAGCGCGGACAGCGGGGTGTGGAGCGCGACGGGCGACACCGACGACTGGGCGGGCGCCACCTACCGCTACCGCGTCACCGTCTGGGCCCCCGCCGCACAGAAAGTGGTCACCAACGAGGTCACCGACCCCTACTCCACCGCGCTGACCACCGACTCCGAGCGCAGCGTCGTCGCCGACCTGGACGACCCCGCGCTGGCCCCCGCCGGCTGGCGGAACCTGCGCAAGCCGCGCGCCACCCCGCTGCGCGACGCGCAGATCCAGGAGCTGCACGTCCGCGACTTCTCCGTCTCCGACCCCACGTCGAAGCACCCCGGCGCCTACCGCGCCTTCACCGACCGCGGCTCCGACGGCATGCGGCACCTGCGGAAGCTGGCCCGCTCCGGCACCTCGTACGTGCACCTGCTCCCGGCCTTCGACTTCTCCACCGTGCCCGAGCGAAGGTCCGACCAGCGCGAGCCCGGCTGCGACCTCGCCGCGCTGCCCGCCGACTCGCCCCGCCAGCAGGAGTGCGTGGGCGAGGTCGCCGCCGAGGACGCCTTCAACTGGGGCTACGACCCCCTCCACTACACCGTGCCCGAGGGCTCCTACGCCTCGGATCCCTCGGGCCCGTCCCGTACGAAGGAGTTCCGCGAGATGGTCGCGGGGCTCAACGGGGCCGGGCTGCGCACCGTCATGGACGTCGTCTACAACCACGCCTCGGCCAGCGGCCAGGACCCGAAGTCCGTGCTGGACCGCATCGTGCCCGGCTACTACCACCGGCTGCTCGCCGACGGCTCCGTCGCCACCTCCACCTGCTGCGCCAACACCGCGCCCGAGCACGCCATGATGGGCAAGCTCACCGTGGACTCCGTGGTCACCTGGGCCCGCGCGTACAAGGTGGACGGCTTCCGCTTCGACCTGATGGGCCACCACCCCAAGGCCAACATCCTCGCCGTCCGCGCGGCCCTCGACCGGCTGACGATGGCGAAGGACGGCGTCGACGGGAAGAGCATCGTCCTCTACGGGGAGGGCTGGAACTTCGGCGAGGTCGCGGACGACGCGCGCTTCACGCAGGCGACGCAGAAGAACATGGCGGGCACCGGCGTCGCCACCTTCTCCGACCGCTCCCGCGACGCGCTGCGCGGCGGAGGCCCCTTCGACGAGGACCCCCGCGTCCAGGGCTTCGCCTCCGGGCTGTTCACCGACCCCAACACGTCACCTGCCAACGGCACCCGCGAGGAGCAGCGCGCCCGGCTCCTCCACTACCAGGACCTGATCAAGGTCGGCCTCACCGGCAACCTCGCCGACTACACCTTCACCGACTCGCGGGGCCGGAAGGTCAAGGGCTCCGACGTCGACTACAACGGCGCGCCCGCCGGATACGCGAAGGTCCCGGGCGACGCCCTCTCCTACGCCGACGCGCACGACAACGAGACCCTTTACGACGCCCTCGCCTTCAAACTCCCCGCAGGCACCTCGGCGGCCGACCGCTCCCGCATGCAGGTCCTCGCCATGGCCACGGCCGCGCTCTCACAGGGCCCCGCGCTCTCCCAGGCGGGCACGGACCTGCTGCGCTCCAAATCGCTCGACCGCAACTCCTACGACTCGGGCGACTGGTTCAACGCACTGCACTGGGACTGCCGCCTGGGCAACGGCTTCGGGCGCGGCCTGCCCCCGGCCGCCGACAACGAGCCCAAGTGGCCCTACGCGAAGCCGCTGCTCACCAACCCCCGGCTCACCCCCTCCTGCACGGAGATCAACGCGACGAGCGCCGCCTACCGCGACCTGCTGCGCATCCGCACCACGGAGCCGTCCTTCAGCAAGCGGGACGCCGCCTCCGTGCAGCGCGCGCTGAGCTTCCCCCTCTCCGGCACGGAGGAGACCCCGGGCGTGCTGACGGCGCGGCTCGACGGGCTCGTCCTCGTCGTCAACGCCACCCCGGAGCGACAGGAGCAGACCGTCGCAGCCGCCAAGGGCCGCGGCTACAGGCTCCACCCCGTCCAGGCGAAGGGCGCCGACCCCGTGGTGAAGCGGTCCGCCTACGACGCGCGGACCGGGACGTTCACCGTGCAGGGCCGCAGCGTCGCGGTCTTCACCCGGGGCTGACGGGCGCGGCGCGGTCCTCGGAGCGGCGTGGTCCCCGGTCCAGGGGGCCGGGGACCACGCGGGTCAGTTCGTGTGCGCGACGGGGCAGCCGCCCGTGAGGCCGCTCAGGAACGCGTTCGGGTCGTAGAAGTGCTCGACCTCGACCAACTGGAGTTCGTCGCTGACCGTCGCGACGCTCATCCCGTACATCTCGATGCGCTTGCCCGTGGGCAGGAAGCCCTTGTACTCGCCGGAGAAGTCGCCCCAGTGCCGCCACTTGAAGGCGATGACGGGCGGCGGGGAGAGGACCTCCAGTACCTCCCAGAAGAAGCCGCCGGGGAAGGCGGTGTGGAAGACATGGTGCTGGGAGGCGAAGTCCTCCTGCTCACGGCGGTAGAACGGGCTGTCGCCGATGAGGACGTTGTAGCTCCCCTGCTCGGCGATGTCGGCGGCCGAGGCCCACTCGCCGCCGTTCACACGGGTGCGGAACCTGTCGGTGACCATGGACACCCAGGTCGCCGGGTCCTCCTTGTGCGAGACCTCCATCTCGAAGACCTGGGCGAGGGTCTCCACGATCGCTTCGAGCTGGTCCGGCTGGAAGTGGTGGGTTCTCTCCGCCGGCATCACCTGGTGCGACAGGTGATAGTCCGGCGCCTCGTTGCGCCACTCGCCGGGGTCCGAGGCCGCGATGACCGCCTCCCGGCCCTGGAGCCACAGCGGGGTCTCGGTCGTTTCAGGCATGGAGCCGCCCTTCAGGTGTGCGGAAACGGGGGATGGTGAGCACGGTCGTTCACGGAACGACCGCGACCGATCCTCTCGCCTTCAAATTCCCTACACAAGAAGGAAGTTGACGTTACATCACCTTCACAAATCAACCAGAAATGAGCGAACGCAGACGCTCCAGGAGATCTCCGAAGGGCCCGTCCGCGGGCTCCTGCGCCGCTACGCGGCGCACCGTGTCCGCCGCCTCCTGGTCGTAGGCGGCCGTGACGGCGGCCAGCGCCATGAAGTCGTGCACGAGCTGGAGCTCCAGCTCCTCGCGCGGGATGGCACGCGCCTCCAGCCACGTCAGCGCCGTCGTCTCGGCGAGGCCGACCCAGGAGCGGATGACGAGGGCGAGCCGGGGCCCCGGGTCCTCCAGGCCGAGGTGCGCGAGCATCTGTCCGTAGGCGGCCCTGCGCACCTCGTCGATCATGGCGTTGGCCCGCGCGGAACCCACGGCGGGGCCGCCGCGCAGCAGCGCGGAGAAGCCAGGCCCGTGCTCCTCGACGAAGTCGAAGTAACGGCCCATCACCCGCAGCAGCCGCGCCCCGAGCGGCCCCTCGTGCGGTTCGACGAAGCGGGACGCCAACTCGTCGGCCGCGCGGCGCACGGCCGCCTCGTACAGGCTGTGCTTGCCGGGGAAGTAGTGGTAGACGAGCGGGCGCGAGATGCCCGCGGCGGAGGCGATGTCGTCTATCGACACGTCATCGGGCGAGCGTCGGCTGAACAGATCCAACGCGACGGCGATCAACTGCTTCCGCCGCTCCTCGACACCCATTCTGCGGCGCACGCCAGTGGTCATGCGGACAACCCTAACGAGCCCGCCGACCGCCCGGCAGACAAGGGGCGGAAGGGGCGCATGGGACACGGGGTGCTAGGGGCGGCGGCGCTGACCGGGCCCGGGGGCCGGTTCCGGGTCCGGTTTTTTTGGGGGGGCGGGGCGGTTTCTCACATGTCCAGGGTCAGCCGCCCGTCCCGCGCGCGGGAGACGCATATCAGCATGGAACCGTCCCGCTCGGAGTCCGTCAGCAGCTCGTCGCGGTGGTCCACCGCGCCCTCCAGCACCCGCGTCTGACAGGTGCCGCAGAACCCCTGCGCGCAGGAGTACGCGGTGTCGGGGCGCACCTCGCGTATCGCGGCCAGCGCCGTCGTGTCCGCCGGGACGGTCAGCGTCGTGCCGCTGCGCCGCAGCTCGACCTCGAAGGGGTGGTCCTCGCCGCTCCCGCCGCTCCCGCCGCCCCTGCCGCCCCCGCCGGGTCCAGGGCCCGCCGCCGGGGCGAACCGCTCCAGGTGGAACCCGCCACCCGGCGGGTCCTGGGCGCACAGCGCGCCGAGCGCCGCCATCAGCGGCTCGGGCCCACAGCAGTAGACCGCCGCCTCCGGGGGAGCCCAGGCCAGGGCCGCGGCGAGATCGGGCAGCCCGGCCTCGTCCTCGGGCACCAGCGTCACCATGCCCCTCGGTCCGCCGAGCTTCGCGATCTCCTCCAGGAACGGCATCGAGGCGCGCGTACGGCCGCCGTAGACGAGGTGCCAGCGCGCGCCCGCCGCCTCGGCCGCGCGCAGCATGGGCAGGACGGGCGTGATGCCGATGCCGCCCGCGACGAAGAGGTAGGCGGGCGCCTCCACCAGCGAGAAGCGGTTGCGCGGCCCCCGCACCTCGACCTCGGTACCCACGCGCAGCCTCTCGTGTACCTCGCGCGAGCCGCCGCGTCCGCCCTGCCCGTCGCCGATGAGCCGGGTCGCGACGGTGTACGCGTCGGCCTCCGCCGGGTCGCCGCACAGCGAATACTGCCGCACCAGCCCCGAGGGCAGCACCAGATCGAGGTGGGCGCCCGGCTCCCACGCGGGCAGCGGCGCACCCTCGGCGCCGCTCAGCCGCAGCCGTACGACCCCGTCCGCCACCGTGTCCCGCTCGGTGACGGTGAGCCGCATGCCGGTGCCGGTGCCGACGCCGGTGTCCGTGCGACGCTGCCCCCGCGTGCCCGAAGTGGGCCGGTCCAGCGCGGGCAGCGGCCACAGCGGGGACTTCTCTATGCGGCGCCCCATGGCCCGCTTGACGAGCAGCGCGGCGCCGAAGGCCAGCGCGACGTTCCTGGCGCGCGGCATCTCAGGCACCTCCCGAAGTACGGTCCGGGACCTGCCCGTTGGCGCCGGGCGAGCCCGCGAGATAGGCGACTGCCTGCGCCGTGCTGCACTCCTGCGAAGGGTGGTAGGTGCGGCCCAGGTACGTGGGTATGGAGCGGAGCATGTCCCCGGTCCCGGGCAGCACGCCCTCGCGCCCGCCGCGCAGGAACGCGCGGAAGCTGGCCTTGCCGTCCGTCAGCGTCGGGTCGTTCTCCATGAAGAACCGCACGCCCCGCTGCCACAGGAAGACCAGCGCGCCGAAGGCGAGCCCCCAGGTGCGCACCCGTCGCGAATAGGCGCCGTCGACGTGCAGGAACAGGTCGAAGGCCACCGACCTGTGCTCGACCTCCTCAGCGCCGTGCCAGCGCAGCAGGTCCAGCATCACCGGGTCGGCGCCCTTGCGGTCCAGGGCCTCGGCGTTGAGCACCCAGTCGCCGAGGAAGGCGGTGTAGTGCTCGATCGCGGCGATGAGCGCGATCCGCTCCAGCAGCCACCAGCGGCGCGGCCTGCCGGGCGGCAGCGTGCGGTCGCCGAGCAGCTTCTCGAAGAACCAGTCCACCTGGGCGGTGTACGGATCGGGGTCCAGGCCGAGGCGCCGCAACTGCGGCAGCACGTCGTCGTGCGCCTGCGAGTGGATCGCCTCCTGGCCGATGAAGCCGATCACGTCCTCGCGCAGCCGCGCGTCGCGGATCAGGGGCAGCGCCTGCTTGTAGACGTGCACGAACCAGCGCTCGCCCGCGGGCAGCAGCAGATGCAGCACGTTGATGGTGTGCGTGGTGGCGGGGTCGCCAGGCACCCAGTGGAGCGGGGTCCGCGACCAGTCGAAGGCGACCTGGCGCGGCCTCAGCCCGGTGTGCTCGGACGCGACCGGCACGGGCCGCTTCCCCGGCTGCCTCTTGGCCGTATTAGACATGGCGTCAATGTACTGTCGGGTATCGGTTGGCGACAGGGGTACGGCAGAAGATTGCGCACCCGGTGAGTACGGGCCGGTCCGACCGGACCGCACGGGCCACCCCCTAGCGGAGCGCCTGGAGCGAGGTGCCGTCCGCCAGTCGCGCGACGAGCCTGGTGCGGCTGCCCTTCGCGGCGCGCAGCGCCAGAGTGCGGCCCTTCTCCGTGCCCCGTACGTCGCCGGTCGCCGTGACCGAGGTGACCTCCTCGCTGCCAGCCGCCAGCACATACCAGTCGCCGTCCCGCGAACGCCACATCACCCCGCCCAGCACCCGCGGCTCCCGAGGCCCGCACGCCGGGCCGCCGACGGCGGGGGAGGCAGCGGCGCCAGGCTCCGACGGCTCGCGGGCGGGCGCCCTGAACACCGCCGCCGCCCGCGCCCCCTGGCCCCGCCAGGTCTCGGCCCGCGTGCACAGCCAGTCGGCCGTGCCAGGCTGTCCAGGGCCCGGCAGCGGCTGCTCGGCGAACCGCCACGTGTTGACGGACCGCACCCCGTGCCCCGCCAGCGCGGGCAGCCGGCACGCACCGTGCGCGAGCCGGGTCCGCGCCGCCGCGCCCGTCGCGTCCGCCGGGGTGCCCCGCGAGCCCTCCGGTCCGGCGCCGGGGGCGCCGTCCGTGAGGCGGGCCGGGGTCAGCTCGCCCAGATCGGAGTACAGGTACGGCGCTGAGCGGCCCCGCACGTCCAGCAGCAGGCCCGGCCAGCGCGCGCAGTCACGACCGCCCGTGGGGGGAGCGGGCAGCGGCGCGGTCACCCCGTCGCCGCCCACCTCGACCCGGTGCCCCGCGTCCGAGGGCCTCAGCAGGTCAGCCGTCGACGCGCCCGCGACCCAAGGAGCCGTCAGATAGCGCACGTTGCTGTCGCTTCGCGAGACGACGAGCGCGCCGGCCGAGACCTCGTCGGCGCCGTCCGTACGCGCCAGGTCCAGCGCGGCACCCCCGCGCTCCGCACCGGCCGACTCCGCGTACCGGGCCACCCGCAGCCCGTCGTGCAGCAGCACCACGCGGGCGCCGTCCACGGTCCCCGCGTACAGCAGCCGGGGCGGGCCCGACGGCGGGCCCGCCGGGGTGCCGCGCGTCGTGGAGACGCTCACCTCGGGGCCCGGGCGCGCCCACACGGCCAGCGCGCGACGCAGCAGCTCGCGGTCCCCGAGGCGGTCGCCGCGCGCGGGCCACGCGGCGAAGTCCAGCCGTGCCGCGTCGCGCCACGCGGTGGGCGCGGCGCGCGCCAACGCGTCCGGATCCAGGGCCCGTTCAGCCGTGGCGTTGCGCGCGTACGGGGGCGCGGCGGGCCCGTCGGGGCCCCACGAGTCGCCGGGCAGCCCCAGCAGCCCGCCGCCCACGAGCGCCGCCACGGCGACGGCGACCGCCGCGCGCGCGTGCTGGCGGCGGCGCATCAGATCCGTGGGACGCGCCTGGAGCGAGCACGGGTCGAACTCGACGGACTCCAGCAGCGACTGGTCCCTGCTGCCCGCCGGGGCGACGACGCGGTCGGCACCGGCCAGCGCCGCGTCGGGGTCCGGCACGTCGGCCGCGCGCAGCAGGGAGCGGATGTCGTGGTCCGCCATGCCCTCCAGGCCACGCAGCACGTAGACGGCGCGGGCCGCGCCGGACACGGCCGACAGCGCCTGGTCCAGGGCCAGTTCGTCGGCGCCGCCGGAACGGGGGAAGAGGCGCAGCCCGAACACGCGGGGCAGCGGCGCGGGGAGGGGCGGCAGGGCGCGCAGCGCCCTCGGCTGCCACGGCCCCAGCCGCCTCGGCCGCTCGGCGGCGAGCGCGGCGCGCAGAACGCGCAGCCGGATCCAGGCGAAGGCGGCCTGGGCGGTGCCGGGGGTTTCGCGGGGCGCGAGGGCTTCGCCGGGCGCGCGCTGGGTGAGGATCGCGCGCGTGGTGGTGCGGCCTCGGGGGAGGGCGCGCTGGGCCAGGGCGTGCGCTGCGAGGACGCGGCGGTGACGGCCGAGAGAGGGCGGCAGCACGAGGTAACCGAGCCGCACGAGACGTGGATAGTGCTCCACCAGTGCGGCTTCCGCCTGCTCGACGCCGACCGCCTCGTCCGGCGCCCACGGGTGTGGTGGATACGGTGAAGTCGCTTCCTGGGATCCCACGTTCACGAGAACGAGCGATTCTTCCTACGGTCACCCCGGAACGCTGCGCTGGGCGGTTCGCCGTTTGGTGGGTTGCCCTCTTCACAGGGGTGTTGCGCGGGACGGTTGGCCGGTGTGGTGGGTGCCGTAGGGTCCCGCGCTGATTTTTGTGCGGCTGCACGGGGTGCGGGGCGCTGCGCTGGGCGGTGCGTTGTGTTCCGGGTGCGGGCGGGTGGCTTCGGCGCGGTGTGTGGTTGCGGTGCGGTGTGGCTGGCGCCGCGTGGTTCTTGGTTTGTGCTGGTGGTCGTGTGGGGTGCTGTGTGGTGGGGGTCGGTGCC
>NZ_JBSHAO010000059.1:0-52270 GCF_053611545.1 Streptomyces sp. NPDC054796 | reverse complement strand
GCCGTGTGAGGCCGGGCGGGCGCGGGGCCGTGGAGAGGTGGTCAGCCGCGCCGTCCGCACACCGCGTGGTCGATGAGGTCCACCGTCGCCTCGGACTGCTCCAGGAACCGTTTCTCGTCGCCGAAGCGGGTGGTGAAGACGGCAGCGGCGGCCGACACCTCGCCGTCCGGGGTGACGGCGGACTCGGAGACCGTGCCGAAGGACGTGCCGCCGTGGTACCAGACGCCCTTGTCGCAGCCCTCGGCCGGGCGCCAGGCGATGCCGAGCCCGTAGCGGGCCTTGTCGCCGCTGGACATGTCTGGCGCGGGCACGGTGGAGCGCATCTGTGCGAGCTGCGCGGCAGGCAGCAGTGTGCCGTCCATCAGCGCGCGCAGGAAGGTGTTCATGTCGGCGGTGGTGCTGACGATGCCGCCGTCCGCGCCGCCGTCGACGGAGAGTGTGGTGTCGGTGAGGTCGTCGCGGCCGGGGAACTGGAGGTAGGCGGTGGCGGTGGGACTCGGCACATAGGCGGAGGTGCCCACTGTCATGGTGTGCCGCAGGCCCAGAGGCTCGACGATCCGCTCATGGACCGCCTGCTCCCACGGGTGCCCGGTGGCCTTCTCGATGATCATGCCGACCAGTACGTAGTTGGTGTTGGAGTAGGACCAGCGGGTCTCGGAGGCCGGGTCGTCGGCGTCCGGCAGCCAGCCCGGTGCCCTCGTCATGGCCGTGGCGACCTTCTCCGCGGGCGTGTGTGCCGTGAAGCGCTGTGAGCGGTAGCGCTCGGGTGTCAGTTCCCCGGGATCCTCGAAGAGGATGTCCGTGTAGTTCGCGAGGCCGCTGGTGTGCTGGAGCAGGTTCCGCACCGTGATCCTGCGCCCGTCGTTGCCCTTGCCCGTGACCACACCGGGCAGCCACTTCTCGACGGTGTCATCGAGGTGCAGTGCGCCCTCGGCGACGAGTTGGAGCGCGGCCACGGCGACGAAGGTCTTGGTGTCGCTGCCGATCCGGTAGTACGCGTCGAAGGGGACCCGCCCGCCCTCCTTCACGTCCGCGACACCGGACCGCGCTGCCCGGTCCCGCCCGGCCGCGTCCCGCGCCCGCGCCGTCAAGCCGGAGGCGCCGGTGTCCCGCACCGCGTCGGCGTCCCGCTGCAACTGCGCGCGGGACGGGGCGGGGGCGCTGCCCTGCGCCCAGGTCCCCGAGCCGAGCACACTCGCCACCCCCACCGCGCCGACACCGGCCATGGCCAGCGCCACCCTCACCCGGTCGGGCAGGCCGTGCTGCTTTCTTCCCGTCATCCTCATGACGTGGACGCTACGAAGCACCCGTCACCCACACCATCCGGCCACCCCGAACCCCGCACCGGGGGACAACCCCCTCGTGTGAACGGCGCGGACGTGGCCGGGCGGGTGGGCGTTCCAGCGTGCTCGGCTCAGGTCTGGCCAGGTCAGCCCAGTACGTCGCGCAGCAGTCTGGCGTTCTTCACCGTCTGACTCGACCCGGCGCGTGCGGCCACCGCCTCGACCTCGGGTATCCGGCCCTTGGCCCCGCAGCGCGAAGCGCACTCGACGGCGAGCGCGAGGAACGCGCCCGCGCCCCGGACGGGTGTGTCGCGCAGCAGCGCGGGCAGGACGGCTTCGAGCACGGACCACACCGTCGCGTAGGCGCCCGTCTCGGCCGCCGTGCGCAGCGCGTCGGTGATGCGATTCGGTTTGCCCACCCCGAGGCGCAGCAGCGCCTGCAACTGCCCCGCGAGCAGCGCGCTGTCGAGCTGCCCCTGCGCTGCGAGCAGGAGCATGGCGTCCACCGGCGCATCGCGTGCCCAGCCCATCCGCCGCGCGATCTGCCAGTGCGTCGCGTACCCCGCGGGGCCGCCGCACTCCACCACGCACGTGAGCAGGTGGGCGCTGGTGTTGTGCTCGATACGCGCTGCCATCTCGTCGCGATGGTGCGGCAACTGCGCCATCCAGAACGGCGCGGCGTGGGCGGAGGGGTGGTGGAAGGGGCCGGTTTTTCCCCGTTCCGGCGTGTAAGTGCCGACGACGGCCGCGGCGACCGGCGGGAGCGGCGGCACGTGTCCGAGACCGGGATCGACGGGCAGCCACCAGTTCGCCGGGGCGCTCGTCGGATCAGCGGCCGGCCACTCCGGCGGGGTCGAGTCCTGGCGGGGCAGGCCGCCTTCGCGCAGCCACCGCGCCAGCCGCGCTCCGGCGTCCGAACGGAGTTCACCCGCCGCGCGCCGCACCTCCTCATCGGCTGTGGGGGTGACGCGCAGCAGTGCCTGCGCCATGTCCACCGGAGCGGGGGTGACACCCAGGCGCTCCAGCTCCGCGATCCGCTCCACCAGCGTGGCGGCGTCCAGCGCGCCGTTGGCGTGGGTCGGCAGGGCGAGCAGGAACGGCTGTGTGCCGGACTCGATCAGCTCGATGGCCTCGCTCAGGCGTGCCTTGAGCAGTTCTCCGGGCGGGGTGGCCGGCGAAGTGTGGTCCATCAACTTGGAGAGGGGGTGGTCTTCGCGGACGCGGAAGTCCCACTCGCGCGGCTCGTCGCCGCGCACCGCGGCGGCGACGTCGTACAGATCCGTCGGTGTGCAGTCGCGGCTGTGGTGCGGTTCCTTGCGCATGACCGGTTCGAGCGCCTTGGACAGCGTGGCGCGGTCGAGGCGGGCGTGGCGGACCAGCCCGTCCAGCGCGCGCTCAAACGCCACCACGTCGTCCTCGCGCGCCAGCACGGCCGCGACCTCGGGGGCGACCTCGGCGGCCGTCTCGACGGGACCCGGTATCGGCCGGGGCCCGGAAGCGTCGGGCAGCACCTCGGCGTACGGCTCGGCCGCCGTCCCGTCCTCCGGCTCCTCCGGCGGGCCGAACAGCTCGGCGGCCCGCGCCGCATGCTCCGGGCCGAGCGCCCCGGCGGCTGTCCGCAGCTCCGGCAGCACCGCGCCGCCCGCGGCCTTGAGGTGACGCGCGACGAGGCCGAGGGCGCGTTCAGCCAACACCGTGTCCCGGTGCTGGAAGGCCACCGCCGCGTCGACGAGGACCTGGTCCACGCGCTCGGGTGTCCGCCGCGCCCGCCGCGCCACGCGGTCGAGCCAGGAGAGCTGGGCGCGCACCAGCTTCTTCTCGGCGCGTAGCAGGACGCGTTCGCACGTCTCGGTGCGTACGTCGTCCTCCAGCAGGCCCGCCTCGTCCAGCGCGATCAGGACCTCCTGGCCGTACGTGGCCACCGGCAGCGACAGATCGAGCATGGCCACGTGGTCCCGGAGGAAGGGCGCGTTCTCGGCCGGGGCGAGCGCGAGGGCGCGCAGCAGCTTCAGGTGTGGCGCGGTCTCGTCGCGGGTGCCGTCCTGGAGCAGACGCGCGAGCAGCAGCTCGACGAACGCGACCCGCTCGGGCGTCATCCGCGCGTGCTCCTCGGGGGTGAGGGCGAGCCCCTCCAGCATCATCACCGCGATCGTCGGGTGGGGATCCGCCATCTCCGCGAAGACGCGGCGGACGAGCGCGGCGCGGTCCAGCAGGCCCTCGGCTGCCAGTTCGGCCAGCACGGACACCTGGGGGAGTTGCACGCCCGGCCGCGCCACGACCAGCGGAAGCAGCGTGGCGGCGCAGTGGTTGTCGCGCAGCCGCCGCACCAGGACGTCGAGGGAGCGTGCCTCGTAACGGCACTGGCCCAGCCAGGCGTTGATGTACGCGTCGCTCGTCGGCACCGGGCAGCCGGTGGCGCGGACGAGGGAGTCGGCGAGCGCGAAGGGGACCCCGTCCATCGTGGGCCCCGTCTCCTGCTCGCCGATCCGCGCGACCAGTTCGGCCTGCCACTCGGCCGGATACATGTCCACGACGTCCCTCATCCAGCCGGACTTCGCGGGCACCCTGAACTTGGGACGCAGGACGCAGGCCGCCGCGTCCCGCGGGGTGATCTGGCAGCCCAGTTGGGCGGCGGACAGGGCGATGCGCCGCTCCTCGGTGAGCTCTCGCCAGGCCCCCGCGTCCGTCGCCTCGAAGCGGGCCGCCAGGGCGGGGGCGTGGGAAGCGCGCTGCTCCGGGGCGAGTGCGCGCAGCTCCCGGAACACTCCGGGTACGTCCCCGGCCTCCGCGAGTTCGATGAGATTCACTGTGCTGTCTCCTGCGTCGTCTCCCGGACCATGCGCGCCGCGAGGACGTGCTTGCACGGCCCGCGCCCTCCCCGGTACTTCGCCCACCACAGGCAGGTGCAGGTCATCCGCTCCGTGTCGTCGCCGCGCACCAGATGGGCGTGTGCTTCCTCGCCCACCCACGTCAGCGCGCCGTCGGTCCTGACCGCGCCTTCGGCGACCAGTGCGCGCGCTCCGCGCAGCCGGGGGTTGCGGGCCTCCGCCGCGCCCGTGGAGTAGGGCAGGTGCCGGTGGAAGTACGCCTCTTCCGCGAGGTCGTAGCCGATCTGCCCGGAGGTCCCCAGGACCGTCAGCGCCGCGCGGACACGCTCGGGCGGCAGGCCGGACTGACCGGACAGCTCCGCCACGTCGATCCTCGGCTCCCAGGCCAGCAGTTCCGCCACGCGTTCGGCGTCCCGCGCCGCCGCGTTCGTGGCGAGGTCGTCGAGCACGCCGCCCTCGCCGGAGAAGCCGCGCGCGGGCTCCTGGGAGAGCAGCAGCGTCAGCCGCATGCCCGGCAGCACGACCTCCCACGCGACGGGCGTGGCCCGCGCCTGCCCGGCGTCGGCGGTGGCGGTGTTCGCGGTGGCGGGACCGGGTGCGGGGGCGTATATCCGCACCGACGTCGCGTGCCGCAGCAACGGCAGCAGGCCCAGCAGCCGCTCGGCGCCCGGCAGGCAGACGGCGCCGGGCACTGGCCTGCTGACCGGGCGCAGACCGCGTCCTGCGGGCATCAGCCACCGCGTCGTACGCGCACCGGACCGGAGGGTGGGGCGCGGCAGCGCGCGCAGGACGGCGGCCGCCTCCCTGGCGGGGACCTCGGCGCGCGGGACGAAGCCCGCGCCGGTCACCTGGGCCTCGGCGAAGCCGCGCAGCCAGCGCTCAGGGAGCGGAACCTTTTTCTCCACGAACCTGCCGTCGAAGGTGGTGGCCTCCACACCTTCGGGGCCCACCGTCAGGTGCAGCGGGTCCAGGTCGCCGAGCTTGGCGAGTGCCTGGCGCAGAGGCGTGTTGACGTCGACGTTGGTGGTGCCGTGCCCGATCTCGTCACCGTCGAGACCGGCCTCCAGGATGTCCAAGCGGGCGTAGACACCGCAGCAGCCGGAGAAGGACTCCATCCGCAGCCGGTCGCCGTTAGCCGTGACGACCGGGTCCAGCGAGGCGGGTGAGCGCGGCCGGTAGTAGCGGGTGGCGGCGACCTCGGTGACCGTCAGCAGAGCGGTGGCCGCGGCGACCGGAGCGGTCAGGAACCCGTGGAAGAACCGGGGGTTGGCCGCCTCGCCCGCCGGTGTGGCACCGCCGGAGGTCTCCAGCGCGAGGGTGCGTCCGGCGGGGGATTCGTGCACGGCGGACGTGTGTAAGTAGGCGTAGGACTGGATCAGTGGACTCACGCGGGAAGACTACGTACCGGCACTGACAAGGGTTCGCGCCTGACATGATCGCGGCATGACCGGCGAGCTTTCACGGCCAGGCGCCGACACCCGCACCGGCACCGGCACGTATGTCCTCTTCGACGTCGACGGCACACTGGTCGACGCCGTCGACAACCAGCGCAGGGTCTGGGCGGCGTGGGCCGGGCGGTACGGACTGGACCCGGCCGAGGTGTACGGGGCCGCGCTGCGCACCCGCCCTGTGGAGACCTTCGCGCTGGTGGCTCCGGACCGGGACCCGGGGGAGTGCCTGGCCGCGCTGCACGCACTGGAGGACGAGGACGTCCGGTCCGGAACCTACGCGGCCTTCGAGGGCGCGGCGGAACTGCTGGGCAGCCTCCCGGAGACCTCGTGGGCGCTCGTCACCTCCAACTACGAGCACCGGGTGCGCGGGCGCTTCGCCCGTACGGGCCTGCCGGACCCGCGCGTCATCGTGGACGCGGCGGCTGTGGCGGAGGGCAAGCCGTCGCCCGTGCCCTACCTGACGGCCGCCGAACGGCTCGGTGCCAGGCCCGGGAACTGCCTGGTCGTCGAGGACGCACCGTCAGGAGTCGAGGCGGGGCTGCGGGCCGGGATGACGGTGTGGGCGGTCAACACCGCGGCCTTCGTGCCAGGCGCGCACCGCCACTTCGGGAGCCTGCGTGAAGCGGTGCCCGCCATCCTCGCCTTCGCCGGGCTGGAGGGCGCGGCGGAAGCGGGGTGACCGCGGCCCGCACGGGTGGTCCCCGGGGCCGGGGCGGGCCCGGGGCGGGCACAGGGGCTGCGGCCCGGCGTCGCAGCCGACGGGCCTGCCGCGCTCCGCCGTCGGCACCCCACCGTCGGCACCCCGACATGAGCGCGCCCCGGCGTGAGCATCGCGGCGAGACGTCCCGCACCGGCCCGTGAGGGCACAATGGCTGCTGAGCCGTGGGGCGGTGCCCGCCCGGCGGGCTCGACGCATGTCAGGGGAGAGGGGGGCGAGGAGCACCGGTGGCTGGTTCGGCGTACGACCGTCTGCGTGCCGACATCGTGGCGGGCGGCATACCGCCCGGCGAGTATTTCGGCGAGGCGGCGCTGGCCGACCGGTACGGGGTCTCCACTCCGTCGCCTGGGACGCGGGCGCCCCGCCCACCGGCGACCTGGAACTCACCAACCAGCTCACCCGCGGCGGCTACCCGTTCGGCATCGTGGTCAACTCCGCGGGCCGCCGCTTCGTCGATGAGGGCGCCGACTTCCGCAACTACACCTACGCCAAGTACGGCGCCGAGATCCTCAAGCAGCCCGGCGGCACCGCCGTGCAGATCTTCGACGCGAAGTCCGCGCCGCTGCTGCGCCCCGAGGAGTACCTCTCGGCGGGCGTCACCCACCACACCGCGGACACCCTCGAAGAACTCGCCGGCCTGGCCGGTGCCGACCGGAACGGGTTCCTCGGCACCGTCAAGGAGTACAACGCGGCCGTGACGGACGGCGCCTTCGACCCGACGGTCAAGGACGGCAAGCGGACCGTCGGCATCACCCCGCCCAAGTCCCACTGGGCGCAGCCGCTCGACACCGCGCCGTACCACGCCTATCCCGTCACCTGCGGCATCACCTTCACCTTCGGGGAGTGCGGATCGACGCGCGGGCCCGGGTCCTCGACACCTCTGGGCACACCGTTCCAGGGCTGTACGCGGCCGGGGAACTGGTCGGCGGCCTCTTCTGCTCCAACTATCCCGGCGGCTCCGGCCTGACGGCCGGCTCCGTCTTCGGCCGCCGCTACGGCCACGCCGCGCTCTCCGCGGACGAGTCCGGGCTGGAGGCGCCGGTCCCCGGTGGGCGCTGAACGCTCCGGCGTCGCTCGATGCCGCCCGGCGCCGCTCCGACGTCGGCGTCCACGTCGGCGTCGGGCGGCGCGTCAGTCCATGTCCGAGCGGGTCAGCGCTTCGGTGATCATGCGGGTGGCGAAGTCGGGGTCGTCGGTGAGGCGGTTGATGTGCTCCGCGAGCAGGAAGCCGGTGGCCTCCAGCGGCTTCATCTCGTCCTGCGTCCAGTTCCCGTACTGCTTGCGCCACAGGTTGGGGCTCAGGCCCGTGCCCGCGGCGATGACGAGACCGGCCATGGTGGGGATGGTCTCGGCGCGTACGCTCCTGGGCATCATGCGCAGCGTGGCCACGAGGTTGGGCACCACGTACTCGATGACGTCCTTGCCGTGATCCTCGTAGGCCAGCCGCAGCCAGTTCATGAACATGAAGATGAGCGTGCACGCGCCGTCCAGCAGGTCATCGGCCCCCTTGGGGCCGAGTGACGCGGTGAACTGGTCGATCAGGGCCTGTTGTTCGGGATCGGTCTCGGTCTTGCCGTCGTGGATGCTCTTGAGCCGGGAGTCGATCACCATGAGCGCTGTGCCCACATCGCCGGCGGGAGCGTGCTGGGGGTCGCAGGGCGATGACACAGGATTCCTCCTTGGATGACCATGAGTAGCGTCGCGTCTGCGTACAGTAACGCGCCGATGAGACGACGGTCTGACGAATCCCGAGGGAGGGCCTGTACGAGGTGCGCCCGGGCGAGAGGAGCGGGCCCTTCGTGCTCTACCTTTGCGCGGAGGGGTGAACAGGGCTGCTGCCAGGTCCTGTCGGTGACCGTCTCCCGGGTCTGTTCCGACCGGAGCGGCGCCGTGAGCTGTGAACCTTTCCGGCGGGCCGGTCATCGAACTGTGAGCGGCACGGGAGGCCGGGCCCGGTACCGGGTTTCCGCTGCCGGGCACATGACCACAAAGGGGCGATCAGGGAGTGACGCTGGTGAGGGAGCAACAACTGCACGCGGCGCGGACAGCCGGGCGGTCCGAGCAGAACCGGTCCGCCCGGCGGCGCGTGGGCAGGAGTACGCGTCTCGCGGCGGGCGTCACGGTGGGGCTGACCGTGGCCCTGCTGGCCGGATGCGGCCAGGAGAGCGCGGACGCGTCCTCGCCCAAGATGGTGACGGGGGAAGCGGCGCCCCTGCCCGGCGACTCCGCCGCGGGCGGGGCGAAGAAGGGGAGCGCCACCCCCTCGTCGTCCTCGCCGTCCCGCGACGGAGAGGACGGCGCCGACAAGGCGTCGCCCGGTGAGTCCGGGAAGGACGGCGCCGCCTCCACCGGGTCGGGAGGCGGCTCCGGGGGGACGGGCGGCTCCGGAGGCGGAGCGGGCGGCTCCGGCCCGTGCAAGACCGCGCAGCTCGACTTCAGCACCTCGGAGGGGGCCGCCGCGGGCAACCTCCTGGTGCACATGAAGAACACCGGCTCCGCCTCCTGCACGCTCAGGGGCTTCCCCGGGGTCGATCTCAACGGCGAGGCGGGTTCCTTCAACGCCGACCGCAGCAACGCCGCGCCCCAGACGGTCAGCGTCCAGCCCGGAGAGGCCACCAGCTTCACCCTCAACTACACGCCGAACGACTCCAGCGGCAGCGGTACGGACGTCACCAGCCTCGTCGTCACGCCGCCCAACGAGACCCAGTCGCAGACCGTGCCCGTCAGCATCAACCTGCCGGTGACCGACAGCCCCACCCCCGGGGTCACCGTCGACCCGGTCGGCGTCGGGTGACCGCACCCGTAGGCGCTCCGACCGCGTGAAGAGGGACCGTCACCGGCCACGTCGTCGTGGCCGGTGACGAGTGCGTTCCGAAGCATGCCCCCCCCGCACTCCCCTCCGCGTGGCTCCCCTTCGAGCCGTGCCCGTCCGACGTGCCCGCCTGACGCGCCCGGCTGCGAGAACGTGGCCGATCAGAGGGAAGAGCCGTGAACTCTTCGGCCCCGCGGCGCATCCAACATCACGAGAAGCGCTGAGAGGCGCGGACGTTCGTGGCCGTGGAGGCCCAGGCAAGGGGAAAGGCGGGAAGTGTGGTGAGCGAGTCGCGGTACGAAGGCGCCGAACGGCGGGAGCGGGCGCTACGGGTGGTCGGCCCGGCCGGTACGGCGCGGCCGTCCGGCGGAGGCAGGCGATGTCGTAATGGCTTAACGTGCCACGCCACAATGACCGATTTCATTTTCTGCGTGCCCGAACGATGCCCGTTTTCCAGTGGCGTGGGATTCACTGAACAGGAGCGCGCGGCCTGATAAGGGAAAATGCTCTGCCCGAGTGCGGAGGCGGTGTGTCCACATCGGTTCCGTTCCCGGGGAAAGTCGCGCCGGAAATGCTTCCCGCATGCTTGACGTCCTTCGTCAAAGTTAGGTAACAAGCCTCATCCCGCATTTGAAAAGGCCGCGAATCTTGTGCTTGCCTGTGGGGCGTTCGCGGAAATCGTCGAAGGCTCGGCACGGCTTTCGCGCGGTCCGGCACGCTCGGCCGCGCACCAGAGCGGAGCAGGCGTGACCTGCCTCGACCTTCCGCCTCCTGCCGGTACACGGTGACCGGCGCAGTGCGTACGGGCATCACTCGTCCGCATTCAAGTGGTGAACCTGAAAATTCCGAAAAGGGGCTTTGTCGCATGATTAAGTAGTTGCTACCCCGGGGGACCTCCCCAGGTGTCCCGATCTTTCCGTGCACCCGGATACTTCTTCACCTTCTTCGGGTGCGAACCCACCGTCGGAACTGTTCAGTGCTGTTCATCCCGCTTCTCGGCGCTTCCACAAAGCCCGACCGGAGTGGGAACGGATTCTCCTCGATACCTCCCCGGGTCGGCGGGACGTTCATCCTCCGGATGCACATACCGCACTCACGTGGAGAAGCCGAGAATGTGCGAGATCAAGAAGGCAGCGGTTGTGCCTGTGCCGTGGTCGGCGAGGCGTTGAAGGTACGGGCGGGGGCACGGACGCCCCTTCCCGCGGTTCCCCACCCCGTGCGGAACCGCATGCGGACGAGCCCCCGCGTACCGAAGCGCGGCCCGGCCACGGCACACCTCCGCACCGCGTGCCCGGCACCAGTGGTGCCGCACGCGGACCCGAACAGTTCCACGCACATACCGCACCACATACGGAGTAGCCCTCCATGACTGTCAGAATCCTGTCCAAGCGCAAGACCATCGTCGCCGCCGTCGCGGGCGGTGCGCTGCTCGCCGGTACCCCGCTCGTGGCCTGGGCCGCGTACGAGACACCCCCGCCGGAAGTCACCGCATCCGCCGCCACGTTGGTGGACGGCGAGGGCGAGACGGTCTTCGGCAAGAACGCGGACAACGACCGGCCCATGGCCAGCACGGTGAAGATCATGGTTGCCACCATGATCCTTGAGGACAAGTCCATCAGCCTGGACCGTCAGATCACCGTCAAGCAGGAGTACCGCGACTACGTCGAGGAGCACCACGCCAGCACGGCCGACCTCCAGACCGGTGACAAGCTCACCGTCGGCCAGCTCCTCTACGCCGCCCTGCTGCCCTCCGGGGCCGACGCCGCCTACGCTCTCGCCGACACCTTCGGCGAGGGGGCGACGATGGAGCAGCGTGCCCAGTCGTTCGTGGTGGACATGAATGCCAAGTCCCACCAGATGAACCTCGGGAAGACGAAGTTCGACACCTTCGACGGCACCGGCGGTGACTCCACCACGGCCAATGACCTGGCCAAGCTGGCGCAGCGCGCCATGGAGAACGACACCTTCCGCAAGATCGTCAAGACCAAGGAGTACGAGACCGAGGCTCCGGCCGCCAACGGCCGGACCCGCTACTACACCTGGCACAACACCAACCAGATGCTCGGCTCGTACAAGGGCATCACCGGCATCAAGACCGGTACGACCAGCGCGGCGGGGGAGTGCCTGGTCTTCGCCGCCGAGCGTGACGGCAAGGTCCTCACCGGCACCGTGCTGAACAGCAAGGACCGGTACAAGGACGCGGCGAAGATGCTGGACTACGGCTTCGGGACAAACGACTCGGAGAACATGAAGGTCCGCAAGCTGCCGTCGGGCGCTCAGCAGGACTGACGCACACCCGCACATGTGGCATCGACGTGCCCGGTCACCTGATGGTGGCCGGGCACCTCGCATGTGCGGCGCCGACGTCGCTTCCGTGGCGCCGACGTCGCCCGCGCGGCGCCCGTACGACCTGCGAGGTGCCCGCTTCGGCCCGCTGACCTGCGGCGATGCGGCAGAGAGCGGTTACCGTTTCCGGACAATGTTTCCCCGGCCTCCCGTGAACTCCCTTCAGAGGGGCGGCATCACACCTCCCGTAGACGCACTCCGTACGGAGAGCGCCGGACGGAGACCCGGCGCCGGAAAAGGGGAACCATGACTGCCAAGCTCACCCGCGCCGTTCGCTGCTCCGCCGCCGTGCTGGCCGTCGTCGCGGTCGGCGCGGGTGCCACCGCGTGCGGCACGGCCTCCGGGGAGACCTCCGCCAAGGCCGCGGCACACTCCAGCACGGAGAAGGGCTCCTCGTCCGGCGGCCAGGGCGGCCAGGCGGGCGGGGCCCAGGACGTCGGGTCCAAGGTGAAGTCGACCGCCGAGAAGGGCTCGCGGACCGACGCGGTGAACCCGTCGGCCAGCGGCAAGCGCTGCCACACCGACGAGCTGGACTTCCACTGGGGCGGGCCGCACGGTGGCCGCCCGGACATGGACGCCGACCACCAGCAGATCGTGAGCATCCAGCTCATGAACACCAGCTCGCGCACCTGCACCCTGCGCGGCTTCCCGGGCGTCCGCATGATCAGCGAGTCCGGTGAAGCCTGGGACCTGCGCCGCTCCGGGGACGAGCCGACCACCGTCACCCTGGGCTCCGGCGACACCTCCGCCATGCTCAGCATGACCATTCTGCCGGTCCCCAGGGACATCAAGGACACCAAGCCGTTCCTGCCGGGCAAGGTCCTGATCACCCCGCCCGACGAGACGACCCACGTCACCCTCAAGTGGCCCTACGGCGGCGCCGTCCTCGACCAGTCCGGCGCCACCCGCCCCGGCACCTTCACCAACCCGGTCGGCATCGGCTGACCCCGGCCGATACCGGCGAGGGAGGCTGCCAGAGCGCGGCAGCGTGAGTGGCGGCCGAGCCGCGCGCCGTGGTGGTGCACGAGGCCATCGGCGACGAGGAGACGCACGCCGTCACACCGGGGTACTAGCCCGCGCTCCGGCCGGTGCCGGTGAACCGGTCCCGGAGCAGCCTCCCGGCATGGAGCTGCTGGTCGTTGAGCGTCCGCTCGCTGTAGGCCGCCAGCAGCGGGGTGACGTCGTCGCCGACCTCGACCTCGGGCAGAGTGTCGAAGACGGGCCGGTAATGGGCCGCGACGTCTTCGGCGAGCTGTTCGATGTCCTCGTCAGCGGTGTCCGGACCGAGCGCGGCGAACCGCTTCAGCAGTGCCGTGGCGGCCGGAGTCAGCGCGTTGAGCCGGACCAGCGTCTCGGACAGCGCGGCGGCTCCCCGCTCGTCGATCAGATGGGCGAGCAGGACCACCTGGTCGCGTTCGTGGCGGGCCAGGTCGGGCGCGATGTCAGCGGCGGCGCTGAGCGTGGGCCCGTAGGACGCCAGCGCGGGCGGGAGATCCGGCATCGCGCCGTGCTCGCGTAGCCTGGCGATCACTGCCCGCCTGCTGGTGAGCCGCTCGATCTCGGCAGCGGCCTGCTGGTCCAGCTCGTCGAGCAGCGCGTCGGCCGCCCGCTGGTCGTCGAGCACGTCGGGCAGCGCCGCGAGCGGCACGCCGAGCCCGGTCAGCCGGGTGATCCGCAGGAGCCGGACCAGATGCCGCACGTCGTAGACGCGGTAGCCGTTGACCGAGCGCTCCGGTTCGTCGAGCACCCCGATCTGGTGGTAGTGCCGCAGGGTGCGGACGGTGACCCCGGCGAGTGCGGCCAGTTCACTGCTGCGCAACGGTCTGCTCCTTCTGTTCCGGGCCCGGCGGTGCCCGCGATCGGGCGACGGCGGCGGGAACGCCCGGCCGCCCGGCGGTCGGGACCCGCCTGCCATGACGGGGGAAAACCGTACTCGGCGTCGGCCCGGGCGAGTCCGGCACCTGCCCGCCCGCACCACCGGAACCGCCGCACGGTCCGGCCGTTCCGCATTGACCCCGACGCGACGTCGGGGTGTTTCGTCGGTGCTGTCGGAGCCGGAGAAAAGGATGAGAACGATGACTGCACTGTCCGATGCGGACTACGCACGCGCCGAGCAGATGCTGGCCCCGTACCGGGCCCGGCGCGTGCCCGCCGCGGTGCTGCCCCGATGGCTCTCCGGGGGAGCGCGGTTCTGCTACCAGAACGGATCGAGGTTCCTGGTGGTCGACCCGGCCGAGGGCACCCGGCGCGACGCGTTCGACCACTCCCGGCTCGCCGCGGCGCTGTCGGCGGCCTCGGGCCACGCCGTCGAGGCCGACGACCTGCGGATCACCTCCGTGGAACTCGACACCGGAGAGGACGGCACCGTGCGCTTCTCGGCCTTCGGCGCGCGGTGGGAGTTCCCGGACCGCTCCGGCGCGTGTGTGCGGATCGAAGGGGAGCGGCCCGGCGGACCGGACGAGGTCGCCTCGCCCGACAAGGCGTGGTTCGCGTTCCGCCGCGACGGAAACATCTGGGTGCGCTCCCGGGACGGCGAGCGGGAGTTCGCGCTCACCGACGACGCTGAGCCGGACTTCGGCTACGGCGTGACCATCGACGCGCTCAGCTCCCGGACACTGATGCGCACCTTCGGCCTGGAGCCGGCACCGGTGCTGGCGTGGTCACCGGACTCGACGCGGATCCTGACCCACCGACTCGACCAGCGCGGGCTCGCCGAGCAGGTGCTCGTGGAGTCCGCGCCCCGCGACGGCGGCAGGCCCGTGGCGCACCGCTACCGCTACCCCATCGCCGGTGACGAGACCACCGCGACCGCCTCGTGGACGGTCCTCGACATCACCACCCGCGAGGTGGTGCGCCAGCAGGACGCCCCCTTCCCGGCCACGCACCCCTCGCTCCTGGAGGGGTTCCGCTGGTGGACCGGAGAGCACGGCGAGTCGGTGCACTTCCTGCACCAGTCCCGCGACGGCCGCACCCTGGAGCTGCGCAGGCTCGACCCCGCCACCGGCGCGACGACCACGCTGCTCCGCGAGACCGGCCGTACCCGCGTCGACCCGACTCCGGAGTACTGGGAGCAGCCGATGGTGCGCGTGCTCGCCTCCGGCGAGGTCCTGTGGTGGTCCCAGCGCGACGGCTGGGGACACCTCCACCTCTGCCCGGCCGACGGCACCGAGGCCACGGAGGCCACGGAGGCCACCGAGGCCACGCAGATCACCAGGGGCCAGTGGCTGGTGCGCAGCGTGCTGTGGGTCGACGAGGAGCGCAGGCAGGTGTACTTCACGGCTGCCGGGCTCGTCGACGGCGACCCCTACGTGCGCCAGATCTGCCGGATCGGACTCGACGGCACCGGATTCACACGCCTCACCGACGACGAGTACGACCACGACGCGGTCGGCCCGCCCGGCGGCGGCTATCTCGTGGACCGGGCCTCCACGCTGAGCACCCCGCCCCGTTCGGTGGTGCGCGACGGCGACGGACGGGTCCTCGTCGAGCTGGAGACCCCGGACGCGGACGCGCTCGCGGAGCTGGGCTGGATACCACCGGAGCGGTTCCGCACGCTCGCGGCCGACGGCAGGACCGTGGTACACGGTCTGCTCTGGCGGCCCCACGGCTTCGACCCCGGACGCCGCTACCCGGTCATCGACCACAGCTACCCGGGCCCGCAGGTGAGCCGCACCGCCTCGTCGTTCGACAACACAGGAACCGGAGACCCGGAGGCGCTCGCGGCACTCGGCTTCGCCGTCGTCGCCATCGACGGCCGTGGAACGCCAGGGCGCAGCAAGGCGTTCCACGACCACTCCTACGGCGCGCTCGGTGACGCCGGCTCGCTCGCGGACCATGTGGCGGCGATCCGCGAACTCGGCCACCGGCATCCGTGGCTGGACACCGGCCGTGTCGGCATCACCGGGCACTCCGGCGGCGGATACGCCGCCGCCCGCGCGCTGCTCACCCACCCCGAGTTCTACTCGGTCGGTGTCGCGGTGGCGGGCAACCACGACAGTGGTGTCTACGTTCCGATGTGGGCCGAGCAGTACCACGGCGATGTCAGCGACGAGGGCAAGCGCGCCATCTCCAACACGGCGCTGGCCGCCCACCTGCGGGGGAAGCTGCTGCTCATCCACGGAGAACTCGACGACAACGTGCACCCGGGCCAGACGCTGCGCCTCGTCGACGCACTGATCGAGGCCGACAAGGACTTCGACATGCTCCTGGTGCCCGGTGTCGAGCACGCGCTGTTCGGCCGCATGCACCACACCAACCGGCGCATGTGGGACTACTTCGTCCGCCACCTGCACGGCACCGAGCCGCCGTCCTACCGCCTGGCGCCCCTCCCGCTGCCGCCGAGCACCGTGCTGGTGTGAACCGGCCGGCTGCGCCGGTGTGCACCGGTCGGCGCCGGTGACCACTGCCGTCCGTACCCGCGGCTCGTCGTCGCGGGTGCGGACGGTGGCCGCGCTCCCCTCGCTCGCCACCCGCGTCGCCGCGTCGCCGCGGAGCGTGCCTAGCGCAGCAGCCGGGCCGGGACCGCGTCGGCCAGCAGGCGGTAGCCGTGCGGGGTGAGGTGGAGGTGGTCGCCGCTGTCGGCCGCCGCGAGGAGCCGGTCGGGGGCGGCGGGGTCGCGCGTCGCCGCGTCGAAGTCGATGACCGCGTCGAACGTGCCGCTGTCCCGTATCCAGGCGTTGACACGCTGCCGGGCCGCCTCCCGTAGCCGGTCCGCGTCGTCGTACAGCTCGTTGCCGCCGAACGGGGTCAGCGTCGCCCCGTAGACGCGGATGCCCTGGGCGTGCGCGCGGGTGACGATCTGCTCGTATGCGGCGAGGAGCTGGTCCGCCGTGTCCTTCTGCGCGGCGGAGGTGGCGGGCGCCGTGCCGATGTCGTTGACACCCTCGAAGACGATGAGCCGCTCGACGCCGCTCTGGGCCAGCACGTCGCGGTCGAGGCGGGCGAGCAAGTTCGGGCCGAGGCCGTCATTGAGCACCCGGTTGCCACCGGCCGCCTGGTTGAGGACGGCGGTCCCGGCCGTGGCGGGACGGGAGCGCAGCCGGTCGGACAACTGGTCGGGCCAGCGGTTGTTCATGTTGGTGGTGGAGCCCCTGCCGTCGGTCAGCGAGTCGCCGACGACGGCGACCGCGTCCGTGCCGCCCGGCGCTTCGACCTCCACACCGCTCAGGAAGTACCAGTGGTCGGTGGGGGTGGCGCCCGGCAGCTCGCCGTCCGTCACATGGTTGCCCGCCAGCAGGTACGAGGTCGTCCTGGACCCGGGGTGCGAGGTGATGGCGTCGGACGCCTGTCCCTCGGCCAGATACATCGTCACCGTCAGGTTCGTGCCCGCCCGTACCTCGAAGGGGAGCGGGTCGGAGACGACCTGGGCGCCGACCGGCACGCTCGTCGCGGCCCGGCCGTGGAAGGTGACCGGGCGGGCGGTCCCCGGCTCCGTCGCGGCGGTCCCTGCCCGGCCGTCCAGCGGAAGCGCCACGGAGACCGAGGTGACGGGCAGGGGCGCGCCGCCGAAGGCGTTGGAGAGGCGCAGCCGCATCCTGTCGCCGCCGACCGTCGCCCGGACGGTCTGGCGCAGGGTGCTGTCGTCCAGGACGAGTCCGTCCTGGGTGAACGGGGGCGGCGGCATGTTCCCCGGCTCTGTCAACTGCGGCATCGCCGTCCAGGTGTTCACCCAGTGCCGCGCCCCCACCCCCGCCCCCGTCCCGCCGCTCTTCGTCCCCGTCGAGCCGAGGGCTGAGGAGGCGGCGACGAGGACGAGGGCGAGCAGGCACGCGGCGACGAGGCCGATGGCTCCGGACAGTTTGTGCACGGTGCTTCTCACGGCAGCGCTTCCCTTCGTGGCACCGGTGGCGAGCAGCACGGCACCCGCGCGCCGTGAAGCTGGGCAGCGCGACGACGAGGCATGCCGGAAAGGAGCGTTGCTGCGGCCTCATGGAATGGAGGTGACGGTATGGAAGCGCTCCCACCGCGTCAAGCGAACCGCACACCGAAAGGTTTTCGGACGAGGGCGTCCCAGGTCATGGGGGTGCGCCGGGCCAGAGCAGAAGGCACCGGCCCCTCGTCGGGCATTCACAAGGGCGCAATCTTTCCACGTGCGGCACGCACTCGCGGCGGAAGTCCCTTCCGCTCCGGCGGCGCGTCCGCTGTCCTGGAATGGTGCGCCGTCATCGGTGCGCGGCGCTCGACGGGAGTAACGGGAGCAGGCGAGCTCCACCCGCGAGCGCCTGGAGCCGAGCCCGGGCGCGGTGGAACCACCCTTCGCGCCGCACCAGGTGTCCGACTCGCCCCGCGACGCGTCGTCAGGTCGCCGACGTGCTCGGCGCGTTCGTGGAGGGCACGACGGCGCTTGTCCGCCGTGCGGGATCGCCGGTGGGTGTGCCCGCTGCGGTGAGGCAGAACCATCCATGTCGAAAGGCGGTCTTTTCATGAGCGCACCAGGTTCGTCGGAGCCGACGGAGCCCCCGGTGGAGGTGCGGCATCCCGCGGAGCCGTGGCGGATCAAGAGCGTCGAGCCGCTCCGTCCGACAAGCCCCGAGGAGCGCGCCGCGGCTCTGAACACGGCAGGCTACAACGTGGGGCTGCTGCCGGCCGAGCTGGTGTACATCGACCTCTACACCGACTCGGGGACCAGCGCCATGTCGGACCGGCAGTGGGCGGCCGTGATGCTCGGCGACGAGTCGTACGCGGGGTCGCGGAGCTACTACCGCTTCGAGGCGGCGGTGCGCGACCACTACGGCTACGAAGAGGTGATCCCCACGCACCAGGGGCGCGCGGCGGAGAGCATACTCTCGCGCTGCCTGATCCGGCCGGGCCATCACATCCCGGGGAACATGTACTTCACCACCACGCGCGAACATCAGGAGCTCAACGGCGGGACCTTTCACGACGTCATCGTCGACGAGGCCCACGACCCGGCGGCGGACCTGCCGTTCAAGGGGAACGTCGATCTCACCAAGTTGCAGCAGCTCATCGACAAGGTCGGGGCCGAGCAGATCCCCTATGTTTCTCTGGCCGCGACGGTCAACATGGCCGGGGGCCAGCCCATCAGCCTGGCCAATCTCGCCGAGGTCCGCGAGCTGACGCGACGGCACGGCATCCCGGTGATTCTGGACGCCGCCCGCGCGGTGGAGAACGCCTGGTTCATCAAGCAGCGGGAGCCCGGCTGGAGCGGGCGGACGGTGGCGGAGATCCTGCGGAAGATCTGCGAGCTGACCGACGGAGCCACGATGTCGGCGAAGAAGGACAGCTTTGTCAACATCGGCGGCTGGCTCGCCGTGCGCGACCCCCGCCTCGCCGAGCAGGCACGCAACCTGGTCGTCGTCTACGAGGGCCTGCACACCTACGGCGGGATGGCGGGCCGTGATCTGGAGGCGGTGGCGCAGGGCATCGAGGAGTCGGTGCAGGAGGACAGCATCCGCACACGCGTCGAGCAAGTGGCCTACCTGGCGGACCGGATCGCGGGAGCCGGGGTGCCGATCGTGCGCCCGGTGGGCGGGCACGCGGTGTGCCTGAACGCGACCGACTTTTTGTCGTACGTGCCGCGCGAGCAGTTTCCCGCCCAGACACTGACCTGCGCGCTCTATCTCGACGCCGGGATCCGCTCCACCGAGCGGGGCGCGGTGTCGGCCGGCCGCGATCCGGTCACCGGCGAGAACCGCTGTCCGCCGCTGGAACTGGTCCGGCTCACCATTCCGCGCCGCGCCTACACGCAGGGGCACATGGATGTGGTGGCCGACAGCGTGATCCGGCTGTACGAGAGGCGGGAGGCGCTGTGCTCGGGAGTGGAGTTCACCCACGAGCCGTCGACGCTGCGGTTCTTCCAGTCCCGCTTCCGGCCGCTGTCGGCCGATCCGCTGTTCGGCCCGGTCGCCGGAGGGCAGGCACAGGACCTGCCGCACTCCGCCGGGATCACATGACGCCCCTGCCGCCGGCCGCGGCGGCCCTATGACCGCCTGTGAGGAGTGCACCATGCCCGAGCTGTCCGCCACCCACCGCCCATCGCCCGGACCGGCCCCCGACAACCACCCGTCACTGCCGCCTACGGAGCTGATGCGGCTCGCCACGGGCTTCTGGAGTTTCAAGACCTACGCGGGCGCCATCGAGATCGGTCTGTTCGACCTGCTCGCCGACGGGCGCGAGCTGACGGTGGAGGAGGTGTCGGCCGGGCTGGGGATCGCCCACCGTCCGGCCGACCTGCTCCTGGCCGGCTGTGCCTCGCTGGGCCTGCTGGACAAGTCCGGTGCCCACTACCGCAATTCCGCGCAGGCGGAGGAGTTCCTGGTCAAGGGACGGCCGTACTACTTCGGCGGGTTCGTGCGCTACCTGGACGCCCGGGAGTACCCGGCATGGCAGCACATCGTCGAGGCCCTGCGCACGAACCGCCCCACCACCTGGACGCCGGGCACGCAGGAGTCCCTTTTCGACACCGAGGACCCGGAGACGTTGCAGATGTTCTGGGACTGCATGTATTCCGTCTCCGTCCTCACGGCGCGGACGCTGGCCGGGGTCTACGACTTCACCCGGCACACACGGCTGCTGGACGTCGGCGGCGGCGCCGGGGCGTTCCCCGTCGAACTGTGCCGCCGCTTCGGCCATCTGTCGGCCACCGTCTTCGATCTGCCCCATGTGTGCGACCTGGCCCGCACGAAGGTCACCGAAGCCGGGCTGGACGGCAGGATCGACGCGGTGGCAGGCGACTTCCACCGCGATCCCGCCCTGCCGGGCGGCTACGACGCCGTCATCCTGAGCATGATCCTGCACGACTGGGACGAGGAGAACGGGCGTGCGCTGCTGCGCAAGGTCCGGGCCGCCCTTCCCTCCGGTGGCGCGGTGCTGATCTGCGAGCTGCTGCTCAACGACGAGCGCACCGGCCCTCCGCCCGCGGCCCTGATGGGGATGAACATGCTCGTGGAGACCGAGGGCGGCAAGAACTACTCCGCCGCCGAGTACCGCCGCTGGCTGCTGGACGCGGGCTTCGCCCGGGTCGAGGTCCTGCCCGTCGAGGCGGTCGGCGCCAACGGAGTGGTCGTCGGCCACGTCAGTTGAGCGGGCTACGTCAGCTAAGCCGGGCCACGCAAGCCGGTCGCGTCGGCCACGCCGGTCGCGTCGGCCCTGTCGGCCCTGTCGGCCCTGTCGGCCCTGTCGGCCCTGTCGGTCACGCCGGTCACGCCGGTCACGCCGGCCATGCCGGTCACGTCGACCGAACGGACGCACGCGCGCCACGCCGCTGCCCGGCGCCGGTGCCCCTGCCAATGTGGAGGAGAGCCATGCATCTGCCTGAGCGCCCAGCCGGATACGACCGTGCCCGGCATGGAGTGCACCTGCTCAGGTCGCCCGAAGTGATCGCGGACCCGTCCGTCTACATCGACGCGATCGCCGAGCTCGGCCCGCTGTTCTTCGACGAGGTCGGCTCGGTCTGGGTGTGTTCCGGCTACGCCGAGGCCGTCGAGATCCTGCGCGACCACAGCCGGTTCTCCTCCGTACGCGAACACGACCACGCCGCGCTGCGCGAGCGGGGCCTGCACGCCTCCGCGGCCCTGAGCGCGATGGTGCACGAGCAGATGCTCTTCCTCGACCCGCCGCGGCACAGCGCCGTCCGCTCGGCACTCGCCGGACAGTTCTCCGGCAAGCGGATGAAGAGCCGCGAGAGCGACCTGCGGCGGATCGCCGACCGCGCCCTCGAAGGCCTGCCCGCCGAGGGCGTCCTGGACCTGGTCGGCGACTTCGCCGCGAAACTTCCCGCCGCACTGGTGGCCCTTCTGCTCGGCATGCCGGGACGGGAGGAGGACCTGACCCGGTGGGCCGAAGCCTATGAACGGCTGCTGGGCGGCCTCTCCGCGCTACAGGCGCCCCCGGACCCCCAGGTCGACCGGGACCTGACCGAGGCACTCTCCGTACTGCGGCAGGAGGCGCAGAACCGCCTGCACACCCCCGGCGACGACGTGATCAGCTCCCTGACGGCCCCCCTGGCCGACCGGACACCGAGCGACGAGGAACTGTTCGCCATCGCCGCGAACTGCGTCGTCCTGGTCGGCGGCGGGTACCAGACCCTGCCCCACCTCGTCACCTCGGCCCTGCTGGCCCTGCACGACGACCCGGCCTGCCGGCGGAAGCTGCGCGCGGAGCCCGGGATGATCCCGGCGGCCGTCACCGAGACCATGCGCCTCAACGGATCCAGCCAGTACGTCGCGCGCAGGGCCACCACTGACGTGACGGTCCACGGGACGCCGATCGCGGCAGGCGACAACGTCCTGGTCCACCTGGCCGCCGCCAACCTCGATCCCCGGACCTTCACCGCACCCGGGACGCTGGACCCGGCCCGGTGCGGTCCCAAGCACCTCGGCTTCGGCACCGGGCGGCACGCCTGCCCGGGCGCGGGCTATGCCGAACGCCTGGCGGGTTTCGCCATCGAGGGCTTTCTCGCCAGGTACCCGGCCTACGCCCCGGAGCCGGGTCCGGACGCGCTGTCCTGGGGCCTGCACGGCAACACCCGCTGTCTCGACCACGCACACATCCGGGTCTCCGCCGACGCACCGGCCGAGGCCACCGCCGTCGACACACCCGTCGAGGCCGCCACCGTCGACACACCAACCAAGGCCACCACCGCCGTCCAGGCAACCGAAGAGCATGCCCGCTCCGATGGCGGCGACCCATCGCGGCCACCCAGCGAAGCCCCGCCCGCGCACTGCTGGCACGAGGTCTTCGAGCGGCAAGCCCGGCTGACACCCGAGGCGACGGCGGTGCGGGGGCCGCACTCCGCCGTCACGTACCGCGAACTCGACCAGCGGGCCAATGCCCTGGCCCACCGGCTGCGCCACCTGGGCGCACAGCCCGGCGCGGTGGTCGCCGTGGTGATGGAGCGCTCGGTCGAATTCGTCCTCGCCGTGCTGGCCGTCGCCAAGTCCGGCGCCGCGTTCCTGCTCGCGGACGTGACCTGCCCCCGCGAGCGCCTGCGGGCCATGCTCGTCGACGCCGACGTGCGCCTGGTCATCGGCGACGGCACCCTGCCCGCTTCGGCCTTCCCCGCCCGCGTGATCGGCACCGACGCGCCCGACTCCCGGCAGGAAGCGCCGCTGACGGGCGTCTCGGCAGGCGACAGCGCGTACATCGTCTTCACCAGCGGCACCACCGGAGCCCCGAAGGCCATCGCGATCAACCACGAGGCGACGGTCAACCTCCACCTCGCCCAGCGTGAGATCTTCGGCCTGCGCCCCGGCGAGCGGGTCCTCCAGTTCCTGTCCCCGAACTTCGACGGCTGCGTCGCCGACCTCACGCTCGCGCTCCTGTCGGGCGCCACCCTCGTCGTCGCTCCGGCCGACCAGCTCACCGTCGGACCACCGCTGGTCCGGCTGCTCGCGTCCCAGAAGGTCACCACGGTGATCCTCACTCCTTCCGTGTGGTCGGCGCTGCCCGATCAGCCCCTGCCCGACCTGCGCGTCGCCGCGGCCGCGGGGGAGCGGCTGCCGGCAACGTGGGTGCGGCGGTGGGCGGCCCCGGGGCGTCGCCTGTTCAACCTGTACGGTCCGGCCGAGACCGCCGTCATGGCGACCTGTCACGAATGCGTCCCGGGTGAGGAGCGGCCGCCCATCGGCTGGCCTGTCGCCAACAAGCGCGCATACCTCCTGGACGAGGCACTGCACCGCGTCGCGCCCGGTCAGGAAGGGGAACTGTGGATCGGGGGCGTCGGCGTCGGCCGGTACCTCGATCAGCCGGACCTGATGGAAGAACGCTTCATCCGCGACCCGTACACGTCCACCGGGCCCGCCGGTCTGCTCTACCGCACCGGCGACATCTGCCGCCAGCGCCCGGACGGCGCACTCGACTACGTCGGCCGACGCGACCGCCAGGTCAAGATCCGCGGCCAGCGTCTCGAACTCGACGAGGTCGAACGCGTGCTGGAATCCGCCCCCGGCGTCGCCGACTGCCACGTGGACGAGCACGACGGCCGCCTTCACGCCCTGGTCATGCCCGACGGCCCGGACCTCGACGAAGCACCGGTCCGCGACCACCTGGCCGGTCACCTGCACGGCGCCATGCGGCCCCAGACACTCACCACCGTCGCCGAACTCCCGCGCACCCAGAACGACAAGGCCGACCACCCCGCCACGCTCACCACCGTCGCCGAACCCCCGCGCACCCAGAACGACCACGCCGACGACTCCACCCCGCCCACCACCACGCCCTCCACCACGCCCACCCCCTGCCACGGCTCCACCGCCGCACCCCGCAGGCGGCACTCCCGCCTGACCTGGGAAGTCGCCCAACACTTCGCCCAGGCCCTGGACATCCCCCTGCGCCAGGTCCAGACCGACTCCGACTTCTTCACCAGCGGTGGCGACTCCCTCACCCTGGCCGCCTTCCTCCAGCGCCTGGAGTCCCTGGCCGACACCCCCGTGGACACCAACGCGCTGATCACCGCTCCCACCCCCGAACAGATCGCCTCTCTCCTCCTCTCTGACGGGATACCCGCATGATCCGGCCGGTCAGGCACACGAGAAAGGGCACGGGCCCCGACACGGTCCTGTTCGTCCACGGAACGATGGACCACAGCGGGAGCTTCCGCCGTATCGCGGACCACCTTCCCGGCTGGAGCGCCGTCGGCTACGACCGCCGAGGGTGGGGCGCCTCCCGCGCGCTCGCGTCCCCTCGGCCCGTGCTGGCCGACCACGTCGACGATCTGGCCACGGCGGTCTCCGCACTGCCCAGGCCCGTCGTGGCCGGACACAGTTACGGCGCTCTGGTGGCGCTCACCGCGGCGTCCCGGAACCCCGAGCTGGTCAAGGCGGTCGTCGCCTTCGAACCGCCCCTTCCCTGGCTGCCCTGGTGGCCCGCCACCGCCCCCTGGGAACAACTCGTCGACGACATGTCCGAGGAAGGCCCGGCCGCTACCGCCAGGGCCCTCCAGGAAGCTGTCCTCGGCCACCCCGCCGCAGGACAGAGCGACGAAGAACTCGCCGCGCTCGGCACCGCCCTGATCCACGAGATGACAGACCCCACGATCGGTCTGCCCTCCTTCGACCCCCTCACGATGACCACACCCGTCCTCGCCGCCTCGGGAACCCGCTCACTTCCCCACCACCAGCAGAGCGCACTTCACCTCTGCGACCTGATCCCCGACGGACGCCACGAACACATCGACGGCGCAGGGCACATCGCGCACCTGACCCACCCCCGGCACTTCGCCGCGCTCATCGAGCAGGCCATCGCCCCGCCCAGCGGCTGACACCGCACCACACAGGAGGACCTCATGCTGCCGAGCAACCTGGAGAAAACCCTGTTCGGCGTGATCGCGACACCGGTCCTGCACCTGGCCGACCGCCACCACGTGTTCTCCCACCTCGCGGCCAACGGGCCGAGCACCGCGCGGGACATCGCCACGGAGCTCGGCGTCGACGAAGACACACTGGAGCGCATACTGCTGGTCCTGACCGCGTTCGAGGTCATCCGGCGCACACCCACAGGGCACTACAGCCTCCCGGAGACCGTGCGGCCCTTCGTCGACCCCGACGACGAGCGGTACATCGGCGGATTCGTCACCCACCTCGTCGAGGAAACGGCGAGCAGGATGCCGCAGCTCGACGCCTACCTCCGCCACGGCAAGGATTCCGTGGACAGCCCCGAGCCGCAGCCGTTCGCCTCCCTCTACCGCAGCGATCAGGCAACCCGTGCCTTCCTCAACGCCATGTGGGACCTCAGCTTCGCCCCCTCCAGGGAACTCGCCGCGCTCGTCGGACTGGCCGGCACCGCCCACCTCGTCGACGTCGGCGGCGCAGGCGGCCCGTTCGCGGTCGCCGCGCTGCACGCCTCACCCACACTCCGGGCGACGGTGTTCGACCTGCCCCGGGTCCAGCCCTACCTCGAGGAGACCCGTACCGCCTACGGCCTCGGCGACCGGCTCGCCTTCGTCCCCGGCGACTTCTTCACCGACGACTTCCCCGAAGGCGACTGCATCGCCTTCGGCTACATCCTGTCGGACTGGCCCGACCACGAGTGCCTCCAGCTACTGCGCAAGGCACACCGCGCCTGTCAGGACCACGGACGGGTGCTCGTGATGGACAGGCTCTTCGACGACCACCGCCAAGGCCCCCTCGCCACGTCCGCGATGAACCTGACCATGCATCTGGAGACCCGGGGACGGCACCGCACAGCCGATGAATTCACCGGACTCCTCACAAAGGCCGGGTTCGCCCACTGCGAGACACACCGTTCCAGCGGCGACAAACACGTGGTCATCGGCTACAAGAACGACCCGCGGCCCGCCTGAGTCGGATGAGAGCCCGCTCCTCGGCTCCGGCGCGCAGCGCACGCACGGCTTCCCCTGTCGTCATTCACCGAAAGCGCGGGGCCCTGAGACTGTGCACCGGGGATCTTCCACGTGGTACCGGCCGGTGATCAGGCTCCAGTCCTGATTGCCGCGAACCCAGGACTCCAGCCCCGCGAGGTACTCCTCCAGCCGGGGGTCGGTGTCCCGCCGCCCGCGCAGCCGCTCGGCCAACGCCACGAAGTTGCGGGTCTCCTGGGTGTGCATCTCCACCGCAAGATCCAGAGCGCTCTCGAGCGAGCACCCACGCTCCTGCGCGAGGACCCTGACCAGATTGATGGCTCCGGGCCACGACAGCTCCCGCACCCCGGAGAGGACATCGTTGGCCCAGGAGATGGGCGCCCGGCACTCTAGGCTGCCTCCTGGTACCGGCACCGGCACCGCCCCCGTCCCAGGAGCGCATCCCATGTTCGACCCCGCCACCACCCACCACCCGTACCCCGACGCGCTGCACCCGGACGAAGCACCCGCGCCGCACGCGTCGCTCGCGCCACTGGCCGGGTTGCTGGGCACATGGAGGGGGCACGGCCGCGGCGAGTACCCGACGCTCGCCGAGGAGTTCGCGTACGCGCAGGAGATGACCTTCCGTCACGACGGACGGCCCTTTCTGCACTACGAGACCCGCGCCTGGCTGCTCGACGCGGACGGCGCCCCGCTCCGGCCCTCGGCGCGGGAGTGCGGCTGGTGGCGGCTCCAGCCCGAGGGGCGGGTGGAGGCGCTGATCACCCAGCCCACCGGCGTCGCGGAGATCCTGGTCGGCCGCGCCGACGACGGAGCGGCCGATCTCACCACCCATCAGGTCGCCCTCGCTCCCACCGCCAAAGAGGTCGACGCCACCCGCCGCCGCTACACCCTGACCGACGGGGACACACTCGACTTCGTCCACGACATGGCGGCGGTCGGCCAGTCGCTGCGCCACCATCTCACCGCCCGGCTGCGACGCGCGGACGGGAGCCGGGCACGGGACGTGGACGTGTCAGAGGGCCGGTGACGGGTGCGGTGTCTCCGCGACGGATCCGGCGTCTCCGCTGGTTCATGCACCGGACAGATGCGGCTGTCCAGAATTCGACCTGACGTTTACCTGGCGATTCCTCTACGCTCCGCCTCGAAGAGCCATATTCGGGAAATCGAATATGACGCGACATGAGGATCCGCGAAGCGCGGATCACAGGGCGTTTTCGATCGAGGAGGTATCAAGTGTTCGACCAGGAACTTCAGGAAGTCACGCGTACCGAAACGCCCGTCATGCTCGTCCCCGACCTTGTAGAGGAGATGGTGGCGGAGCGTCAGAACTTCCAGCTGGTGAAGTTCCGCACGACGTGCACGGACTGCGTCCCCAACCTCTGAGGGATGACGGTCACGTGACGGCGGGGCCGTCCCCCCTGGGTGCGGCTCCGCTCCCCATGCCCGGCCCGCCCGATCTGCGTACCGTCCCTGACCTGGTCCTTCGTCAGCTCTCCGCGACCAGCGAGGGGGTCGTCGTACTGGCGCTGGACGGGCTCGGTGCCGAGTGGGCCGCCGGATCCCTGCGCAGGGCGCGCGTCCGCACACTGCGTTCGACGTTTCCGACGACGTCCACCACCGCATGGCTGACCGCGGTCACCGGCGCGGATATGAGGGAGCATCTCGTGGTCGGCGCCGAATACCGGATTGCCGGGAGCCGGGACGGAAGTTGCGGGGGAAACACCGGGGGAGAGGTTCTGCTGGATGTCGCTCATGGGCGATGGCGGAATTGGACCGCTTCGGGAAAGTGCTCCGGCCGTTTGCGATCTCTTGCATACCGGCCGGTACGCACGTTATTCGAGCGGGCCGCGGAAATGAATGTCCCGGCATATGCGCTCGGACGGGAACTCGACGCGCTCGACGGCCCGTGGGCCGCGGCGCTGCTGCGCGGTGCCCACCGTGTCCCGGCGACCCCCGCCCGTACCCCCGCCCCCGCCCGCACCGCCGCCACCCCCACTCCCGCCCCGCCCGACCTCACCGTCGGCTCCGTCCTGCGACAGCTCGACGAACTGCTGACGGCCCATCAGCGGCGCCCCCTCCTGGTGTGGGCCTACGTCGACTTCGACACCCACCTGCACAGGTTCGGCCCGGACCGCAGCCTGACCCGCGCCCTGCGGCTGCTCGACACCGCGGCGGCCCGTTGGGCCGACAGCGGCTGGACGGTCACCGCGCACGCCGACCACGGACTCGCCCCCGTAGTCCATGACGAGAACGCCGCGCGCGCCTGGAGCGCGCTCGACACACCGCACCGCTGCCGCCTGCCCAGCGGAGGCGCCGGCCGCGTGCGCTGGCTCCACCCCCGCCCCGGCACCGAGGAACGCTTCGCCGACGAGGCCAGGGAACGGCTCGCCCCCTGCGCCGACGTACTCGCTCCCGCCGACCTCACCCGCAGCGGTCTGCTGCCCGGCTCTCCCGAGGTGTACGCACGCCTCGGCACCGTAGTAGGGGTCGCCACCTCCGCGGCCTTCCCCGTACCCGACCCCACGTACCGCTACGAGCACGGCGCCTGGACCCCGCAGGAGAGGGACGTGCCACTGGCGGTGTGGTCCCCCGACGACGAAGGAGAAGAACCGTGAGCGTGGTCTTCATCAACAAGGTGGGGGAGTCGGAGAGCCTGGCCGCCCGCCCCGGACAGCCCCTGCGCGACGTGCTGCGAGCACACGGCATACCGGCCAACGCCGTCCTCACCTACCGCGACAACAAGCCCGTCTCCGAAGAAGTGCTCACGGTCGGCGAGGACGATCTGATCACCGTGAAGCAGGTACGCCACTACGACCTCGACGTCACCCGCAAACCGGCCACCCGCACCTACGGCAGCCCTTCCCCCGTCTACACCAAGCGGGTCCTCTTCGACGAGGCGGGAGAGCTGGAGGTACGCGCCGAACAACTGGGAGCCGAGGCGTTCGTGGAGTACGTCGAGTCCACGTTCACCCAGAGCATCACCCACGGCGGAACCCTCCGCGAAGGGGACCACAGCGTCATCGGCCTCTCCGGCGGGCGCGACAGCGTCTCCTACCTCAAGCTTCTGGAACGCACCCGGGGCCGCTACCCGGACAGTGCCATGACCGCCGTGACGGTCACAGGGCTGCCCGACTGGGACGAACCGGCGACCTTCGAGGCCGCACGCCGCTCGTGCGAGGGGCTGGGCATCGAGCACACCATCGTCACGGCGAGGGAGGTCGAGGACACCTTCCGGCTGCGCCGCCCCTTCGTCGACGCCATGAACCAACTGATGTCGGGCGAGCACCGCTCCATGAACATGGTCATCGTGCACCACGTGATGCGCCGCATGCTGGAGCGGGCGGCGGAGGAGAGGGGCGCGTCCGTCGTGGCCTTCGGCCTCAACGCCGACGACCTCGTCGCGAGCCTGGTCACCTGGTTCACCAGCGGCTACCGCATGGGCGGCATACCCGTGCGCGAGATCGGACGGTTCCGCTACGTCTTCCCGCTGTACCGGATCACGAAGAAGGAACTGACGCTCTATCTGGAGATCGTCGCCCCCGAGCTGACCCGGCAGGGCACACCGGGAAGGTTCACCACAGGGCCCGACGAACGGTCCCTCGCCTACGCCCTCGCCGACCACCTCTACGACCTGTGGCCCGGCATCGACTACTACCTCTTCCAGGCGTTCTCGACATCCCAGCGGTTCATGCTGCCCCTCGTGGAGGAGACCTGCGGCATCTGCGAGTGCGTCTACCTCCTCCAGGAGGGCGTACCGAACCCCGAAGGACTCTGCGACATCTGCGGCTTCCTCTCCAAGCAGGGCCTCTCGGCCCGGTGAGCCCCGCACAACGGCTCGCGGTCACCGCACACGCGCGGCAGCCGCACCCGGGCGACGAGGCGCTGGACCTGCGCTGGTCCCCCGACGAGGCACGGTTCAGCGCACCGCTCCTGGAACACGTCTGGGCCGGGCTGCTGCGCTGTGCCCCGGCCGAACTCAGTGAGCGCGCACGGCACTACGCCGTACGGGACCCCTTCGGCGCCCGGCGCGCGGCACCCGTGCTCTCGGCACACTTCGGGTGCCGGTTCACACCGGAGCACGTCACGGTGGGAGCGGGCACGACGGGCCTGCTGCACGCGCTCGCCTGCCTCGCCGCCCCCGGCACGGTGCTGCACCTGGCGGCCCACCACCCCGACCTGCCGCTGTGGGCACGGCGGCTCGGCGCCCGCACGGTGCCGCCCGCGCGGAGCGTCGAGGAGGCCGCCGTGCGGGCGGCGCGCCACGCACCCTCGCTGGTGCTGGCCGAACGCCCGGCCGTGGACGGCACCCTCTGCACGGCCGAGGCGGTCGGCCGCCTCGCCGACGTGCTCGCGCGGACCGGGGACGGACTGCTGGTGGTGGACGAGTCCTACGCCTGCTACGGAGGCCCGCAGGCGTCGGTGGCACCCCTGGTCGCCCGGCACCCCAACCTCGTGGTGCTGCGCGGCGTCTCGAAGGGGTACTGCGCCGGCGGGCTGCGGACCGGATTCGCGCTCGCCTCCCCGCGGGCGACGGCGCGACTGCGGGACGTGGCCCCTCCGCTCGCGGCAGGCGAGCTGGGGCTGCACGCGGCGCTCGCGATGCTCGCGGAGGGCGACGTGTTCGCGGGGCTGCGCGCACGCGTCGCCGAGGTACGGCCGCGCTTCCTCCGGATGCTGCGGGCCGCGGGCTGCACGGTGCCGGTGCCGATACCGGGGGAGGGGAACGGGAGCGAGGCGCCGTGGCTGCCCTGGACCGTCGTCGCGGACGACGCGCGCACCCGGACCGTCCTCGAACACCGCCGCATCCTCGGCAAGGAGGTCTGCACCGTGCCGCCCTCTCCCGCGCTGCTCCGCCTGTCCGTGCCCCTGTCCGACGAGCGCGAGCGCGCCGTGACCGAGGCGCTGACCCACCGTGGATGACCTCCGTCGCCTCGTGGAGCGGACACACGGGGACGTCGACACCGACCGGACCATGGGCCTGCTGCGGCGACTGGTGCGCCACGACCGCTACCAGGCGTCCCACGGCGTGCACGCTGCCGCCGCGCTCGTGGCCACCGCGGCGGAGGAGGCGGGCCTGGTGGACGTGGAGATCCTGCGGCTGCCCGCCGACGGCAGCCACCGCTGGTGGACCTTCACCGCGCCCGTGGGCTGGACACCGCACAGCGCCTCGCTCGCCCTGGCGGACGGGGGCCCGCCACTGATGCGCTACCCGGAGCAGCCCTACGGGCTGGCGGCCTACTCGGCGCCCACCCCGCCAGGGGGAGTGGAACTGCCGCTGGTCCGCTGGCCCGACGACCCTCCGCACGAGTGGCCGGACGGCGCCCTCGTCCTGCACGCGGGCCCGCCGGGTCCTGACCTGGTGCCCCTTCTGCTCGGGCACCGGGCCCGCGCCGTGGCGGTCGGCAACGAGGGCCCCGTCCGCCGTCTCGAACTGCCCCACGGGACAAAGCTGTCCGGCTTCAGCGTCCCGCCCGCCGCGTTCGCGCGGCTGGAGCGGGCCCGCAGCGCTGGACACGGGGTGCGCGTGGCCGTACGCGCCGAACAGGGACCGGACACGATGCCCGTGGTCACGGCCCGCACCCCCGGCGGGACGGTACCGGGCGCACACGCCCTGGTCACGGCACACCTGTGCCACCCCGCGCCGGGAGCGAACGACAACGCCTCCGGGGTGTGCACGGCGCTGGAGACGGGGCGGCTGCTCGCCGCGCGGGCACCGCGCCGCCCGGTGCGCTTCGTGTGGGCACCCGAGATCGTGGGCACGGCCGCCTACGCGCACACCGCCTACCAACTGCGAGGGGACCCGCGCCCCTTCGCCGCCGTCAACCTCGACATGACCGGAGAGGACCAGCGGGTGTGCGGCTCACCGCTGATCGTGGAGCGCTCGCCCCAGCATCTGCCGTCGTGCCTGACCCCGGTCGTCGAGGAGTGTGTCCGCGCCCTGCCCCCTGCCGGACGCTCCTTCAGCGGCGCTGTGGGGTGCGACACCTGGGCCTGGCGCGCGACACCCTTCACCGGTGCCTCCGACCACGGTGTCCTGGCCGACCGTTCCCTGGGCATACCCTCCGTCCAGCTCGGCCACTGGCCCGACCGCTTCCACCACTCCGACGCCGACAGCGTCGACAAGACCGACCCGGCAGAACTGCGCCGCAGTGTGGCCGTCGCCGCCTCGGCGCTGACCGTGCTGTGCGAGGCGCACGGCGCGGACGGCCCCGTGGGCATGGCGGAACTGGCCGCGCTCACCGCGCGATGGGGGGCGCGCCGCCTGGCCGAACGGCTCCCCGCGCCCGGCGCCCCCGAGCACAGCCGTACCGGCCGCGTCGACCCGTTCGCCGCGGAGCACGCGGGCGCGGCCCTGGAACGCACGGCGGCCGTGGCGGCGGGAGCCCTCGCCTCCCTGGAGGCGCTGGGCGCCGAACCCGGGCTCACCCGGCGCTGGGCGGACCGCCTGCCCCCGGTCGCCGCCGCGCTCAGCCCGCTGGCCGGGGTACCCACGGCACCCGGGACGCTCACGTCATCCGGGACACCCATGGAGTCCGGGCCACCCACGGCGTCCGGGGACGGACGCGTGTACGCACGCGCCTGGCCCGGCCCGTTCAACCTGCGGGCGCTGCTGTCGGACAGCACAGCGGAGGACAGGGCCTGGTTCCTGGAGCGGATGGCCGAGGACGAGCGTGGCTGGTACGCGCGTGCCATGTCGCTCGCGCAAGGCGTCGACGGCGTGGCCCACGAGACGCGGCTGATCGAGCACGCGGCGCTGGACAGCCTGCTGTCCTTCGACGTCGCGGAGGCACGGCGGTTCCTCCACCTCATGCTGCGAGCGGGATGGACCGTATGAACGCCTCCGACGCCTCCCACACGTCCCACGCCTCCAACACCTCCCACGCCTTCCGTGTCGAGTCCCACGACTCCCTCGAAGCGGTCCGCGAGGTGTGGGCGGACCTGGCCAGGGACAGCCGGGCGCCGCTCTTCCACCACCCGCCCTACCTCGACGCCTACGCGGCGGCCCCCCTCCACCACATCGCCCGCACCTCCTACCTCCTGGCCCGCGACCGCGACGGCGCGGCCCGCGCGGCCCTCCCCCTCTTCCACCAGCCCGAGATGGACCCGCTCGGTGTCCTGCGGCACCAACTGCCCGCGCGGCCGGGAACGGGCACCGAAGGCGGGTCCGGGGCCGGGGCCGGTCTGCTCAGCCACGTGTGGCACTGCTACGACACCCGGATCCTGGCCCGAGGGCCGCTGACCGCGCCACTGCTGGACGCGCTGCTCGACGCGGCACACCGCATCGCCCGCGACGGCGGAGCGCAGTGGTACGGCCTGGTCAACGTGGAGGCGCCGGGGGCACTGGCCACAGCGCTGGACCGGGCGGCGCCGGGCCGGGGAATGTGCCGGGTGCGGGTGGACGAACGCTTCACCGCCGATCTGCGGCGCCACCCCACCGTCGACGCGTTCGTGGCGTCGCTGGGGCCACGTCAGCGGCAGCGGCTGCGCCGCTATGGCCGTCGCGCGGCCGAGGCGGGACTCGCGACCCGCGTCGTGGACCCGCGCGAGGCCGACCTGGACGGGCTGCTGGAGCTGGTAGGGGCGACGATGGCGAAGTTCGGCGCCACCTCCTTCTTCCCCGCGGGCCTCTTCCAGCGCTTCGTCACCGCCCTGGGCGACCGGGCACGCATCATCGAGCAGCATCTGGACGGGCGGCTCATCGGCGGCGCCGCGTGCCTTGTAGACGAGGAGCGGCTGCACTTCTGGATCAGCGGAGTGGACTACGGGGCGGCCCCCACCTTCAGCCCCAACTACCTGCTGTTCCTCGAAGGCATTCACGAGGCACTGCGCCGCGGCGTGCCCGTCTTCGAAGGGGGCCGCCGCAACGGCCCGTTCAAGGAACTCTTCGGTCTGCGGGGCCGTCCTCTGCTGGCATACGTGGCTCCGGTCGGCTGAGGGTGCCGCGAGGCCACAGCACGGAGAGGACGAGGGTGGCGCCCGTCAGTACGGTGAGCACACCCAGAGCACCTCTCGGCGACACGTCCAGGAGCCTGCCCACCACGGCCGAGGTGACCGAACCACCCAGGTAGAACACGAGGTTGTACAGGCCCAGCGCCGCCCCGTGCACCCGCGCGGGCACCACCCGCGCCAGGGCACCCACCAGCACGACGTTCCCCGCGCCGATGCACCCCGAGACCACGCCGAAGGCGCCCACCAGCGCCCAGGGGCGGTCGGGCCAGAGCGTCGCGGCAGCAGCAGCCGCACTCCCCAGCGTGCCGCACACCGCCAGCACGGGTGCGGGGGAGCGCCGCTCCCTCCCCTCCTTCCCACGGCCCACGGCCCACGAGCCGAGCGCGCCGCACACCCCCACCGGCAGCAGGGCGAGACCGATCTGCGCGGGGGACCACCCGCGCGCCGCGTGCAGCAGCAACGGAATCATGACCTGAAGCCCGAAGTACGTGCCGAACAGGGTGAAGCCCGAGGCGACGACGACAGCCACCCGGCGGTCACGCAGCAGGCCCACAGGGACGAAGGAGGTCCTGCGGTAGCAGGCCACCGCCAGCCCCACGATGACCAGCGCCCCGCCCAGGCCCGCCACCCACGGCCCCGAAGCGGCAGGGGCCGCCGCCGTCCGGACGCACAGGAGGGCACCGCACACGGCGGCGACGACCCCCGCCGCTCCGGCGGCGTCGAACCGTCCCGTGGCCCGCGACCGCGCCGCGACGTTCCGGGTCGCGGGAACCAGCGCCAGCGCGCTCACCGCGGAGGCGGCGAACAGGGCGCGCCAGCTCATGAGCTGCGCGAGCGCGCCCGCGAACACCGGCATGGTCGCGGAGGTCAGCGTCATCAGCGCGGTGAACACGCTCAGTCCGCGCCGCCTGGCCGCCTCGTCGCCACGGGCCACGAGCGCGGCGCTCGCCACGACGGGCACCGCGCCACCGCCCGCGCCCTGTATGGCGCGCCCCACCAGCAACGCGACGGGGGACCCCGCGCACAGGCACAGCAGCGAACCCGCCGTCATGAACGCCAGCCCCCAGCCCGTCGCGGCGCGCAGCCCGAACAGATCGACCACCCGGCCGAACACCGGGGTGGCGACGGCGAAGCCGGTGGCGTACACCGTCATCAGCCAGGTGCTCGTGACGCTGTCCAGGTCCATGGCGGAGGCGAGCGCGGGCAGCACGGTGGCGACGCCCGCCGACGCGGTGGTGGAGGAGAGCAGCAGCAGCCCGAGGAAGAACACTCCAGGACCGGCCGGTGCACGGGCGGCCGGTTCCTGTTCCCGTTCCCTCCCCGTCGTCTCACCACCGTCCGATGTCACCTCACCACCGCCCGACCCCGGACAGATCCCGCGCGAAACGGCCCGTCACATAGGCCATGGCGTCGCCGAACTGGCCGAACAGGGTGCGGTCGATGTTCCCTGTGGTGTCGCAGGTCTGGTGGTAGCACGGATCCAGATACTGTCCCGCCCGGCCGCCGAACAGCCGCTGCCACTCGGGTGTCTTCACATGGTTGTATCCACCGGAACCGCCGCCCGCCGGGATGCCCGCGTCGATGAAAGGACCGAAGTCGCTGCGCCCGTCGAAGTCGAGACCCACCGTGGGCAGCCCGCGCCGCGCGAAGTAGCGCGTGAACTCCTCCTCGATCGCGGCGGAACCCGGGGGCCCGGGGCCCGCTCCCGTGCCGTCGCTGTCGTCGCCGTCGTAGACCATGCGCGCGTAGTTCGGCGCTCCGATGGTCTCGAAGTTGAGGTTCAGCGCGATGGCGTCCCGCTCCTCGGCGCTGAGCTGGTCGACGTAGTGCTGCGAGCCGACCATGCCCCGCTCCTCCGCGCCCCACCAGGCGAAACGCACCCGGTTGCGCACCTGCCCCGCGTGCGGCGCCAGGCGCAGCGCCGTCTCCAGGACCATGGCCGCGCTGCTCGCGTTGTCGTCGATCCCGGGCCCTTCCGGCACGCTGTCGAGGTGGGCGCCCAGCACCACCGTGCGGTCGGTGCGCCCCGTCGGGGTATCCGCCAGCACGTTGAACGACTGTGTCCGCACGTGCTTGCCGCGCAGCACGACGCGCAGGGTCACCGTCCCGCCCCCGGCCGCGTCGGCCGCGAGCTGTTCGCTCTCTCCGCGCGACAGCGAGGCCGAGGGGATGACACCCGCCTCGGGGGGCTTCATACGGTGCCGCAGGTTCATCCCGCTGCCGGGCGCGCCGATGTTCATGAGAAGCAGCTTCACCCCGGCCTGCGCCGCGGCCCGCTGCTTGTCGGTGAGCGAACACTCCTCGCCCCGCACGAGGGCGATACGGCCCCGCGCCCCGGCCGCCTCGTACTCCTCGGGAGCGCAGCCCTGGCCGGGCACGACGGACAGCTCCGCGCGCAGTCCTCCGGCCGGTGTGGACGGGCTGAAGCGCGCCATGTAGGGGTGAAGCTCCCTCCGCCGCTGCGGTGCGGAGGACACCGCTGTTTCACGGGTCTGGACGAAATCGGGAAAGGTGAATTCCTGAAACCGGACGCGATACCCGGCCTCGCTGAGCCTGTCGCGTACGTAGTCGGCCGAAGCGGAATATCCAGGTGTGCCGGGTCCACGGTTGCCGCCGTGCCTGTCCGCCGCGCCCTGGAATGCGCGCAGGTGCCGGAAAGCCGCCGCCTCGGTCACCTCGCGTTCGAGGCGTTCGGCGAGGCTCTGTGAAAGCGGTGGCGAATGGGGCTCCGGAGATTCCGGCCGGGCGGTATCCGGCGGCGTGGAAACGAACGCGAATGACGCGAGCAGAAGCACGCAGACGACCGGGACAGGGCCCCGCCTCCCCACGTGAACACCCCTTACCACCTGCCGGAACATGCTTTCCCGGACACTGTCCGGCAGTTTTCCCTTCCTCGTCATGGACCGCCTCCTGCCCCCGGCGAGTGATCGCAGAACGGATTTCGAGCCTACCGGCGGCTGGTTCTTGATCTGAGCACATTCCAGATACGGCCGTCGAAAACCCTGGCCCGCGCCGAAAACATTGACGCTTCCCGTGGGGTCCGTAAGAATTGCGCGGCAGTCGGCTCCTTCCGGAGAGGGACAGGGGGACGCATGCCGCGATACGCATTCACCACGCAGCAGCGGCACGGATTTCCGCGCGTCCGCCGCCTCCTCGCCCCTCTCCTGCTCCTCACGGCAATGGTCTCCTGCACCTCGGGCGGAGAGACCCGCTCGCGGAACTGCCCCGTCGGCGAGGTCCAGTTCGGCGTCGACCCGTTCGAGAACGCCGCCCGCCTCATCCCCGCCTACAAGCCGCTCGCCCGCCAGCTGGGCGACCGCCTCGGCTGCCCCGTCGAACTCCACATCCCGACCAGCTACAGCGCCGAGGTGGAGGCGATGCGCCAGGGCAAGCTGGACGTCGCCCAGTTCGGGCCGCTCGGCTACGCCTTCGCCGAGCGGCTCGCCCGGGCCCGCGTCGTGGCGACCTACGGCGACTCCCACGGGCGGCCCCTCACCTACCGCACCCTGATCGTCACCCCCTCCGACTCCGGCATCACCCGGCTGACGGAGTGCCGAGGCCGCTCCTTCGCCTACTCCGACGCCGTGTCCACCTCGGGCAGGCTCTTCCCGGCCTACGCGCTCGAGCGCGCCGGAATCGACCCGGACCGCGGCGTGAAGCCCCGCTACGCGGGCAGCCACACCGCCTCCTACGAAGCACTCCGCCAGGGCAAGGCCGACTGCGGAGCCCTCCCCACACCACAGATCGAGATCGCCAAGGACGCGGGCATCTACAAGGCGGGCGAACTGCGCACCCTGTGGCGCTCGGCGCCGATACCCCACGAGGCGGTCACGGTACGGGAGACCCTGCCCGCACCCTTCCGGGAACGCGTCCGCGAGGAACTGCTCGCCCTGGACCTCACGAAGATCCCCGAAGAGCACCGGGGCCTGCTCTTCGGACCCCGCCTGGTGGCCCAGAAGGAGACCGCCTACGACGAGGTACGCGAACTGGCCAGGAAGATGGGGCTCGACGTGAAGGACCTCGATGGCTGAGGCGGACGGGCGGCCCGTACTGGAGATCACCGGCCTCACCATGAGCTACGCGCCACCCGTACCGGCCCTCGACGACGTCGGCCTGTGCTGCGGCGCGGGCGAGTGCGTCGCCGTCCTCGGCGCGAACGGCTCGGGGAAGTCCACGCTTCTGCGCTGCGCCGCCCGGCTGAGGGAACCGACGGCGGGCACGGTCCGCCTCCGGGGCGAGGACCTCACCGCGCTGCGCGGGGCCCGGCTGCGGGAGCGGCGCCGCAGGATCGGACTGGTCCTCCAGTCACCCGCTCTGGTCGGACGGCGCAGCGCCCTGGCGAACGTCGCCGTCGGCGCGCTCGGCCGCCACCGCGGCCCCGCCTCCCAGCTCGGGAGGTGGCCGCGCGCGGAACAGGGGGAGGCGGCCCGGTGCCTGCACAGGGTCGGCATGCTCGAACTGGCACACCGCCGCGCCGACACGCTCTCCGGAGGCCAGGCCCAGCGCGTCGCCGTGGCGCGGGCACTGTGCCAGCGCCCGCTTGTGCTGCTGGCCGACGAGCCGGTCGCGAGCCTCGACCCGCGCGCCGCCCACGGGGTGATGACCGTACTGCGCGGCCTCGCGCACGAGGACGGCCTCGCCGTAATGGTGGTCCTGCACCAGCCCGACCTCGCCCTGCCGTTCGCGGACCGTGTCGTGGGGATGCGGCAGGGGCGGGTGGTCTTCGATCTGCCCTCGGCCCGTGTGGACCGCTCCCGCATCGCCCTCCTGTACGCGGCGGAACGGGCGGAACGGACCGGCTCATGAAGGCGGCAGGGGCCGGCCGGTGAGCGCGGAAGGGGCCGGCCCGTGAAGAAGGCCGACACACCGCCGGAGCACCCGGCGGCCCCGGCGCTCCCGCCCCCGCCACGCGTCTCCGCCGCACGCTGGGCCCTGCGCCTGACCGGCGCGGTGGCCGCTGCCGCGCTGCTGTGGCAGGCGCTGGTGCGGACGGAGACGCGGCCGGGAGAACTCCTGGCGGGACTGCACGGCATCGCGGACATCGTGCGGCGCTCCTTTCCCCCGGACTTCGACTCGGTGGGCGCGATCCTGCCCGCCGCCCTGGAGAGCTTCGACACGGCGCTCCTCGGCACCGCCGCGGCCGTCGTGCTCGCGCTGCCGCTGGCCTGCTGCGCGGCGGAGAACATCTCTCCGCACCCGCTGTTCTACTACGCGGCCCGCGCCGTCATCACGGTGTGCCGGGCCGTGCCGGACATCATCTGGGCACTGGTGTTCGTGACCGCCGTCGGCCTCGGTCCCTTTCCCGGAGTGCTCGCCATCACGGTGCACAGTGTCGGCATGCTCGGCCGCCTGATCGCCGAAGTCATCGAGGACGCCGACCCACTGCCCGTCGAGGCGCTCAGGATCACCGGAGCGGGCGGACTCCAGATCGTCACCCACGCCGTACTGCCGGGCATCCTCCCGTCCGTCCTGGGCATTGTCCTGTACCGGCTGGACGAGAACGTCCGCGCCTCGCTGACCCTCGGGTTCGTGGGAGCGGGCGGCATCGGCTTCGAGATCCTGACGGCCGTGAACCTGTTCCAGTACCGGCGCCTGGCCGTTCTGCTGCTCACGGTCTTCGTCATGATCCTGACGGTCGAACGCCTCAGCGCACGGCTGCGGCGTCGCGTGGCCTGAACCGCCGTGCCTGCCCGTCGCGCGGTCGTACGGCGCGGTCGCACGGCGCGGTCGCGCGGGCCCTGGACCGGTCCTGATCCTGCGTCAGACCGCGGTGTCTTCGGCGTCTCCGGCATCATCGGTGTCGTCGGTCTCGGCGAGGGCCAGTGCCTCGTCCAGCAGTGCCTCCACGATCTTCGACTCCGGCACTGTGCGCAGCACTTCACCGTGGCGGAAGATCTGGCCCTTGCCGTTGCCGCACGAGACCCCCAGGTCGGCCTCGCGGGCCTCGCCGGGGCCGTTGACGACGCACCCCATCACGGCGATGCGCAGGGGACGGGGGAAACCGTCGAAGGCGGCTTCGACCTGGTTGGCCAGCTTGTGGATGTCTACCTGAAGGCGCCCGCAGCCGGGGCAGGAGACGACTTCGAGCTTGCGCTGACGCAGGCCGAGGGAGGCGAGGATGTGGCATCCGGCCTTGACCTGTTCGACGGGGTCGGTGGACAGCGATACACGCAGGGTGTCCCCGATGCCCTCGCCGAGGAGGATGCCGAAGGCGACGGCGGACTTGATCGAGCCCTGGAAGGCGGGACCGGCCTCGGTCACGCCCAGGTGCAGCGGATAGTCGCAGCGTGCGGCGAGGATCCGGTTGGCGGCGATCATGGTGAGCGGGTCGTGGTGCTTGACCGCGATCTTCAGGTCCCGGAATCCGTGCTCCTCGAACAGCGAGGCTTCCCACAGCGCGGACTCGGCCAGGGCTGCGGGGGTGGCGCCGCCGTGCTTGCGCAGCAGCCGCTGGTCCAGCGACCCGGCGTTGACGCCGATACGGATCGGGGTGCCCGTCTGCGCGGCGGCCTGCGCGATGTCGCCGACCTTGTCGTCGAACCGTTTGATGTTGCCGGGGTTGACGCGCACCGCCGCACACCCCGCGTCGAGGGCGGCGAACACGTACTTGGGCTGGAAGTGGATGTCGGCGATGACGGGGAGGGCCGAGCGCCGCGCGATGGTGGGGAGCGCGGCGGCGTCGTCGCCGGTGGGCACGGCCACCCGCACGAGGTCGCACCCGGCGGCGGTGACCTCCGCGATCTGCTGCAACGTGGCGTCGATGTCGGCGGTGCGGGTGGTGGTCATGGTCTGCACGGAAACCGGTGCGTCGCCCCCCACGGGGACATCGCCGACCATCAGCTTTCGCGAGCGGCGGCGCACCGGGGCCCGGTCCGGGGGAGCGGGCATCCCCAGGTCGGTCGTGGTCGTGGTCGTGGTCGTGGTCGGGGGTGTGGGTGTGGGTGCGGGTGTGGTTTCTGCGGTGGTCATGGTCAGCTCACCTCGGCCGGGGTGAGCGGGTCGGGCTGCTGATGGGGTTTGTGGGCGCGGGCACGCAGGACCGCCTGGGAGATGCCCTTCACGTCCAGCCCGGCCCTGCGGAGCAGATCCTCGCGCGAGGCGTGGGGCAGGAAGCGGCCCGGCAGTCCCAGCGCCCGCAGCGGAGTGCCGCAGCCGTCGTCGTCGAGGGCCCGGGCCAGGGCGGTGCCCAGTCCCGCGGTGCGGATGTTGTCCTCGACGGTCACCACCAGCCGGTGCCGCGAGGCGAGTCGGACCAGCTCGGTGGAGACGGGCAGCACCCAGCGCGGATCCGCCACCGTCACCCCGATGCCCTGCCCCTCCAGACGCAGCGCCGCCTCACGCGCGGGCGCTGCCATCGGGCCCGCGGCCACCAGGAGCACATCGCTGATACCGGAGCGGTGCAGCACGTCCACGGGCCCGATGCGCTCCAGCGCCGGAATGTCCTCGCCCACCCCGCCCTTGGGGAACCGCAGCGCGGTCGGCGCGTCCTCGAACCGTACGGCCGCGTCGAGGAGTTCGCGCAGCCGCGTCGCGTCACGCGGCGCCGCCACGTGCAGGCCCGGGACGGCCCCCAGCAGCGCCAGGTCCCACATGCCGTGGTGGGAGGGCCCGTCGGGCCCGGTGGCGCCCGCGCGGTCCAGGACGAACGTCACCGGCAGCCGGTGCAGGGCCACATCCATCAGCACCTGGTCGAAGGCACGGCCCAGGAAGGTGGCGTAGACGGCCACCACCGGATGCAGCCCCCCGGTGGCCAGCCCGGCGGCGGAGGTGACCGCGTGCTGCTCCGCGATGCCCACGTCGAAACACCGCTGCGGGAAGCGCTCGGCGAACCGTGCCAGCCCGGTCGGTCCGGGCATCGCCGCCGTCAGGGCCACCACGTTCTCGTGCTGCTGCCCGAGGGAGCAGAGCTGGTCGGAGAAGACACTCGTCCACGACGGGGTGGAGGACTGTTTCAGGGGCTCGGCGGTGTGCGGATCGATGACACCGCAGGTGTGCATCCGGTCCTGCGGCTCGTCCTCCGCCGGCTGGTACCCCTTGCCCTTGCTGGTGACGGTGTGCACCACCACCGGCCGCCCCAGCTCACGCGCCAGACTCAGCGCCTCCTCCACGGGGCGCAGACGATGACCGTCGACGGGCCCGATGTAGGCGAAGCCGAGCAGCTCGAAGAGGCTGCGGGCGAGCGGCAGCGGCCCGTCGGCATCCGCTTCGCAGCCGCCGACGCGGGCGGCGGGTGCCTGGCGCACGAGCCAGTCGATGCTGTCGTCGGACTGCGCGCGCTGCTGGTGGAGGTGGTCGGCCAGCGCGCCGATGGTGGGGGCGTAGGAGCGCTCGTTGTCGTTGAGGACGACGATGACGGGGCGGTCGGGTGCGCCGCCGAGATTGTTGAGCGCTTCCCAGGCCATGCCGCCGCTGAGCGCCCCGTCGCCGATGACGGCGACGACGGCGCGGTCCTGCTCGCCGTGCAGTTGCCGGGCCTTGGCCAGGCCGTCCGCGTAGGACAGGGCGGTGGAGGCGTGCGAGTTCTCGATCACGTCGTGCGGGGATTCCTCGCGGCTCGGGTAGCCGGACAGGCCCCCCGCCTGCCGCAGGGTGGTGAAATCAGCGGCCCGGCCGGTCAGGAGTTTGTGCACGTACGCCTGGTGGCCGATGTCGAACAGCAGGGTGTCATGAGGAGAGGTGAAGACCCGGTGCAGGGCCAGGGTCAGCTCCACCATCCCCAGGTTGGGGCCCAGATGCCCGCCCACCGCGGTCACCTTCTCGATCAGGAAGGCGCGGATCTCGTCCGCCAGGCCGGTCAGTTGGTGCTCGCTCAGCGCGCGGAGCGCGGCGGGTGCTTCCAGCGTGCTCAACAGGGGTCCCGCGGTGTCCGGCGCGGACGGTGTCGCGGTCAGGGATTCTGTCGTGGCAGTCATGAGGTCCTCACTGCGGTGGGCGGGGCGAAGTGCACGTTCTCGACGGTCGTCTCCTCCTCGGTGACCGTGACAGGGCCCAGCCTTCTCAGCAGCGCGATGACCTCCTCCACCAGGTGGTCGGGGGCCGAGGCGCCCGCGGTGAGGCCCACGGTGTCCGCCTCCGTCAGCCAGGCGGGGCCGATCGCGCTCGCGTCCTCGATCAGGTGCGCCGCGGTGCCCAGGCGACGGCACACCTCCACCAGCCGCACCGAGTTGGAGGAGTTGGCCGAGCCGATCACGAACACCACATCGGCAGCGTGGGCGACCTGCTCCACCGACAACTGCCGGTTGGTCGTCGCGTAGCAGATGTCCTCGCTCGGCGGCTCCTTGAGCGCTGGGAACCGCGCCCGCAGCGCCTCGATCACCTCGCGGGTCTCGTCCACGGCCAGGGTGGTCTGCGTCAGATACGAGACACGCCGGGGGTCGGGCACCTCCAGCTCCGCTACCTGGCCGGGGGTCTCCACCAGCACGGTCTGCTCCGGTGCCTCACCGAAGGTGCCCTCGATCTCCTCGTGCCCGGCGTGCCCGACCAGCACCAGGGTGTCGCCGCGGGCTGCGAACCGCTTCGCTTCGGAGTGCACCTTGGTCACCAGCGGACATGTGGCGTCCACCACCTCCAGGCCGCGCTCCCGCGCTTCCCGGCGTACCTGGGGGGAGACACCGTGTGCGGAGAAGACCACCACGGCGCCCTGGGGCACCTCGTCCAGCTCCCGCACGAACACCGCACCGCGCCGCTCCAGGTCGGTGACCACGTGGGTGTTGTGCACGATCTGCTTGCGTACGTACACCGGGCGGCCGGTGTCGGCGTGCCGCGTCAGCAGCCGCTCGACGACCTCGATGGCCCGGTCCACCCCGGCACAGAACGAGCGTGGAGAGGCCAGCAGCACCCTCCGCGGGCCACGGGCCGCCTCCCAAGCCTTGCTGTCGGCCGCCGCCTCGGGGCCGACGGAGGTCTGTTGGCGTGCTGCGTCAGGCATGGGAGGGGCCATGGGAGGGGCACTCCGTCGCTCTCGGGGGTCGGCTCCGACGGGATCTCGCGGAGTCTCACGGGATCTCGTGGGGGTTCGGGGTCAGCTCTCGCGGTGGGTGAGCAGATGGGCCAGCGCCATCAGTTGGCGCCGTCCCTCGACGGTGGGGGCGGCATCCGCCAGGGCGGTCTGCGCCTGGAGCAGTTCCCGCTCGGCCTCGCGCCGGGCAGCCGCCGCTCCGCCCGCCTCCTCGACGAGCCGCACGGCCCGGTCGGTCTCCTCCGCCGTCAGCGTGTCCTCGCGGGCGTAGAGGCGGGCCAGTTCCGTGCCTGCGGGGGAGGGGGAGGCCAGTGCGGCCAGCACGGGAAGGGTCTTCTTCCGTGCTGCCAGGTCGCTGCCCACCGGCTTGCCGGTGACTGCCTCGTCGCCGTACAGCCCCAGCAGGTCGTCGGTGATCTGGAAGGCGATGCCCAGATGACGCCCGAACCCGCCCAGTGTCTTCGCCTGTTGCGGTGCGGCGGCGCCCGCCAGTGCTCCCAGGCGGCACGCGCAGTCCATCAGGGCGCCGGTCTTGGCCGAGGCCATCGCCACGTATTCGCCCGGCCGCACCACGTCGCGCCGCTCGAAGGCGACATCCAGCGCCTCGCCCTCGACGAGTTCCACCACCGTTTCCGCCAGTGCCAGCGAGGCACCGTCCCCGGTGGGCGCCGCGGCGAGGATGGCGTGTGCCAGCGACAGCAGCGCGTCCCCGCACAGCACTCCGGCGGAGGTGCCGAACGCCGCCCACACAGCGGGACGGTGACGGCGCGTCCGGTCCCCGTCGATGATGTCGTCGTGCAACAGCGAGAACTCGTGCACGAGTTGCACCGCCATCGCCGCGGGCACGGCGTCCTGGGCGTCGGTGCCGACCGCTTCGGCGGCGGCGAAGCACAGCGCGGGGCGTACCGCCTTCCCCGCGCTGCCCTCGGCCGGGCGCCCGTCCGCGTCCAGCCAGCCCAGGTGGTAGCCGGCTTCCCGTCGTGTGACCGACAGCCGGGAACTCACCTGTTCCTCCAGGCGTGCCCTCATCCGCCGCCGAGCCCGCTCCAGCAGTTCGGCGCCGGTGCGTTCCATGGACTCCACGGTGGGTGCCAGCATCGCCATATCACCTGATCTCTTCCGCTGATCTCTTCCGCGAGCGGTCGGATTTCCAGGTAAACGCGTGGCTCGGCGCCGTCGGAAGGGGCAACGGTCTGGCGGGGTCGTGAATGTGGTGAACGGGCCCAACGCCTGTGGGCCGGTTGTGGGGTGGCGGGCTCCGGGTTGTCAGGGAGGCGGTCCGGCGGGGAGGCCGTCTGGAAGGGGCGGCCCGGTCAGGGGCGGGAGCGGATCGCGTCGCCGGAGATCCTGGAGAACGTGCCGCCCCTGACGGTGTTGTTGTTGCTGTGTTCGGCGAAGTCCGCCGCGTGCATGCAGCCGGGGCAGGTGATGGTGGTGCCGACGACTCTCTTCGGCTGTCGGCCGTATCCGCGCCGGGCTGTGGTGTGAACGTGATGTTCTGTGCCGGCCAGTTTCCCCGTCTGTACTGGGGGAGTGTGTAGGTTCCTCTTTTGAAGAGCACCGTCACCGTCGGCGGGTTCTGCCGGGCGGCGAGGACCTGACGTACATCGGCGAGGGTTTTCATGGGTTTGCTCCGTGTCCCGGGGTTGCGTACTACACCGTGGGGGGCGTGTACGGGCCGGTGAGGCCCCGTTCACCGGCGTGGGAACACGCGTTCAGCGTTCTGCGGCCTCCCCCGTTTTCCGGGTTTCCAGGCGGCTGAGTGCCTGCATGGCCTCATGTTCCAGCCGGGCCAGTTCGTCGAGGAGGCTGCCCGCCTGTGCGAGGTGCCGCGCGTCGCCCGTGGTGCCGGCCCGGTCGATCAGCGCCGCGGTCTCCGTCCACAGAGCGGCCGCCTCCGCGTACAGCCCGTGGCCGGTGCGCAGGTGGGGGCTGTCGAGGTGCTGGGTGCATTCGGCGAGGAAGTCGCGGTAGAGGTTGCGGAAGAGGGCGCCGCCGGTTCCTGCCTTCTCCATCAGGAGGGCGGCTTGTGGCAGGTCCTGTTCCGGGGTGTCGGTGCGCTGGTGCCAGGTGCGTACCCGTTGTCCGGCTTTCTCGATGCCGCGGTGGCCGAGGTTGGCGATGGGTGGGTGGAGGAAGGCGTCGGCGCAGGCGGTGATGGCGGGGGTGATCCGCTGGTGCGGGGCGGGCGGGTTGTCCGGGGCGGTGAGGGTGAAGGAACGGTGTCTGGCCGTCATGGGGCCGCGTGCGGCTCTGGCCCGGGCGAGGCTGGTCCGGCTGGTGGTGACGACCGCTCCGCCTTGCTGGTCGGTGTCGACCAGGTGGGCGTCGTGGTCGTCGTAGCCGGTCATGGCGACGATGTGCCCGCCGAAGTGCACCTTGGAGCCGAAGTAGTCCAGATAGTAGCTGTCGAGCTGGAGTCCCACGGGGTGTCCGGCGTCGAGGGGAACCGCCACGTTCTCCCACGCCTTGCGGGCCGAGGTGGTCTCCTGGACGAGGAGTTCCAGGTCGAGTGCCGTGGCCAGGTTCCTGGTGAGGTCAAAGGGTCTGACCCGTCCCGCGAGGAAGGGGAAGCCCATGGCCTTGCTGTCCCAGTAGAGGAAGGACAGGCCGGAGCCGAGGCCGAAGAGCATGGGTTCGGACAGGTCGAGCCCTTGGTGCCGCAGCAGTACCCCCAGCGCTGTCGTCTCGCAGTGCCGCATACCGCGCGTGCCGGTGTCCGCTGCCATGCCGTGCTCCCCTTGGTTCCCCTTTGGCTGACGGGGTCTCCCGTCCGCGCGGTCTGCGCAGGGTGCCAGACGGCCCGTGCCACCGCCAGCCGTCACCCTGCCCTGCCCCGCGCCGCCCCGCCCGGCTCCGGGGTGCGGGGCGTGAGGCGCGAGGCAGGGCGACGCGGAGGGGTCAGCGTGCTTCGGCTGTCGCCGGTTTCGGGATGAGGAAGGACGCCGCGAGCGCCGCGGCGAGGACCACGCCCCCGGCGGCCATGCCCGCCGCGTATCCCGATGCCGACCCGCCGTCGCCCGGCTGGGCGGCGGACTGCACCGCGTAGACCAGGGCGAAGCTGAGGCCGGAGCCGAGGTTGAACGCTCCGGCGTTGAGGCCGGGCAGGAAGCCCGGGTTGTCCTTGGGGGAGTGCACCACCCCCAGGCCGTTGAGGACGATGTTCGCGCCGCCCGCGTAGGTGATGCCGGTGAGCACGGACAGGCCGAGGAGGGTGAGGCGGGACTCCGCGCCGAGCGTGGCGATCATCAGCACGACGGCGACGAGTGACCCGATCAGCCCGGCGCGCAGGATGCGCCCGTATCCGAGCGAGGCGGACAGCCGCCCGGCCAGCGGCCCCATGGCGAGCCCGGCCAGCGCGTAGGGCGTCAGCGTCCACCAGGCCGACTCCTGCGCACCCATGCCCAGCCCGGCCTCCGCGTCCTGGGCGAAGGCGGGCAGCAGGCCGTTCATGACGGCGAACACGCCGGTCATGGTCAGCGCGGTGGTCAGCAGGGTGGCCCAGGTGGCCCGGCGACGCAGGTGTGCCGTGGCCACCAGCGGGTGGGGGCTGCGGTCCTGGGCGCGCCAGAACAGCCAGAAGGAGAGGGCGGAGACCACGACGAGGACAGCGCACAGCGTCCAGTTCGCGGCGCCGAGCTTGCCCGCCTCGTTGAGCGCGACGAGCATCGAACCGACGGAGACGCACAGCAGCGCCACCCCGCGCCAGTCCATGCGAGCGGCCCCCGCACCTGCCTCCGTCCCCGGGTCCGTCCCCGTTCCGGCTTCCGCGCCGGTCGCCCGCGACTCCCGGGTGAGGGTGGCGACGAGAGCCGCGGCGAGCGCGGCCACGACGGCCATCGCCCAGAAGACGGCACCGAAGCCGTGGGTATCGGCCAGATAACCACCGGCCAGGGAGTCGACCCCGGCGATGCCGCCGTTGACGGCGGTGACCACGCCCATGAGGGTGCCGTAGCGCCTCGGGTCGCTCACCTCCACCCGCAGCATGATCAGGCACAGTGGCACGACGGGCCCGGAGACACCTTGCAGGACGCGTCCGGCGAAGAGCATCGGCACGTTCGTCGCGAAGGCGGCGAGCACGCAGCCCAGCGCCATCACCACGAGCATGCCGGTGAGCACCTTGCGGCGGCCGATCACGTCCCCGAGGCGGGGCAGGAAGAGCGAGAAGAGCGCGGCCGAGGTGAAGAAGGCAGTCTGGGTCAGCCCCACTTCTGCGGTGTCGGCGCCGAGGGCATTCTCGATGCTCTTCAGTGCGGGGCTGAGCATCGAGGCGTTGAGCTGGAAGGCGAAGCATGCCGCCAGCAGGGCGGTCATCAGGGCGCCGGTGCGCACGGTGGGCCGCTGCCCGCCGATGAGGTGGGTGCTCACTGCCGCGGGTCGCCGATCCGCTCAAGGGCGTCGACGACCAGATTCCAGAAGCGTTCCCGGTCCAGCTCGACGGCCACCTGTGTGTGGCAGTCGGCGGGCGCGGGGGCACGGAAGTCGGTGACGGTCATGCCCGCGGTCAGGGTGCCGCGCAGCTCGATGTCGACGGGGGCCCGGCGCACCGTCATCACGCTCGGATCGATGACGTAGGCGACCGCGCACGGGTCGTGCACCGGCGGAGCCGCAAAGCCCTGGGCCTTGAGATAGGTGGCGCCGAAGAAGTCCAGCAGCTCGCCCACGAAGAGGGCGGGCGCGGTGCCCACCTTCGCTATCCGCGCGCGCACCTCCTCCGTCGCCAGCGCCTGGTGGGTCAGATCCAGGCCGACCATGGTCACGGGCCAGGGCTCGTTGAAGACGATGTGCGCGGCCTCGGGGTCGATCACGATGTTGAACTCGGCGACCGCGCTCCAGTTCCCGGTGTGGAAGCCGCCGCCCATGAGCACCACCTCGCGCACCCGCTCCGCGATCCGCGGCTCCTTGCGCACGGCCAGTGCGATGTTGGTCAGCCCGGCAGTGGGCACGAGGCTGATCTCGCCGGGCTCGTGAGCCATGACGGTGTCGATGATGAGGTCCACCGCGTGCCGCTCGTCCAGCTCCAGGAGCGCTTCGGGGAGTACGGGGCCGTCGAGTCCGCTCTCGCCGTGGATGTCCGGCGCGTTCTCGATCGTGCGCACCAGCGGGCGCGGGCTGCCCGCGGCGAACGGCACATCGGTGATCCCGGCGATGTGGGCCACGGAGAGTGCGTTGCGGGTGACCTTTTCCAGGGTCTGGTTGCCCACGACGGTGGTCACGGCCACCAGCTCGATGTCCGGGCTGCCGTGCGCGAGCAACATGGCGATCGCGTCGTCATGGCCCGGGTCACAGTCCAGGATGATCTTCTTGGCCAACGGAGGAGCCCCTTTGCTCTGTCCCGTGCCCGGGGCGGCCCGCAAGGGGGAGAGTGCTCCGGGGCGAACGGGAAAACGTTCTCCGGAATCTTCTGTTCCACCACGGAAGGCTGTCAACGAAACGTGGAAGTGATCCACGGAACACCGCACTCTGTCAGGCAAGGAGCCGGTGATAACGTTTGCCCGCATCGGCCGGGGAAGTCCCGGCGGCGGACCGGGCGATGGGGGTCGGTTGAGGTGGCGGACGTGACGCTGCGAGAGGTGGCCGCGGCCTCGGGCTGCTCGGTGGCCACGGTCTCCCGCGTACTCGCGGGCACCCGCCCAGTGGGCGCGGAGACCGCCCGGCGCGTCCGCGCGGCCGCCGAGGAACTGGGCTACCGGCCCAACCAGGTCGCCCGCGCACTGCGCAGCCGCAGCACCGGCACGGTCGGGCTGGTGCTGCCGCAGATCACCAATCCCTTCTTCCCCTCCCTCGTCCGCGAGGTCGAGCACGCCCTCCACGCACGCGGGCAGGCGGTACTGCTGGCCGACTGCGACGACGACCCCCGCACGGAGTCGGCACGCCTCGCCACTCTGCTGGAGCGCCAGGTGGATGCCCTGGTGGTCATCCCCGTCGATGAGCGGCACAGCCGCCCGGCTGTCACCGCCGCGGCTCGCCAGGTGCCGCTGGTGCTCCTGGACCGTGGGTGCGGCCCCGGTGCGGCTGACGCGGTCGGCGTCGACAACGCCGCCGGCATGGCCCTGGTCCTCGACCACCTCGCCGACCGCCGCCGCCGCCCCGCGTTCATCGGCGCCCAGGGCACCGCCTCGGCCGCCGTGGAACGCTTCGACGCCTACGTGGCCCGGCACGGACACGAGCGCACCGCGCTGGGGGACTTCTCTGCCGCGTGGGGCAGGGCGGCGGTGGACAAGCTGTGGCCGCGGCGTCCGGACGCCTTCGTCTGCGCCAACGACATGATCGCGGTCGGGGCCGTGCAGCGGTTGCGGCAGATGGGCATCGATCTTCCCGGGCAGGTGGCCGTCACCGGTTTTGACGATGTTCCCCTGGCCACTCTCGCTGACCCTGCCCTGACCACCGTGCGGCAGCCGGTGGCCGATCTGGCGGCGGAGGCCGCCCGCCTGCTGCACCAACGGCTCACCGACACCGCTGTCGTCCCGCCGCGCACGGTGCGGCTCACCCCCGAGCTGGTGGTACGTGCCTCCAGCGCACTCAACCACCTCTGGGAGGAAGACCAGTGATCGCAATCGTCGGGAGCCTCAACCTCGATCTCGTCACGGCCGTGGGGCACCATCCGGTGCCCGGTGAGACCGTACTGGGCGGTGACCTGACCGAACACTCTGGCGGTAAGGGCGCCAACCAGGCCGTCGCGGCGGCGCGCGCCGGTGGCGAGGTCTCCTTCGTCGGCCGCGTCGGCGACGATCAGGCAGCGTCCAAGATGCTCGCCGCCGTCGGCGGACAGGGTGTGGACACCACTCACATCGCCCGCACCGAAGGTGTGCCCACCGGCCGCGCGCTGATCGCGGTCAACCCCTCAGGGGAGAACACCATCATCGTCAGCCCCGGTGCCAACGCCCGTCTGACCGCCGCCGATGCCGAGGCCGCCCGGGATGTCCTCGCCCGCGCCGCGGTGACGGTGCTCCAGCAGGAGGTGCCCGAGGAGGCCAACCAGGCCGCGGCCCGTCTGTCCGGCGGACTGGTCCTGCACAATCCCGCGCCCGCCTCCGCCGGTACGGGTCTGCCCGCGCACGTGGACGTGCTGCTGCCCAACCGCACCGAACTCGCCGCCCTCGCGGGCGTTCCCGTCCCCACGGACCTGGAGGAGGTGGCCGCGGCGGCCCGCCGCCTCAAGAACACGGAGGCGGTGCTGGTCACCCTCGGCGGTGACGGCGCCCTCCTCGTCGAAGGCGGCACCCACCTGCACATCCCCGCCCACACGGTGCGGCCCGTCGACACCACCGCGGCCGGTGACGCTTTCTGCGGCGCCCTGGCTGTCGCCCTCGCCGAGGGCCGCGCCCTGGAGGACGCCGCGCGCTGGGCCTCGGCCGCGGCGGCCCTGAGCACCACACGTCCCGGGGCTCAGCCCTCCCTGGCCACGCGCGAGGAAGTGGAGCGCTTCCTGGCCGCCGCGCGGTAGAAGCGGAAACACGGAAGAGACGGCGCCCGGCCAGGGGTCCGGCAGGGGTCAGGCGTTTCCGCTCAGGAACCCCGGGGAGTCCACCGGGACGGTGTGCCCCGAAACGGGAGCGGCGGCGGCCACTCCGACGCCGCTCAGGGCAGCGACGGCTGCCAGGGCGACGACGGCGAAAGCGATGCGTGTGGTGAACATATTTATCCTGTTCTTGGCGAGTCGGGCGTTTCGCGCGAGTGTAGGGCTTTTCAGTATGCGCGGCATGGCGCAACGCCGGGCCCGTGTGGCCCACGGTCCGCCGTTCCGGAGGGGGCGAACAGGCGCTGTGCGCAGGCGTGTCCGTGATGACGGGAGGACCGTGCGGTGTCGGCGTGTACGGTGCCTCTTGTCGTCGCGATCCGGTACAGCATGCCGTCGCGCATTGCGTCGCCGCGCTCGAGCACACCCAGCACGCGGTCGTACTCGTCGACGTGCGCGACCAGTTCGCCCACGGCGGGCTCAGGGGGGAACCGGCGTGAGGCCGGCGAGGACAGGGCGGTCGGGATGGATGATCAGGCCGAATACCGGCATGGGGCTGCTCCGTAAGTGAGGTGTGGCCGTGGCGAGCAGCCGGTCCAGGAGAAGGGGCATCTCCCGTTGGGCGAACTGCGCGCCCAGGCAGGCCCGGGACCCCGTGCTGAACGGATAGTAGGCACCGAGGACGGCGGGCCTGTGGCCGGTACCGGCGAGCCGCGTGGGTGCGAAGCGCTCAGGTTCCACCCACAGCGATGGGTTACGGTGCGTCAGGTAGGGGCTGATCGTGATGCGGTAGCCGCCGAGGACGTCGTCGGCGATGCCGTGGCGACGCAGCAGCCACGTCACCGGGTAGAGCCGCGCCGTCTCGCTGACCAGGGTACGCAGCGCGGCGAGCCGGGCGGCTGACCCCGGGGCTCCGGCGGCGCGCCCAGCGTAGATGTTCGGGATACTGCCGAGCACGACGAGGACCCAGGCCAGGGTGACGGCGGTGGTCTCGTAGCCCGCGACGACCAGATAGACCGCCTCGTCGCGCAAGGTCCGCCTGGGCAGGCCGGAGGTGCGCAGCAGAGCGGGCAGGAGCCAGGGGCTGGTGGCGCGGTGGCGGCCCGCTTGCGGGTGGCGCGGTCCACGGTGAGTAACCTCGTGCGGGTGATGTCGGCTGCGGGTCTGGTGGAACGGGTCCGGTC
>NZ_JBSHAO010000058.1:0-53054 GCF_053611545.1 Streptomyces sp. NPDC054796 | reverse complement strand
GTGAGCAGCCCGGCGGCGAGGGCCGCGACGAGGACAGAGGCCGTGCGAGAGAGTTGGTGCATGGTGCCTTTCGCTCCAGGTGCGGGGCCGCCCCCGCCCCCCCAGCCGGCAACAGGAACAGCCCTCGATCGAATGAAGGAAACCCCCGGCCAACGGGGGCTGCACCGCAGGTGAGCACCTAGATCACCTTGGGACAGCAAGAAGGAGACACCCCACAGTGAAGAATGGTTGTGCGAATACATGGCGGGTCTCAGTAGTTCCCCGACGCTCTGAGTTCCGCCTGTCGCGGACGCTGTGTCTGCGGGAGTGGTCAGGGGAGCTTGTACGCGACATTTTCCCGGACGGTCTTGCGCCACGCCCCGCGTCCGGCACACGTCGGAGGCATACCAATTATCCCAACAGCTCTCGCGGTGTCAGCGAAATCACCTATTCTCCAGGGGCTGTTCACGCACACTGCCAAGCTGTGGGCACGTGACCGTCGCCTGAACATGCTCACACCGCCGGAGAGCGCCTTGGCTGGAAAGAAGGAGCGCGGCTCCCCTCTGCTGTCCGCTCTGCCGTACGTCGTGATGACAGTCGTTGCTGTGATCGACTTCACCGCTGGTCCCGGGGTGGGCTTCCTCCCGCTGGTCTCCCTCGGCCCCGCTTTCGCCGCCCTGTCGGGCAGTTGGCGGCGCACTGCTCTTGTCGGCATTCTGGGGCTTGCCCTGTGCACCGAACTCGCCGTACAGAACGACCTGTTGGGCGAGCGTAGAGGCTTCACAGCGCTCGCTTCGGTAGCCGGTGTGACAGCCGCTGGCGTGATCGTGGCGGTCTCTCGGCAGCGCCGCAAAGCCGAACTGGCCAGTGTTCGCTCCGTGGCGGAGGTCGCTCAACGGGTCCTGTTGCGTCCCGTGCCACGGCACGCGGAGAACCTGCGTGTCGCAGTGTCCTACACCTCGGCAGCCGCTGAGGCCCGGATCGGCGGAGACCTGTACGAGGTCGTCGCCTCCCCCGGCGGGGTCAGGGTCATCGTCGGCGATGTGCAGGGCAAGGGGCTTGAAGCGGTCGAAACCGTGGCCGACATCCTTGGGGCCTTCCGCGAAGCCGCGCACGATGAACCGGATCTGACGGCGGTGAGCATGCGTCTGGAGCGGGCCGCGAACCGGAAACTGTCCGGAGAGAAGTTCTGCACTGCGGTCCTGGCTGAAGTGAGCACCGACCACAGCGTCACAATGCTCAACTACGGCCACCCCGCGCCGATGACCATCCGGCCGGACGGCACCACCTGCTTCGCCGAACCACCCGAACCAGCCCTGCCCCTGGGCCTCGGACTCCTGGCCGAGCAGAGCCCGAGCCCCTTCCAGGTGGAGTTCGCCCCTGGTGACCAGATGCTGCTCTACACCGACGGCGTCGGCGAAGCCCGAGACCGAGCGGGTCACTTCTACCCGCTCGGGGAGCGGGGGTTCCTCTTCAAGGAACCCGACCCCGACGAAGCTCTCGCCGCGCTCCGCAACGATCTCGTAGAGCATGTGGAAGCGCCGCTGCACGACGACGCGGCCATGCTGCTCCTTCGCTACCGGGAGAGCTGACTACTGGCCACCGGCAGCGGTGGCTCGGGGAACGCACCGCATCAGGCGGGCGAGGACCTGCGCCTGATCGAGGAGGGAAGCCGCCTTGGCAGGAACCCCAGCCTGGGGCCGTGGTCATTCGCTCCTGCCGGGCGGGGATCGCTGTGTTGCCCAATTGCTGGTACGGAGGTTATGGAGGTCTGGCAGACGGTCTTCGATGCATGCGGCCTGCTGACCAGCCGTCAGTACGCGGCGGACGGGAAGACCGCTTCCACTCCGGTGTCGAGGGTGCGTCGCTGTCCCGCACCGGTGACCGTCAGCGAGAAGGTACCGTCGACGGGTGTGCGGACGACCGGTCGTCCGTCGATGACGGTGAGAGTACGTCTGGGCTCTTTGGTGAGCCGTTTCCAGGCGTCGGCGCCGGGGGCGAGTGCGAAGTGGGCGGGTGCCCTGCTCGTGTCGGTCTCGCAGTGGTCGGCGTCCGGCCCGGTCTCCCTGCGGTAGACCGCGTGCGCAGTACCGTCGGTGTCATACCACGCCTCGTCGAGCCGCCAGCCCAGGCCCAGTTCGCCCACAGGCACGGTGGTGGAGCCGACGCTGATCGAGCCCACCGGGTAGAAGGACTCACCGCACGAGCCGTACGGGGGCTGTCCTGTCGGCAGGTCGACAACGGCCCGTTCGCCGTCCGGGGCGACAGCCCAGAGGCCGGGCCGGTCCAACCGGGGTATTTCCACGATCCGCCGGGCTTTTTGAGGGGTCTCCAGTCGCGTGAGGAGGAACTGGGCAGTGGCCGCCTGGCCGTCTCCCTGGTTCTGGACCGCGGAGAGTGCGTAGGCGCGCAGTTCACCACCGTCCCAGGAGTTGACGAGCGTGGTGTTGGGCGGGCCGTCGTGAGCGGGCCCCGAGGGTATCTGCGGAAGGTCCACGTCCTTCGCTTTTCCGCCGTCGGCGGGGTACCGGGTGACGTCCGCACCGCTTGAGACGAGTTCCCCCTCCACGAAGGCGAGGGTGCAGGAGAAGCACTCCCAGGAGTGCTTCTGCCCGCTGGTCAGGTCGGCCATCTTCACGACGTCGTTCTCCGGAAGGCCGTCCTCCGCAGGAGCGGTGGAGACCTCCGTCCACGCGACCCGGCTGCCGTCTTCCGACCACACGACCTGCCCCGGCGCGGTCCGTTCGCCCGTCGTGGCCAGCGCCCGTGGACGGCCGTCGGGCTCGGTGAGGACCTTGATCTGTGTCTTCGTTGTCCAGGCCAGCGGCCTGAACACCGCCGAGGGCTCCGGTGACCCGGTGAGTTCCGCGCACCGGCGCCGGGCCGACTCGTCCGCGGGACTGGTCGTGGTCACGCACACATGGCGGGGCCGGTCAGCCGTCACCGTGCACGACTCCGCTTCCGGAGCGCCGTTGCAGCCCCAGTACAGCAGGCTGATGCCGGGGGGCAGCGGCTGCGTGGGGTCCACCGAGACCGGCCCTGACTCCCCCTTCTTGGAGGGGACAACGGTCGTGCAGTCCGTCGAGCCGTCTCCCACGGAGCAGCCGCTCTCGCGCTTCCCCGGCATACGGGCCTCGACGGCATGTGTCGTCACGGTCACTTTCACCGGCACGGTGTCCGCACCGGCCTGCTGGGCGATGACGACACCACCCGCCGTCACCGCCGCCGCGATACCACCGCCGACGACGACTTTCGCGGTGAGCCCCGCGCCGGTCTTCGCGGCCACCGCCACCGCACCGGGGTCCGCAGGCGGCGTGGAGGACAGCAGATGGGACGTGGTCTCGTGCACCGCGTCACCGGCCGTGTCCGGGCCGGAGACCGGGTCGCCGCCCGTGGCGCTGTCCGGCGGAAGCGAGGAGGTGTCGGGGTGTCCCAGCGCGTCGGCCCCGGACGCACCGCCGTCCGGCGCGTCGGGGAGGTGCGCGCCTTGGGGCGGTCCGCTGCCGCACGACTGCGCTGCGGCGTCCGCAGCCTCGGCGTGCCCGTCACTGCCCAACTCCCGCCAGAGCGCGGCGGCCGCGGCGAAGGCCGTGGCCGCCGCGACGCGCTTGCCGGAGACGAGCTTGCGGATTCCGTTCTCGTGGGTCAGGTAAGCGGCGATGTCCCGCAGTCCTGCCCCCTGGGCGGCTTCGATGCCGCGGTCGAGGAGGCTGCCCCAGGCGCCCGTCCGCAAGGAGCAGGCGAGCGCCGGCGAGGCCGCCCGCGCGAGTCGTGCCGCCACTTCCGGGCGGCGCGCCTGCGCGGTCGCGTCGATGACGGCGGTGAGCAGTTCCGCGTCCTGCGCCACGGCGGCGGGCTCCGTACCGTCCGCATCGACCCACTGCGTCAGCCGGTCGGCCAGGTCCACCAACGCCCCGGAGCCCGGCCGCAGGGAGGCCAGCTCGTCCGCGCCGATAGCGGGCGAGAGCCGGTGGCCCCGCTCGGTGGCCACGACGATCCCCTGCGCGGCCAGCCGTTCGCACACCATGGGAAGCTCTCCCACACCGCCGAGGAGCCGGGACAACAGAGCGGTGCTCACCGCTCCGCCCCGGGCGATGGCGAGGATCGCGGCGACCTCGCGCTCGGCACCGCCGAGGGATTCCAACAGCCCCGCCAGCAGCCCGTCGAGTCCGGCGGCGGGCGTGAGTCCACCGGTGGCCGTAGCGTGCAGCAGACGCAGCGGTGCCCCGGCAGTGGCGCGCCACAGTTCTTCAGCGACGGTCTGTTCGGCCGCCTCCAGCGGGCGGCCCAGGCCTTGGGACAACAGGGTGAGTGCGTCGGCGTGCCCCAGACCGGCCAGTGCCAGGGTTCCGCCCCTGCCGAGCAGTGTGCGCCGGACCCCCGCGTACAGCAGCACCGAGGCCGGGACGGCATCGAGGACGGTGTCCAGTTTCTGTGCGTCGACCTCCAAGTCGTCGAGTACGACCCGGATGCGGACCTGTGCCATCAGCCGACGCAGTTCCGTCGGCCCCGGGCGGTAGCCGGGTGCCTCGTAGCACGCTTCGAAGACGTCCTGGAGCACATCGCCCACCGTGCGTCCGGCGGCGTCCACGAACACCACCGGGCCGCCGCCCTCGTGCGCCAGCCGGTGTGCGGCAAGACGCAGCAAGGTGCTCTTCCCCATGCCGGGCGGCCCGTGCACCTGATACGCGCCGCCTTCCGCCAGCCCCGCCACCACGGTGCGCAGATCTGCTTCCCGCCCGAGAGGGCCGCGCGGGCGCCAGGGAAGGAGAGCCGTCTCCCGGGACGAACGCAGCACGGGCGCTGGGCGCTCTCCCGGTCGGACTACCTGGACGAAGGAACGGTCACCGGAGACGACGACGTTGTTGTCACCGATGGTCACGTGCCCGCGCACATCGCGGATTTCGATGGAGCCCGCCGGAGGGGCCATCAGTTCCCGTTCCCGTTCCCGTCCCCGGCCTCGCCCGGCGCCATGCACCGCAGGAGATCACCGAACGCGGCAACCGTATCGCCGCCAGCGTTCTCCACCAGCAGCGCGGCAGTGGGATGCAGCAGCAGGGCGGATACCGCGCCGAGAGCGGCCGGCAGCTTCGTGGCGAACCAGGTGCGGATCCTCTTCATCGTCGGCACATCGGGGTCGCCGTCCGTGACCGCCGCCTCCAACTCCTCCAGACGGTCCGCCGCCGCGCCCTTGTCCCGCTCGCCGATACCGTCGAGCCCTTCGAGCAGCTCGTGCACGCGCGCGAATGCGCCCCGCAACTCCGCGAGGTCTTCCTGTGTCACCGGCCGTGCCGCCCCGGCGGAAGCGCCGATGTCGCCACTGACGCTGTTGCCGTCTCCCACCGTGGTGTGCCCGGTGACGTCCCGCGCCGTCACCCGATAGGTGGGGCGATCCGCTCCGTCCGGTCCTCCGCCCTCATCACGGGTTCTGCCGTCACCCGCACCGTCGACACCCGCTCCGTGGTCATCCATGGCAAGGCCCCCTCCCCGTTCTCCCCCTTCGACCGCGCACATGCCACTGATTCACGCGGCGGTCGTGTTGTCAGCGTCGTCAGCGTAGTGGGAGCAATACCGAATGAGCAGGCAATCCAAAGGAAGGAGGAGGAACAATACCACCCATTCCATTTCATGGTCTTTTGCCATAACCAACACAAAACAGCGAATACGCGAGTTCTCAACCGAACGAGCCAGGCCATGAGCACTCATGACCATCCCGGATTACCTGCGAGCGCCTGCGTACCGGAGATCCGGGCGCCTGGCCATCCCGCCCATCGTGGTGTTACAGCACCGCCGGACTCGCCCGCGCCCAGCAGCTCGCCGCCCTGGCCCTGCACGACACCGCACGGCAGCGCAGGGCGGAGGACGCGCTGCTTCGCGCGGTGACCGATCAGGGACAACTCGACCAGACCGTCGATGCCTCGTTGTGCCACGGCTTCGCCGGTCTCCTCCACCTCACTCGGCTCATGGAAGCCGACGCGATCTCCCCCGGCTTGCCGCAGGCGGTGCCCAACCTTGTGCAACGGCTCCTGCCCGCCCGGCCCGAGTCCTTGTCCGAGTCCTTGCTGGCCCCCCGGAGCGGTCCGGTCGACATCGGCATCCTCGAAGGGGCCGCAGGAGTCGCCCTGGCCCTGCACAGCGCCCGGACAGGAACAGCGGCCACCGCCGCGTGGAACGCGTGCTTCCTGATCAACTGACCAAGGAGAAGGCACCTGTGCGCGACGCCGAGTGGCCCCAACGCATCATCGAGTTCTCCAACTGGTCCCGCGCGGAAAGCGTGGCCGTCACCCACCTCCGTCCCCTTCTGACGGCAGCTACCCGTGACGGACTGCTCCAGTGGTCCTTCATCCGCAAGGCCCCGACCTGGCGCCTGCGCTACCGCACCCCTCCCGGCGGCACGGCGCCTCTGGACCAGGCACTGAGCATCTTGGTCACCGACGGTGTGATCCGCGCATGGGTGCCCGGCATCTACGAGCCGGAGACAACCGCGTTCGGGGGACCAGCCGGTATGGACGTCGCCCACGAACTCTTCCACCGCGACAGCCTCCATGTCCTGGACCAACTCGCCCGTTGGCAACAGTCCCCCGCCCCGCCCCGCCCGGCCTCGGCCGCAGGGAGCTGGCGGTCATGCTATTCAGTGTGTCCATGCGCGCCGCCGGACTCGACTGGTACGAGCAAGGCGATGTGTGGGCAAGGGTCGCCGCCGAGCGCCCCCGCCCCCTCGCCCTCTGCCGCAACGGCACCGTGCCGCTGTACGGCGGCTGATGACGGTGGATGCCGGACGGCTCAGCAGCTCGATGACCGACGGCCGACTGGCGCCCCTCGCCGACTGGATCTCCACCTTCGAGTGGGCAGGCCAGCAGCTCGCACGCCTGAATCGCCACGGACGGCTGGAGAGAGGGCTGCGAGCCGTACTCGCACACCATCTGATTTTCCACTGGAACCGTCTGGGCCTCCCGCGCGAGGACCAAAGCGCCTTGTCAACGCTGGCGAAAGAGGCAGTCATGGGTACGGGCAAAGATGCCGCGTCCACACCAGGCAAGGGCAACGCGACGGCTACTGTCGCCGGTGTGAACAGCGACTCGACCGAGACCAGTCCCGATGCTCTGCGGGCCCGCTTCGTAGACCAACTGGTCGGCAACGGCAGCATCTGCACCCCGCACGTCGAAGAAGCGATGCGATCCGTACCCCGGCATCTCTTCGTGCCACAAGCACCATTGGAGAAGGCGTACTCCAACTCCACCGTGGACACCAAGCTCGACAGCGCAGGTCGGCCGATCAGTTGTGCCTCCCAGCCCAGCATCGTGACCATGATGCTGGAACAGCTCCAGGTCGAGCCCGGCATGAAGGTACTGGAGCTGGGCGCCGGCACCGGCTTCAACGCCGGACTCCTGGCCCACCTTGTCGGCGAGAAGGGGCACGTCATCACCATCGACGTGGACAAGGACATCGTCGAAGGTGCCCGTTCCGGACTGGAAGCCGCCGGACTGGAAAACGTCACCGTCCTCCTGGGCGACGGCGCCCAGGGAGACCCCGCCAACGCCCCCTACGACCGGATCGAGGCGACCGTCGGCGCCCACGCGGTCCCCCACGCCTGGCTCGACCAGCTAGCCCCCGGCGGGCGCCTGCTCTCCCCCCTGCGGCTGCGCGGCAGCGTCTCCCGCTCCATCGCCTTCGAGCGCGACGCCCAGGGGCGCTGGCGCAGCGTCGGCTCCGAGATGAACACGTTCATGCCGCTGCGGCGCGGAATCGCCGACGACCCCCGGGCTTACATCCCGCTCTCCGAAGACGGCAGCGTGACCCTGGTGGCCAATGGCGACCAGCACCCGGACGCCGACGCGCTCGCCAACGTGCTGTCCCAGCCGCGGGCCGAAGCATGGACAGGCGTCACCCTCCGTGGACCTGAATCGCCTGAGTGGCTGGAGCTATGGCTCACCTGCACGCTCCCCGAGGGGCTCAGCCACATGCCCGCGATACGGAAAGCCATCGACAGCGGCCTGCTCACCAACCCCTACCCCAGCGCCACCGCGACCTTCGACAAGGGGACGCTCACCTACCTCACGCGGCGCAAGGCCGACCACACCGCTGCGGACGGCGCCTCGCTGTACGAGTTCGGGGTGATCGGCCACGGGCCCGAGGCCGAACAGCTCACCAAGCGCGTCGCCGACGCGGCACGCACGTGGGACGCAGACTTCCGCAACCGGGAGGTGGTCTTCGAGATCCAGCCGCTCGACGCCCCCGCCCCCGAGTACAAGCCCGGCCAGTTCGCCTTCGACAACCCCCTGAACCGCATCATCATCGAGTGGCAGTGAGATGGAGATCGGCCGGATAGCGAGGCGCTTCCCGTTGGTCGCCCGCCCACGCCCCGCCTGCCCGCCACTCGACGAACGCGTCGAGGAGGTAGTCGAGTTGGCTCGCTCCGCTGAGCGGACGGCGAAGCTGAGCCTGGCGGCACTCGCGCAGAACAAGGCGGCCCTGATCGCCAGCGACTGCGGCGTACCCGATCTGGCCCGCACGCTGTGCTGGCGTCACGCCGAGGTCTTCCTGGGCGCACAACCCCTGAGCGCCCAGGAGGCCCGGTACGCCCTCGAACCCGTCGTCAACCTCGCCCGGCTCCTCATCCGCGACGGAGACGGGAGCGGCGCCTATCGCGTACTCGAAGACCTGACGCACGCAGCCAGGTCTGGTGGTCGTGCGGAAGTAGACGGTCACACCGTGTGTTTCGGGAACCTGACCGCCACGCAAGAAGACCACCACCAGCTCCACAGATGGTTATGGACGGTCCTCCTCGCAGACGGAATCCGCGCCTTGGTCGCAGCGGGAGAATGGGAACGGGCCCGCGCTCAAGCCCGGCAGCACCGCGGAATCGGCACCCGCCTCCTCGACGGCCGCCAAGTGGAAATAGTGGGCCGCTGCCCTGCCGGAGATCCAGCAGACGCCCACGCTCTCTTGAACAGCAGTGTCACAGCCGAACCGTGGGAACGCCCCGTCGCCTCATGCCTGGCTGTCCTCTGCCAACGCCAGGCCGGAGAGGTCGAGCAGACCACGCTCGCCACCATGGTGCAGGACTACCTCAGTCTGGACACCCCAGCGGAACTGGACTTCTTCCGCACCCGAGTCGGGCTCTCCGCTCTCGATCTGTCCGAACTGGACCCCGCCCACACCTCCGCCATCACCGACCGGCTCCTGCCAGAGGCAGCAGGCGGTCGCAATGGCTACATCGCCCGAGAGGTACTGGCCCACCCCACCTGCCGAGAGCGGCTGGAGCGAGCCACACAAAGAGCCCTGCGCACGACCCTCTCGTCCTCGGGGCTCGGCCAGGGGTACATTCCGACGTTCCTGGAACAAGACCTCCTGCACGCCGCGGAGCGCAGCGCCACAACGGCGCAACGCCTTCTCGCACACAGACAAACCGCCGATCACAGCACCTGACCACGCCTGTCCGACAACCGCACGCCGACCGGGCACGACCTGCGTCGGCACCGCAGGCAAGCCCCCGGCCCCTGATGCTCAGATCCAAGCCGTACAGCGGAACGCGTCACGCAAGGCTTGTGGGAACCCTGCAAACGGAACCCGGCCGACGCTTCGGTCAGCATCGTTCCGAGGACGGCTGCACCCAGCTTCGTACGGGCTCAGGCCACCGCGTCCTCAACAGCCGCAGGCCGTCTTGAGGACCCGCTGGCGAACCGGCTACAGGAAGCATCGGCGCAGGCACCGACCAAGACCTGATTATTCGTCAGTAAAGTCAGCATGAGGTCAGCATGAGTCCGACCAGAGATGACCACACCCGACGAGACGCGCACTTCAAGATCAGCCGCGAGCGCAACATGAAGGATCTTTGCATGAGCAGACAATGAGCGGCGAACCAAGAGTCGTACCCCTTACGTCGCCCACCGCCTGCCGTTCCACGAAATACCTGTTCAGCGCACCCTCCCCCGCGGTTTCAGCGGCACAGAAGGCAGCTCCGGCGCGGGCAGCCGAGCCCCGTCGTACCCCTTCACTTCGCCGAAGCGTGTCCCCGACGTCCAGTCCTCGCGGGCCTGGGCGATCTCCTCCCCCGTACGGCCGATGAAGTTCCAGAACATCACCAGCTTCTCCTCGAAGGGCTCCCCGCCCAACAGCAGCAGCCCGCTGTCCGTGTCGGCGCGCAGGGGCAGGGAGTCGCGTCCGCAGCCGAGGTAGAGCATCGAGCCGGGCGCCAGCCGCACGCCGTCCACCTCGGTGGTCCCGGACATGGTGAGCACCGCGTACTCGAAGTCCGGTTCCAGGGGCAGGCGGGCGTGGGTGCCCTCGGTCAGGGTCAGGTCGGCGCCGACCAGGGGGGTGTGGACGGTGCCCGGTGAGGTGGCACCGTCCAGGTCGCCGAGGATGACGGTCGCGTCCAGCCCCTCGCTCGCCGCCCCCGCAGAGCCGGTAACCCGGGGCAGCCCCGCGTGGTGCTCGAAGGCGGGCTCCCGGTGCCGGTGCTCCTCGGGCAGCGCCACCCACAGCTGTGCCCCGTGCAGCAGCCGCGCGTGCTCGCGCGGTGACTCCTCGGAGTGCGAGATGGCGCGGCCCGAGGTCATCAGGCCCAGCTCGCGCGGCCCTACCGTCTGGAGGCTGCCGAGGCTGTCGCGGTGCAGCACCTCGCCCTCGTGCAGCCAGCTCACGGTCTGGAGTCCCATGTGGGGGTGCGGCGGCACCTGCATGCCGGGCTCGTCGGCGATGTCGTCGGGCCCGTAGTGGTCGACGAAGCACCACGCGCCCACCATCCGGCGCCCCAGGTTGGGCAGCAGCCTGCGTACCTCGGTGCTCTCGCCCAGCGGCCCCGTGCGCGGCTCCAGCAGTTCACGCACGGGGCGGGCCGACACCTCCTCGCGGCCACCGCAGGAGGACGGGGCCGGCCGCAGATCGAGATTGCTCATGTCTTCCGCACCTCTCGTGCATCTTCGTGCCGTCGCAGGGAATGCGGGGCCGTACGACATCGTTCCACGGGCAGGTTTCCCCACGCCCGCACAGCGGACGAGACCGGACGAGACCGAGAGTCCCCACCGCAGGAGAGAGACATGAGCACGGGCACGCTAGAGCTCACCAAGGACAACTTCGACGAGGTTGTCTCCGGCAACGACTTCGTCCTGATCGACTTCTGGGCGAGTTGGTGCGGGCCGTGCCGTTCCTTCGCGCCGGTCTACGAGGCCGCGGCCGAGCGGCACCCGGATCTGGTCTTCTCGAAGGTCGACACCGAGGCGCAGCAGGAGCTGGCCGCGGCCTTCGAGATCCAGTCGATCCCGACCCTGATGATCGTCAGGGACCGCACGGTGATCTTCTCCCAGCCCGGAGCACTGCCCGAGGCGGCCCTTGAGGACGTCATCGGGCAGGCGCGCGCCCTGGACATGGACGAGGTGCGCCGTCAGGTGGAGGCGGAGGAAGCCGCCGCGTCGGAGTCCGGGTCAGGGTCCTCCGCCGGTTCCGCCGCCTGAGCGCGGTTCCGCCGGGACAGCACGGTCGCCGCTGCGACGGCCGTTCCGGTGAAGGCCAGCGCCATCGTCCACGGCTGATCGAGGCGGTGCCCGGTGAGCCGGTCCAGTGAGTACCGGCCCGGGCCCGTCAGGGCCAGCCCGGCCGCGACGAAGCCGAGCAGCGCCGGGTACTCGTAGCCGCCCGAGGTGGCGAAGAAGCCCGCGGGCGCGTGCACGGCGACGGCGCCCGCCATGGCACCGGCAGCCGCGGCGCCCGCGGCCGGTGTCCCGAGGCCGAGCGCGAGCAGCGCACCGCCGCCCGCCTCACCGGCGCCCGCGGCGAGGGCGCTCTGCTTGCCCGGGTGGAAGCCCATGTGCTCCATGGCCCCCGCTGTGGCCTCCAGACCGTGGCCGCCGAACCAGCCGAACAGCTTCTGCGCGCCGTGCGCGAACAGCACACCGCCCGTCCCGGCCCTGAGCGCGAGCAGTCCGAGGTCCTTCCTCTTCTGGTGCCACTCGGCGCGGGTGCCCCGCGCGTGCGGGCACGGGTGCGCGTGCGGGTGCCTGTGCGTCATATGGGTGTCCCTCCTGGGCGGGCCCGGCTCCTGGGGCTTCCCGGCGTCCCGCGCGGCCTCGGTGTCTCCTCCCCCAGTCTTGGCGGCGGCCTCCCGCGCCACCCGGCGGGCTGGGCCGTACGGGTGACGGCCCCCTCTCTCGCCGGTGCTGTCAGCCGGTTCCGGTGCCGGCTCCGGCTCCGGTGCCGGGGTGGCCCGTCAGCGCCTCCGTCAGGTCGTACGTGACGGGCTCCTCCAGTTGCGCGTACGTGCACTCGCGCGGCTCACGGTCGGGGCGCCAGCGGCGGAACTGGGTGGTGTGCCGGAAGCGGGCCCCCTGCATATGGTCGTAGGCGACCTCGCAGACCCGCTCCGGGCGCAGCGGCACCCACGACAGGTCCTTGCCGCCCGACCAGCGGCTCTGGCCGCCGGGGAGCCGGGACGCCGCCTGCGCCTCCTCGCTCTCCCACTCGGCCCAGGGGTGCCCGTCGGCCGACTCCATGCGCAGCGGTTCCAGCTCCGCCAGCAGCTCGCGGCGCCGCGACGCCGTGAAGGCGGAGCTGACGCCGACGTGCTGGAGGGTGCCGGAGTCGTCGTACAGGCCCAGCAGCAGCGAGCCCACGCCCTCGCCGCTCTTGTGGACGCGGAAGCCCGCGAGGACGCAGTCGGCGGTGCGCTCGTGCTTGACCTTGACCATGACGCGCTCGTCGGGGCGGTACGGCAGCGACGGGCGCTTGGCGATCACGCCGTCGAGCCCCGCGCCCTCGAACTGCTCGAACCACTTTCGTGCCACCTCGACGTCGTCCGTAGCGGGCGCGACGAACAGCGGCCCCGACGCTCCCTCGCCCCGCGCCCCGCCCCGCGCCCCGCTCAGCGCGCCGGACAGTGCCCCGGTCAGCGCCGCGCGGCGCTCGCTGAGCGGCGCGCCCAGCAGCGAGTCGTCGCCCAGCGCCAGCAGGTCGAAGGCGACGAGGCTCGCCGGGGTCTCCTGGGCGAGGAGCCGCACGCGTGAGTCGGCCGGGTGGATGCGTTCCAGCAGGGCCTCGAAGTCGAGCCGTCCGTCGCGCGCGATGACGATCTCGCCGTCGAGCACGCACCGCTCGGGGAGGCGTGCGCGCAGCGCGTCGGCGAGTTCGGGGAAGTAGCGGGTGAGCGGCTTGGTCGTACGGCTGTCGATCCGGATCTCGTCGCCGTCGCGGAAGACGAGGGCGCGGAAGCCGTCCCACTTGGCCTCGTAGTGCATACCCGACGGGATGCGCGCGGCCGGCTTGGCGAGCATGGGTTTCACGGGCGGCATCACCGGAAGGTCCATGGTCGCGATTGTGCGGCGGCCCTGGGCGCCTCGCCTGTCGGGCCCGGCCCCCTACGGGCGGCCCCTGCCGGGAGGCGGGTCCCGGCCGCGCGGCTTAGCGTGACCGTATGGCAGAGGCGGTGGAGCTGACGGCCGGCGGCCGTACGGTGCGCGTGTCCCACCCGGACAAGGTCTACTTTCCGCGACGGGGCCTCACCAAGCTGGACGTCGCCCGCTACTACCTCGCCGTCGGCGACGGCGTGCTGCGGGCGCTGCGCGACCGGCCCACCACACTGGAGCGCTACCCCGACGGGGTGGAGGGCGAGTCGTTCTTCCAGAAGCGGGCACCGAAGAACCTCCCCGAGTGGATCCCCACCGCGCGCATCAGCTTCCCCAGCGGCCGGTACGCCGACGAGATCTGCCCGGACAGCACCGCGGCCGTGCTGTGGGCGGCGAACCTGGGCTGCCTCACCTTCCACCCCTGGCCCGTGCGGCGCGCGGACACCGACCGGCCCGACGAGCTGCGCATCGACCTCGATCCGCAGCCCGGCACGGACTACGCGGACGCGGTACGCGCGGCCCTGGAGCTGCGCCCGCTGCTCCAGGAACTCGGGCTCGACGGCGGCTGGCCGAAGACCTCCGGAGGGCGCGGTCTGCACGTCTTCGTGCCCCTCGTGCCGGAGTGGACGTTCACGCAGGTGCGCAGGGCCGCCATCGCCGTCGCGAGGGAGCTGGAGCGGCGGGCGCCCGCGCGGGTCACCACCGCCTGGTGGAAGGAGGAGCGCGGCGAGAAGATCTTCGTGGACTACAACCAGACGGCCCGCGACCGCACCATCGCCGGCGCCTACTCCGTCCGACCGCGCCCGCACGCGCCCGTGTCGGCGCCGCTGCGCTGGGACGAGGTGGAAGCGGCACGTCCGGAGGACTTCGACCTGGTGACGATGCCCGCGCGCTACGCGGAACTCGGCGACGTACACGCCGGGATGGACGCGCGGCCTTGCCGTCTCGACGCCGCGCTGGAACTCGCGGACCGCGACGAGCGCGAACACGGCCTCGGCGACCTCCCCTATCCGCCCGAGCACCCGAAGATGAAGGGCGAGCCGAAGCGGGTCCAGCCCAGCAGGGCGCGGGACGCGAAGGACGGTGCGAGGGGCGCGTAGCCCCGGCTTCTTATTCGTTTGCCGCAGGCCAGGCCCGTCGGTTAGGAAGCCCGCATGCTAACGGGCAGCAAGGTCGGGCTGAGGGCCCGGCACGAGGACGACATTCCGGTTCTGCGGACCGAGTTGTACGACGACGTGGTCAACGCCTCGCGCGCCGAAGGCGGGCCGTGGCGGCCGCTCAAGCCGGATACGAAGGACCCGCGGCTCGTGGTGGACGACACGCAGCAGGGGGTCGTCGCGTTCTCGGTGGTGGAGCTGGCCGGCGGCACGCTGATCGGCACCGCGACGCTGTGGGGCATCGACAACCACAACCGGTCCGCGCACATCGGCCTGGGGCTGCTGCCCTCCTCGCGCGGCAAGGGCTACGGCACCGACGTGGTCGCGGTGCTGTGCCACTACGGTTTCGTCGTGCGCGGCCTGCAAAGGCTTCAGATAGAGACGCTGTCGGACAACGCCGCGATGCTGCGCTCCGCCGAGCGCAACGGCTTCGTCCGCGAGGGGGTGCTGCGCTCCTCGGCCTGGGTGCTGGGCGAGTTCATGGACGAGGTGCTGCTCGGGCTCCTCGCCCAGGACTGGAAGCCGGACGCGAAGGGCTGACGCGAAGGGCTGAGGCAAGGGGCTGACGCGATCAGTCCAACCGGTCACGGGCTTTGTCCATGGACCGGCCCCCGCACGCGCGTCACCGTGGACGAAGGCCCGGTGCACGGCGAGCGGGTGGACGACGGAGAGAGCGGGGGCCTGGGGGCGTGGCCGAGTTCACGGTGGGCGAAGCTGACTTCCTGCTCGACGGGCGGCCCGTACGCCTCCTCTCGGGGGCGCTGCACTACTTCCGGGTGCACGAGGCCCAGTGGCCGCACCGGCTGCGCACGCTGCGCGCGATGGGCCTCAACTGCGTCGAGACGTATGTGCCGTGGAACCTGCACGAGCCGCGCGAGGGACGGTACCGCGACGTGGCGGCGCTGGGCCGGTTCCTGGACGCCGCGCGGGAGGCGGGGCTGTGGGCGCTGGTGCGCCCCGGCCCGTACATCTGCGCCGAGTGGGAGAACGGCGGGCTGCCCTCGTGGCTGACGGGGCGGCTGGGGCGGCGGGCGCGCACGCGCGACCCCGCGTACCTGGACCTCGCCGACGGCTGGCTGCGGCGCGTGCTGCGCGAGGTGGTGCCGCGTCAGGCGGACAGGGGCGGGCCCGTGCTGATGGTGCAGGTGGAGAACGAGTACGGGTCCTACGGCTCGGACCTGCCGTACCTGCAACGCCTCGCCCGAACGCTGCGGGGCGCGGGCGTGACGGTACCGCTGTTCACCTCGGACGGGCCCGAGGACCACATGCTGACGGGCGGCTCCGTGCCCGGTGTCCTGGCCACGGCGAACTTCGGCTCGGACGCCCGCGACGCGTTCGCTGCGCTGCGGCGGCACAGACCGCACGGGCCGCTGATGTGCATGGAGTTCTGGTGCGGCTGGTTCGGACACTGGGGCGGCGCGGAGCCCGTCGTGCGCTCGCCCGCCGAGGCGGCCGAAGCCCTGCGGGAGATCCTGGAGTCCGGGGCCTCGGTCAACGTCTACATGGCGCACGGCGGCACCAGCTTCGGCGGCTGGGCGGGCGCCAACCGCGCGGGCGAGCTGCACGACGGAGCGCTCCAGCCGACGCTGACCTCCTACGACTACGACGCGCCCGTCGACGAGTACGGGCGGCCGACGGAGAAGTTCCGGCGCTTCCGCGACGTCCTCGCCCCCTACGCCGAGGGCCCGCTCCCCCCGCTGCCCCCGCCCCCGCCCGCGCTCGGCGCGCCCGCCGGGGCACGGCCGGTGCGGTGGGCGCCGCTGGGCGCGGTCATGGACGCGCTGGGCGGCGAGGAGACGGAGACCGCGCTCCCGCCCAGCTTCGAGGACCTGGACGTGGACAGGGGCCTGGTGCGCTACCGGCTCGACGTGCCGGGCCCGCGCCGCCCGTACCCGCTGCGCGTCACGGGGCTGCGGGACCTGGCCGTGGCCTACGTGGACGGGCGGCGGGTCGGCGTGCTCGGGACGTACGCGGGCGCGGACGCCGGGGGCGAGGACGGGAACGGGGGCGGGGACGCGGAGTCGGCGGTCGTCGGCGAGGTGGCGGGACCGGCCGCCGTGGAGCTGTGGATGGAGTCGCTGGGCCGCGTCAACTACGGGCCCCGGCTGGGCGAGCCCAAGGGCATCACGGGCGGGGTGCTGCACGAGCGGCAGTACGTGCACGGGGTGCGGGCGCGGGGCCTGCGCCTGGACGCGCTGGAGGAGCCCGGCGCACTGGACCGGGTGCCGTTCGTGCCCCTGGCCGGGCCCCTGGACGTGGCACGCGGGGGCGAGGGGGAACTGCCCGACGCGGGGCGCGGATTGTTCAGCGGCTCCGTCGAGGTACGGGGCGCGGGCGACGCGGTCTGCGCGCCGGAGGGCTTCACACGGGGCTATGTGTGGGTCAACGGCTTCTGTCTGGGCCGCTACTGGGCGACGGGACCGCAGCGCACCCTCTATGTGCCGGGCCCGGTGCTGAGGGAGGGGGCGAACGAGGTGTGGGTGCTGGAACTGGAGCGCGCCTCGGCCCCGTACCTGCGCTTCGGCGCCCCGGAGGACCCGCCGGAAGCGGACCGCGCCGGCCCGCCCGGCGAGAACCGGGGCCGCCCCGGCGCCGTCTGACGCGTCGCCGAACCTGTGGGGGACCCGTGGGGCCCATGGGGGCCATGGGGAACCCGTCGCCGTGTGCGTCGGCGAACCCGTCATCCCCGGACAACCCCGGACGTCTCCCTGACACCCCCGGGCTCCTTGCACACCTCCCCCACCGGTGCCGGGGGATCACCCCGTTAGGGTGCCTGGAGGAACATGTGTGCCCCAGGGGGAAGCGGAGAGTGTGCGGCGTGAGCGACCAGGACCGGCTGGTGGCCGGAAGGTACCGGCTGACGCGGCAGCTGGGGCGGGGCGGCATGGGCACCGTGTGGCTGGCCTCCGACGCGCTCCTCGACCGTCAGGTCGCGGTCAAGAAACTGCGTGTCCCGGCCCACTTGGAGGACGACGACCGGGCGCGGCTGTACGAGCGCACGCGCCGTGAGGCGCGCAGCGCGGCCCGTATCAGCCATCCCAGCGTCATCATCGTGCACGACGTGGTCGAGGACGACGGGCTGCCGTGCATCGTCATGGAGTACGTGCCCTCGCGCTCGCTGAGCCAGGTGCTCAAGGAGGACGGGCCGCTCTCCCCCGAGCGGGTGGCGGGCGCCGGGCTGGCGATGGCGTCGGCCCTGCGCGCGGCGCACGGCGCGGGCGTGCTGCACCGGGACGTGAAGCCCGCCAACGTCCTGCTCTCGGCTCCCCACTCGGCACACGGCGCCCACGGCGGACGCACCGTCCTCACCGACTTCGGCATCGCGGCGGCCTCCGGGACCTCGACCCTCACCCGTACCGGCGAGTTCGTCGGCTCCATCGACTACGCGGCGCCCGAGCGGATGCAGGGCGGCGTCTCGGGCCCGGCCGCCGATGTGTGGGCGCTGGGCGCCACGCTGTACGAGGCGGTCGAGGGGAAGCCGCCCTTCCGCAGGGACACCTGGGTGGAGACCGCCTACGCCACGGCCAGCGAGCCCCCGCGTCCGATGGAGCGGGCGGGAGCGCTGGCGCCGCTGATCGAGCGGCTGCTGGAGAAGGACCCCGGCGAACGCCCCACGCTGGAAGAGGCCGAGGCCATGCTGTCCGGCAGCACGGCGACGGTGGCCTCCGGCGGCGCGGCGGCGGTGGCGCGGCCGGGTGGCACCGGGTCCGGCGCTCCTGCGGGTGCCGAGGTCCTGGCGGCCGGGCCCGCCGAACCGGCGACAGCGACGACCGGCGCGCAGCGCCGCACCACCGTCGGCGGCGGCGACGGCGCCGAACCCACGCTGGCCACGGGGCGCCACCCGCGCCGCCGGGGCCGCGCGGTGGCGTGGGCCGTCACGGTCGCGGTCGTCGGCTGCGCCGCGGCGACCGGGGGCTGGTGGTTCGCGCGGGACAGCACGGCGACGCCCGCCACGTCCACCGCCTCTCCCTCCGCGGCACCGTCCGAGAGCGCGAGCCCGTCGCCCACGCGCCCCGCCACACCGGAGGGTTACCACCGCGTTCAGGACCCGCTCGGCTTCTCGGTGGACGTGCCCGACGGCTGGCACCGTCAGGCGACGTCGGGCGAACAGGCCGACTACATCGCGCCCTCGGGCCGTACGGGGCTGAAGTTCAGCGTCCTGGACTTCGCCGACACCAGCCCGCTGCACCACTGGCGGCAACTGGAGCCCGAGGTGCGGGCGAAGTCCCCCGGCTACGAGCGGCTGCGCATGAACGCCACCGCGTACCAGGGCGAGCCCGCCGCGATCTGGGAGTACACCTGGCAGGGGCGGGTGCGGCCTTACCACGTGGTCGACCTGGGCTTCGGCAAGGTCGGCGAGACCCAGTACGCCATCTACCTCTCGGCGCCGGACGCCGAATGGGACGCGGCCAAGCCGTACTTCGACGTGGCGGCCCAGAGCTTCCGCGTCACGGAGTGAGGGGGGCACGCGTGCGCGTGCCGTCCTCGCCATCGCCGTCGCCGTCGCCGCCCTCTCCCGTGCGGGAGCGGACGAGTGCCTCGACGCCGTCGAGGATGCGGTCCAGGCCGAAGGCGAAGTCCCCGTCGGGGTCCTGCTCCGGGTCCGGCTCGGAGTCCTGCCCTGCGCCCCCTTCCGCGTCGCGCCACGGTTCGAGGACCCCCGACGCGAGGACCGACGTGATCGCGGGGAACCGCTCGGGGTCCGTGAGCCGGCGCAGCAGGTGGGCGTAGGAGGCCGTGGCCTCCTCCATGGTCCTTCCGGAGGCGCGGGCCGCCTCCACGAGGGAGGCCATGAGGACCGCCTCGCTGCGTACGTAGCCGCCCAGCAGTGAGAGCACCCCCAGCTTCTCGCCCTCGTCGAGGCCCGTGCCGCGCAGGCAGGCCAGGCCGCGTTCCATCCACGCCACCGAGTTCGGGGTGGCGGGCGGCATGGTGACGGGGACGTGGATCGTCCAGAGGCAGCCGTGCAGCATCGCGCGCTGTGCCCGCGCCCAGTGCTCGATCCCCCGGCGCCATCCCTCGCCCGGCGGCGGCCCGTCCGGAGGCGTCCCGTAGGCGGCGTCCGTCATCAGGACGACGAGGTCGTCCTTCGAGGACACATAGCGGTACAGCGCCATGGTGGAGACCCCGACCGCCGAGGCGACCCTGCTCATGGAGACGGCGGCGAGCCCCTCGGACGAGGCGATGTCCGTCGCGGCGGCGACGATCGACTCGACGGTGAGCCCGCGTGCCGGGCCCTTCGTGGGGCGCTCCCGCAGCCCCCAGGCCGCCTCGATGCCGGGCGGCAGCCCGGTGCCACTTCCCGAACCGCCCGAACCGCCTGAGCTGCCGGAACCGTCCGTCCCCCCGGCCTGCTTCGCCTTCGCCATCGCCGCCGTCCCGCTCCCGCCCGCGTCGTGCCCCGTGGGAGGGGCTGGTCTCCCTCTCCGATCTGTGTATAACATACGCAGTAGTGCGTACTACATACACAGTGCCGGGCGCGGAACGCGCCCAGCCCGACCACACAGGGGGAACCGGCATGGGGGAACGACCGGCCGTCGAGGCCGAGGGGATGACGAAGTCCTACGGGACGGCGAAGGTGCTGGACGGGGTCGGCCTGCGGGTGGCGCGCGGCAGCGTCTTCGCACTGCTCGGACCCAACGGCGCGGGCAAGACCACCGCCGTACGCGTCCTCACGACGCTCACCCGCGCCGACGCGGGCAGCGTCCGGGTCGCGGGCTTCGACGTCGTACGGGAGCGCGGTCGCGTACGACGCGCGATCAGTCTGACGGGGCAGTACGCGGCGCTGGACGAGGCGCAGACCGGCGAGGAGAACGTGCGCATGATGGCACGGCTCAACGGGCTGTCCACGCGCCACGCCCGCGAGCGCGCACGCGCCCTGTTGGAGCGGTTCGGACTCGGCCAGGCCGCCGGGCGCAGGGTCGCCACGTACTCCGGCGGCATGCGCCGCCGCCTCGACCTCGCCGCCGGTCTCACCGGCAGCCCCCAGGTGGTCTTCCTGGACGAGCCGACCACCGGGCTCGACCCGCGCAGCCGCCGCACGATGTGGGACACCGTCTCCGGCCTCGTGGACGACGGCGTGACGGTCTTCCTCACCACGCAGTACCTGGAGGAGGCCGACCGGCTCGCCCACCGGGTGGCCCTGCTCGACGAGGGCCGGGTGGTCGCCGAGGGCACACCCGCCGAGCTGAAGCGACGGGTCGCGGGACAGCGGCTGGAGCTGACGCTGACCGACGCCGCGGCCTACGAGACCGTCGCAGCGCGCCTCGGCACCCGCGCGCTCGGCGCGGACAGGGAGGCGCTGACGCTGGGCGTGGCAACGGACGGGCACGCGGCGCACGTACGGGCGCTGCTGGACGAACTCGACCCGGAGCGCGTGGCCGTGGACCGCTTCGCCGTGCACGGCGCCACGCTCGACGACGTGTTCCTCAGCCTGACGGGCCGCGCCACCGCACCAAGCCCGCACGAGGGCGCAGCCGACCGCGATCAGCACCGCGGGCCGCACCGGAAGACGGAGCACGCCGATGTCTGAGTCCACCGCACTCCGCACCCCGCCCGGAGCCACACCCCGCACGGCGTCGCACACCCTCAGGGACGCGCGGACCATGGCGGCGCGCTGCGTGCGGCTGAGCACGCGCAACCCCGACGCGGCCGTCGTCTCGCTCCTCCTGCCCGTCCTGCTGATGCTGGTCTTCGTCTACTTCTTCGGCGGCGCGATCCGCTCGGGGACCAGCACCTACGTCACCTACGTCGCGCCCGGCGTGCTGATCCTGTGCGCCGGGTACGGGGCCTCGATGACCGCCGTCAGCGTCTCCCGGGACATGACCGAGGGCATCATCGACCGCTTCCGCTCGATGGACGTCGGCGGGTTCGCGGTGCTGTCGGGGCACGTGGCCGCGAGCCTGGCGCGCAACGCCGCCGCCACGGCGGCGGTGCTCGGCGTCGCCTTCGCCATCGGCTTCCGGCCCCGGGCCGACGCGCTGGAGTGGGCGGCGGCCGTGGGAATCCTGGCGGTCTACGTGGTCACGCTGTCGTGGCTGGCCGCCGCGGTGGGGCTGCTCGCACGCTCCCCCGAGGCCGCGAGCGGGTTCACCTTCTTCATCCTCTTCCTGCCGTACCCCAGCAGCGCCTTCGTGCCGGTAGGGACGATGCCGAGCTGGCTGCACGGCTTCGCCGAGCACCAGCCGGTCACACCCGTGATCGAGTCCCTGCGGGCGCTGCTACTGGCGGGCCCCACGGGCACGGCACCCTGGCAGGCGCTGGCCTGGTGCGCCGGGCTGCTGGCGCTCGCGGTGCCCCTGAGCAGGCTGTTCTTCCGCATCCGTACCGCCTGACCCGTACGGCACGTAACCCCGGGGCCGCCGCTACGCGTCGCGCCAGTGACGGCGGCCCAGGCTGATGAGCCGGAGCTGGTTGCGGGCCGTGCGGGAGACGCTGGCCTCGTCGGGGCCCTCGCCCTGCGCCGCCTCCAGGAAGGCCGAGGCGGTCATCACCATGTGGTCCACGTACATCTCGCCGAGCATGCGCATGTCCTCCGGACTCCAGCCCGCCGAGACCTCGTCGGTGCCGAGCACGACGGCCACCTCGTCGGCGAACCTGTCCAGTTCGGCGCCGATGGCGGCGCGCACGGCCTGGACGCCGCCGTGGCGCTCGCGGGCCACGAAGCGGATATGGCCGGGGTGCTCGCGCACGTAGCGCGCGATGGTGGCGACGGTGGTCCCTATGCGCTCGCCCTCGTCGTGGCGCTCCTCCAGCACCGCGCTGATCACCTCGTGCAGGCTGCCGAGGGACTCCTCGACGAGGGCGACACCGAGATCGGCGGTGTCCCTGAAGTGCCGGTAGAAGGCCGCGGGCGCCACCCCCACGGCGCGCGTCACCTCCCGCAGGCCGAGGCTGCTCAGGCTCTGGTCCTCCAGCAGTTCCAGCGCCGCGTCGAGGAGGGCGCGGCGGGTCTTGGCCTTCTGGACGTCACGGAGGGTGGGGGTGTGGCTCATATCATTCAGTAAACAGTCGTACGCCCACCCCACGCAATGTAGGCTGGAACTCAGTGAACAGTTGTCACGCCAGTTGTTCACTGAAGCGTGATCATTGGCCCCTCGACCACAACTCGGAGAAAGGCCGCACATGATCTTCCTGGTCGCCGCGTTCCTCCTGCTGGGACTCCTGGTGGGCACCGCGGCACACATTCCGGTCACGGCCACCGTCGTCGCGGCGACGGTCATCGGCTGCTGGCTGCTGGTCTTCGCCTTCCGTGAGCGCAAGCGCCGTCAAGGGAGCTGACAGGACATGAACGCCACGAACACCCTGATCCGTCCCCGGCCCCGTCCCGACGAGGACGTGTTTCCGGACGACCGCCAGGACACCCGGCGCCCCGAGGGGCGCGGGCGGGAGCACGACGGCCCGCAGGAGCCGCCCCGCGAGGCCGACGCCGGCACCGGCACCGGCTCCATGGAGCGCGGCAGCGGCAGCGGCACGCGCGAGCCCGACAGCATGGCCGTCGCCTCCTTCGCCCTGGGGCTGACGGGGCTGCTCGTCTTCAACGTCGTCCTGGGTCCCATCGCCATCGTGCTGGCCGGTCTCGCGCTGCTGCGCGGCACCGCACGCCGTGGACGCGCCCTGTTCGGGCTGGGTCTCGGCGTCGCCGATCTGATCGTCCTCGCGACGGTCGCCGGCGCCGACTCCACCGTCTCCTGGAGCATCGGCGGCTGACGGCTCAGACCGTCGTGCCCTCCGCGTCCTGAGCGCCCTCCGTGCCTTCAGGGCCGGAGGGCGCCGACGCGAGGAACTGCGTGGCCGCCAGCTCCGCGTACAGCGGGTCGGCGGCCACGAGTTCCGCGTGGCTGCCCACGGCCCGTACCGCGCCCGCGTCCATCACCACGATCCGGTCGGCCATCGTCACCGTGGACAGCCGGTGCGCCACGACGAGGACGGTCGTGGTCCGCGCGACCTCGGCGACGGTGTCCCGCAGCGCCGCCTCGTTCACCGCGTCGAGCTGCGACGTCGCCTCGTCGAGCAGCAGCAGCCGGGGGCGGCGCAGCAGGGCGCGGGCTATCGCGACGCGCTGGCGCTCGCCGCCGGACAGCTTGGTGCCCCGGTGGCCCACCAGGGTGTCGAGGCCTTCGGGCAGGCGTGCCACGAGGCCGTCGAGCCGGGTGGTGCGCAGTACCTCGCGCACCTCCTCCTCGTTCGCGACGGACGTGCCCAGCAGCAGGTTCTCGCGCAGCGAGCCGGAGAGCACGGGCGCGTCCTGCTCCACATAGCCGATGGCGGCGCGCAGTTCGGGGATGTCCCACTCCTGGACGTCACGGCCGTCGAGGAGTACGCGCCCGCCTGTCGGGTCGTAGAAGCGCTCGATCAGCGAGAAGACGGTGGTCTTGCCCGCACCCGACGGGCCGACGAAGGCCGTCATCCCGCGCGGCGGCACGGTGAAGGTGACGCCGTGGTGCACCGGGGGCAGCCCTGGCGCGTAGCGGAAGCGGACGTCCTCGAAGGCGAGCGCGGCGGGCGGGGACCCCGGCGCGGGCAGCGGCGCGGCCTCGCTCTCGGGTTCGGCGGGGAGCCGCTCGACCTCCTGGATGCGGGCGATGGCCGCCGCGCCCACCTGATACTGCGTCACGGCGCCCACCACCGACTGGATGGGCGACATCAGATAGAAGACGTACATCAGGAACGCAACGAGCGTCCCGACGTCGATGGCGCCCGTGGCGACCCGCGCGCCGCCGAAGCCCAGCACCGTGAGGAACGCGATCTGCATGGACAGGCCCGCCGTGTTGCCCGCGATCGCGTTCCACTTGGCGGCCCGCACACTCTGCCGCCAGGACTCCTGGGCCGCCGCGTGCACGTTGTCCCGCTCGCGGTGCTCGGCGCCCGACGCCTTCACCGTGCGCAGGGCGCCGAGGACGCGCTCCAGCGCAGCGCCCATCAGCCCTACCGACTCCTGGGCGCGCTTGCTGGCCCTGTTGATGCGGGGCATGATCACGCCGATGACGGTTCCGGCGAGCAGGATGACGCCGCAGGTCACGCCGAGCAGCGGCAGGTCCACGACCGCCATCATCACGAGCGTGGCGAGCAGCGTGAGCCCGCCCGTGCCGACGCCGACGAGCGAGTCGGTGGTCACCTCGCGCAGCAGGGTGGTGTCGGAGGTGATCCGGGCCATGAGGTCGCCGGGTTCGCTGCGGTCGAGGGCGCTGACGCGCAGGCGCAGCAGATACGAGGCGAGGGCGCGCCGTGCGCCGAGCACCACGGACTCCGCGGTACGGCGCAGCACATAGCCGCCCGTCGCGCCGAGCGCGGCGTTGGCGAGCACGAGCCCGGTCATCGCCAGCAGGGTGGGCGCGAGGGCGCGGTCGTGGGAGAGGTCGTCGATGAGCTGCCGCGCCACGAGGGGGAGCGCCAGCCCGGTGCCTCCGGTGACGAGCGAGAGCAGCGCTCCGACGAGGAGGGCGCCGCGGTACGGGCGGACGTATCCGAGCAGGACCCGCCAGGCGGGCGGGCCCTCGGCGGGTGCCTTCTCGTCGGACGGGGCTTCGGTCGCCGGGGCCGGGGCGGCGGACTCCCCCGCCGGAGCCTCCGGTTCCGGCTCCGGTTCCGGCTCCGGCCCCTGCGCCCCGGACGGGTCGGGTCTCCCGGACGGGTCGGGCCCGGCGGCGGCAGCGGTGGTGTCAGCGGTCACGGCGTTTCCCCCAGAACGGTGATGCGGCCACGTGTGCGGCCGTACTCCATCCTGCCTCGCCCGCGCCCCGAGCGGAGCGCGGGGCCGGTCCGGTGCGCGGACCACACCGCCCCGGCCGTCGTGACGGCCCGTCAGCCCGCACCGGTCCGGCCACGGGCCCGGTGGCCGGACCGGTGATCGGCCCAGGCCGTCGGGCAGGGCGGCGCCCTGGTCACCGGGCCGTGCCCGCGGGGCCGCCGGTCTCAGCGGGCCCCTCGCCCCGGGGCCCGTCCAGGGAATCGCTCAGACCGGGACGGCCAGCAGCAGCGCGAAGTCGCCCGCGGGATCCGTCCACCAGCGCCGCACGCCGAACCCGCCGCGCTCCAGCTCCGCGACGAGCGAACCTCGGCGGAACTTGCAGGAGATCTCCGTCAGCAGCTCCTCCCCCTCCTCGAAGCCGGTGCTCAGGTTGAGCGCGGGCAGCGCGACGGTCTGGGCGCGGCGGGAGCGCAGGCGCATCTCGATGCGTTCCTCCTCCGCGTTCCACACGGCGCGGTGGTCGAAGGCCGCCGGGTCGAAGTCGGCGCCCAGCTCGCGGTTGAGCACGCGCAGCACGTTCTTGTTGAACTCGGCGGTGACGCCGCTCTCGTCGTCGTACGCCCGCACGAGCACCCCGGGGTCCTTCACCAGGTCCGCTCCCAGCAGCAGCGCGTCGCCCGCGTCGAGACGTTCGCGCAGGGCCGCGTAGAAGGCGGGCCTGGCCTCGGTGTCGTAGTTGCCGAGGGTGCCGCCGAGGAAGGCGGCCAGGCGGGGCGAGCCGTCGGACGGCGGCAGGAAGGGGTCGGTGTCGAGGTCGGTGACGACGGCGTCGATGCGCAGCTCCGGGTAGTCGGCGCACAGCGCGTCGCCCGCCTCCTGGAGGGCTTCCGCGCTCACGTCGAGCGCCGCGTAACGGCGCAGCGTGCCGTGCTCCGAGAGCGCGTCCAGGAGCAGCCGTGTCTTGCGCGAGGAGCCGGAGCCCAGCTCGACGAGGGTGCCCGCGCCGGTCCGTGCGGCGATCTCGGTGGCCCGGCTGCGCAGGATCGCGTGCTCGGCGCGGGTCGGGTAGTACTCGGGCAGCTCGGTGATCCGCTCGAACAGCTCGCTGCCCCGGCCGTCGTAGAACCACTTGGGCGGCAGTGTCTTGGGCTCGGCGGTGAGCCCCTTGAGCGCGTCGTCGTGCAGTGCCTGCGCGAAGTAGCCGGGCGGCAGGCGGCGGGTGAGGGCGAATCGGCCCGTCATACGGCGGCGTTCCTCTCGGTGGGGAGGGCGAGGGAGGTGACGGTGATGTCGGAGCGGGTGGCCAGCAGGACGGAGTCGGCCCGGACCTCCCGCCAGCCGTCGGCGGCGTCGGGCTCGGAGGCGACGAGCACGCTGCCGGGGCCCGAGCGGTGGAAGAGGGTGTCGCCGCAGCGGGTGGCCGCCACGGTGTGCCCGTCGGACAGCAGGAAGTTGAGCCGGGCCCCAGGACGTACGGCGCGCACGCGCCGCGTCAGATGGGCCAGCGCCTCGCCCGGCGGCTCTCCCGCGACGAGCCGCGCGTGCAGCAGCGCCCACAGCAGCGCGGAGTCGCAGCGCGACTCGAGGCCGAGGAGGGTGGCCGCGTCCAGGCGGATGCCGAGGTCATCGGGGAGCCGCTGCCAGTCAGGGACGGCGCCGTTGTGGCTGAACAGCCAGGGCCCGTTCGCGTACGGCGCCGCTGCCGTCTCGTCCTGCGCCGTGCCCGCCGTCGCGTCGCGGACGGCGGCGACGACTGCCGTGCTGTGCAGGGCGCGGGCCAGGTCCGGCAGGTTCGGGTCGGCCCAGATGGGGACGGCGCGACGGTAGCGCGCCGGCGGGGCGGCGCCGTCACCGTCCGGGCCCTGCGCCGGGCCGCGCTGCGGATACCAGCCGAGGCCGAAGCCGTCCGCGTTGACGGTGCCGTGGCGCTGTCTCCGGGGCGCCCACGACTGCTCGTACAGCCCTCGCGCCGGTTCGGTGACGAGGGAGGCCAGCGAGACGGGCGGCCCGAGGTAGGCGAGGTGACGGCACATCAGCCCGCCTCCCCGACGGAACGCGCCGTGCGGAAGCCCGCGAAGATCTGGCGCCGCACGGCGTGGTCCCAGTTGCGGAACGTGCCCCTGCACGCGACCGCGTCCGTGCCGAACGAGCCGCCGCGCAGCACCTTGTAGCCGTCGCCGAGGAAGACCTCCGAATACTCGCGGTAGGGGAACGCCGTGAAGCCCGGATAGCCGGTGAACTCCGAAGCGGTCCACTCCCACACGTCCCCGAGCAACTGCCGCGCCCCGCACGGCGCGGCCCCTTCGGGGTAGGCACCGGCGGGGGCCGGGCGCAGGGAGCGCTGGCCCAGGTTGGCGTGCCGGGGCTCCGGGTCCCGCTCGCCCCAGGGGTGGCGCAGCGACGCGCCGGTCGCGGGATCGTGGCGGGCGGCCTTCTCCCACTCGGCCTCGGTCGGCAGCCGCCGCCCCGCCCAGCGCGCGTACGCGTCGGCCTCGTACCAGCACACGTGCACCACCGGTTCACCGGCCGGTACGGGTTCGGTGTGCCCGAAGCGGCGGCGCGTCCAGGTGCCACCCGTGCCGCCCGTTCCGCCGGGGCCACCCGTGCCGCCCTCGCGCTTCCAGAACAGCGGGGCCTCCAGGCCCACTCTGCGCGCGTACTCCCAGCCCTCGGGCGACCACCAGCGCGGGTCGCGGTAGCCGCCGTCGTCGATGAACTCCTGGTAGGCGCCGTTGGTGACGGGGACGGTGTCCAGCCAGAAGGCGGGCACGTCGACGGGGTGGGCCGGGCGTTCGTTGTCGAGCGCCCACGGGTCGGTGCTGGTGCCCATGGTGAACACGCCGCCGGGGACGAGCACTTCGCGGGGCAGCGCGGCCACGTCGGCGGGCTCGGGGCGTGGCGGCTCCTCGCCCGTCAGCACGGCGGGGCCACGGCGCAGCTGGTGGGTGGCGAGCATGGTCTCGTCGTGCTGCTGCTCGTGCTGGGCGACCATGCCGAAGACGAAGCCGCCCGCGAGGAGCGGGCCGCCGTCGGCCGGTGCCCGCTCCAGCACCTCCAGGACGCCCGCGCGCACCTCGGCGACGAAGGCGCGCGCCTCGTCGGGCGGGAGCATCGGGAGCGTCGGGCGGTCGGCGCGCGGGGTGCGGAAGGCGTCGTAGACGGGGTCGAGTGCGGGGCGCAGCCCGGGGCCGCCGCCCGCTTCGCGCAGCAGCCAGATGTCCTCCTGGTTGCCGATGTGTGCCAGGTCCCAGACGAGCGGGGACATCAGCGGGGAGTGCTGCGCCATCAGCCCGTCCTCGTCCAGGCAGTCGGTGAGCGCGAGGGTGCGCTCGCGCGCCCGCTCCAGCGCGGCCCTGGCCCGCTCGCGGGCCCCCTCACCGAACTCGCCGGACTGGGCGGACTGGACGGACTGGGCGGGGGACGCTGCGGTGAGCGGTGCGCTGCCCTGGGCAGAGGTGTGCTCGGCCATCGGGTGTGCTCCTCGGATCGTCGGTCGGCGCGCGCCTCGCTGGCGCTCGGGAGGGGTCCGGGGTCGGTGGACGACGTGACGGCTCCGCGTACCCGGCCGGTACGGCACGTACGGCGCGCGCTCGGCGCGCGTACGGCACCGCACCGGCCGGGGCCCGTCACCGGCTCAGGGCGTCCAGTCGGTCGTGGGCGGGGCAGCGGCCGCGTTCGGAGTACCTCTCGGCGAAGCCGGTGACGGCACGGTGCAGCGCGCTGCCGGGGTCGGTCCTGGCCAGTGCCTCGGCCGACGCGGCGACGCAGTCGCGCACGGCGGGTCCCAGCAGCGGGTCCGCTGGCCCGAGCCGGGCCGCGCGCAGCCACAGTTGGTCGGCGTCCTCAAGGTGTTCCGTCGCAGCCCAGGCGGCCTCGGCGGCACGCGGGTCGTTGAGCAGCGTGGCCGGTACGGCGGTCGCCACGATCCAGTCGTCGCTGTCCTGTGCGTCGATCATCCGCAGTTCCAGCCAGCCGCGCGGGCGCACGGGCGGGAACAGGGTGCCCAGGTGGTAGTCCAGATCGTCGCGGGTGGGCGGGCGTTCGCCGCCCCCGCCGCGCAGCCAGGAGCGGAACGTCAGCCCCGTCGGCGCCGTCCAGTCGGCGGGCGGTTCCCTGCGCAGGCACATCAGGTCCGCGTCGAGCGCGTAGCGCGCCCATCTCTCGCGGGGGTCCCCGTCCGCGCGTGGCGGATGTGTACGGCCCGGATCGGTCTGCGCCCAGACGCTCTGCCGGGTGGAGACCCAGCCGGTGGGGCGCGACTGCCGTACAGGGGAGTTGGCGAACGCGGCGACGAGGACCGGGCCCAGCCGGTGGGCCAGCCGCCAGCGGTGGCGGTAGCCGGTGGTGCCGCCGGAGTCGTCGCCCGCGTCCAGGCTGACCTGGACGGCGGCAGTCGCCCGCATCATGGTGCGGCCCGAGGGGCCACGGCGGTCGAAGTGCGCCTCCATGGCGCGGTAACGGGGATGCTCCAGCACGCGGGGCGGAGTGAGATACGGGTGCAGTCCGCACCCGTAGAGCAGGGCTCCCGCCTGTCCGACGCGCTCACGCAGCACGGCGACGTCGGCCGCCGCCGCGGTGACGCACTCGGCGAGCGTGTCACCTGGTGGAGTGCTCAGCTCCAACTGCCCGCCGGGTTCTCGGGTCAGCCTGCTGCCGCCTGGCAGACCCCCGGACGGCCACAGGGGCGCGAGTGCGCCGGTGAGCCGGGCGAGCGGTACGGGACTGGTGGGGTCGGAGCGGTCACGGACGAGCCATTCCAGTTCCACTCCCACCCGGCGCGGCGGGCCCGTCTTGAAACAGATCCCGCCGACGTAGGCTTCCGCCTCCGCCTCGTCCAGTGTGGCTTCCATGGCGCGCCTCCTCTCGCATGTCGCGCGGCCGTCCTCCGCGGGGTTTCCCCAGGGGCGGCGGGCGCGTCATCCCTCCCCCGGGATCGGGCACCCCAAGAGCTTGGTGGCGCCCCCCGCCTCCGCGCAAGACCGCCCCCGAGGGGGATCCCCGAGCGGCGGGCGCGGTGACGGTGCGGGGTTCCCCCGGGGGGCGGTGCCCATGCGTGGGGGCCGCGCGGGGGCCGCTCAGGCGCGCGAGAGTGGCGGCCCGGCACGTGTGTGCCGGTCACCGTGGTGGTGACCGGCACACGGGCGCGGCGGGGCGCGGTCCGGGGCATCGCGATGGGCCTGCCCACGGGCCCGGTCCGAGGAGGCCCGGTCCGGCCCGAGGACGCTCAGTCCGAGGAGGACGGCGAGGCGGTCCGGGCGGCCGGATCGGAGACGGCCGCGGGCTCCTCCCCCCGCGCGGGCACGGGCGCGGGCGCGGAACCGCCCGCCGACGCACCCACGCCCGCAGCCGCACCCGCCGACGAGTCCGCCGCCGCGCCCTCGCGGGGCCTCGGCAGCAGCGCGAAGACGGCCGCCGCGATGACGATCGTCGCGGCCCAGCCCAGCCCGTTCTCGCCGACCCAGGTGGTGGCGAGCGGCCCGGTGAACCAGTCGACCTTCGTGAAGCCGATCCCCGCCGCCAGCGCCACGGCCCAGGCGGTCATGGCCTGCCAGCAGAAGCCGCCCGCGTACCAGTAACGGCTCGTGCGGCCCGTGTCCATCAGCCCCTCGGCCTCGTACGGCACCGCCATCGTGCGGCGTCGCAGCATGTCCACCCCGTACACGCCGACCCAGGCGGAGAAGGAGACCGCGAGGAGGGTGAGGAAGGTGATGAAGGAGCCGTAGAAGCTCTTGGCCACCAGCATCAGCAGCAGCCCGCCGACGAGGCTGATCACCGCGTTGACGCTGACGGCCCACGCGCGGGGCAGCTTGACGCCCATGGTCTGCGCGGTGAAACCCGCCGAGTACATCGAGAGGCTGTTGATCAGCAGCATGCCGACGACCGCGGTGACCAGATACGGCACCGAGAGCCACATCGGGAGCACGTCGCCGAGGAAGGAGACGGGGTCGCTGGTCTTGGCAAGGCCCGGCGTGGCCACCGCCATCACCCCGCCCATCAGCACCATCGGCACGAACACGAGCGCGGCGCCGGAGACGGTGGTGGTGACGATCCTCCCGCCGGGCGCGGTGCGCGGGAGGTAGCGCGCGAAGTCCGGGCCGGTCGGGATCCAGCTGATGCCGCCCGCCGCGATGGTGCCGATGCCCGCGATCATGAGCGCGGTGCTCCCGGCGGGCCGGTCGAAGACGGCGCCCCAGTCCACGGTGCTGACGAGATAGCCGAGGACCAGCACGCTGAACAGCCCGAAGAGGTACGTCGACCAGGTGTTGCAGAGGTTCAGCACCTTGCGGCCCATGCCGCTGACCACGAACGTCGCGCCGACGAAGAGCAGCAGGGTCACGACGATCAGCGGGGTGCTGCTCCGGATGCCGAACAGCAGGTCCAGGACGGTCAGGACGGCGTACGCGCCGGTGACCGCGTTGATCGTCTCCCAGCCGAAGCGGGCGACCCACAGGATCATGCCGGGGAAGTAGTTGCCGCGGACGCCGAACGTCGCGCGCGAGAGCATGGCGCCCGGCGCGCCGCCCCACTTGCCGGAGAGGGAGAGCAGGCCGCAGAGGCCGAAGGAGACCGTCACCGCGACCACGGCCGCGAGCAGGACCTGCCAGAAGTTGAGGCCGTTGAAGACGACGAGCCCCGCGCCCATGGTCAGCAGCAGCACACTGATGTTGGCGGCGACCCACGTCGGGAAGAGTTCGCGGACCCTGCCGCGGCGCTCGTTCTCCGGCACCGGCTCGATGCCGCGGGTCTCGATGGTCTCGTCGGTCTCGGCCGTCGCGGTGGTGGCCGCTGTGGTGGTGGCCGGTGTGGTCGCGTCGGGGGCGTCTGCCATGAGGATGGGCTCCGTGCGGTGGGTCAGGCGCGATAGTGCGTCGTTGCAACGCCCTGATCAGGAACGCGAGGGACTCTACGCGCGTTGCGCGGGACCGCTCCATCGTACATTGCTCCAGCGAACACCCGATACCTCTTGTAGCTTCCCACGAATCCGCCTACGGGTCCGTCTCGGGGCCGCCCTCGCGCGAACGTTCCCGTGCGGCCGGAACGATCCGTCAGGCCCCGTTTACCGGCGCCCGTCGCGGCAACCCGTGGCGGCGTGAACGACGTGGAGATCACCAGGCCGGACAAGGTGCTGTTCCCCGACGACGGGATCACCAAGAGCGAGCTGGCGGAGCACTACCGACGAGTGGCGCGCAGGGCCGTGCCCCGGCTGCGGGGCCGCCCGGTGATGATGGAGCGGCACCCGGACGGCATCGGCGGCAAGCCGCTGATGCAGAAGAACGCGCCGGACTACTTCCCCGACTGGGTCCACACCGCCGTGCTCCCCAAGGAGGACGGCGAGGTGCGCCACGTGGTGTGCGACAACGCCGACACGCTCGTGTACCTCGCCGGGCAGGCGTGCGTCACGCTCCACCGCTGGCTGTCCAGGGAGGACCGCCCGCACCACCCCGACGTCCTCGTCTTCGACCTGGACCCCAGCGGCAAGGCCGGGTTCGAGGACGTACGGTGGTCGGCGCGCTGTGTGAGCGGCGTACTGGAGGAGGTGGAGCTGCCCACCCTCCTGATGACCACGGGCTCCCGCGGCCTGCACGTGCTCGCCCCGCTGGACCGGAACGCGGACTTCGACGCGGTGCGGGACTTCGCCCGCCGCGTCTCGGCGCTCCTCGTCCAGCGCAACCCGGACCGGCTCACCGACGAGCCCCGCAAGGCCAAGCGCGGCGACCGCGTCTATCTGGACATCCAGCGCAACGCCTACGCGCAGACCGCCGTCGCCCCCTATTCCGTACGCGCGAAGCCGGGCGCCCCGGTGGCCGTGCCCATCGGCTGGGACGAGCTGAACGACCCGGATCTCACCCCCGGCCGCTGGACGGTGCGGAACCTGGAGGAGCGGCTGAAGGGCGCCGATCCGTGGGCGCGTTCGCATGTGCGTGGTCGCTCGCTTCGCGCCGCCGACCGCCGCTTGCGGGCCCGTATGTGACGAGCCGGAGGCGGAAGCGGGAGCGACGGCCGGCGCGGCGCGCGGGCGGGAGGGCGTCTGGTCAGTGAAGGCCAAGCGTGCTTCGATGCGTTCCCATGACGATCGAACGGCGGAGTTTTCTGCGAGGGGCGGTCGCCGTTCCGGCCGCCGGAGTGCTGTCGGCGGGCGCGGTGGGAGCGGCCGGCGCTGTGGGAGCGGCCGGTACGGCGACGGCGGAGGCGGCCCCCGCGGCGCTGCCCGCACCCCCGGAGTGGCTCTCGGGCCTCCCCGACGACACCCCCGTACAGCGGCTGACGCTGCCGGGCACGCACAACTCCGGCGCGCGGCACGGAGGCCCCTGGACCGAGTGCCAGAACACCTCCATCGGCACGCAGTTGGAGAGCGGCATCCGCTTCCTCGACATCCGCTGCCGTGCCTTCGAGGGCTCCTTCGCCATTCACCACGGCGCCTACTACCAGCACCTCAACTTCGACGACGTCCTCGGCTCCTGCCGCGACTTCCTGTCCCAGCACCCTTCCGAGACGGTGCTGATGCGGGTGAAGCAGGAGTATTCGGAGGAGAGCGCCGAGGAGTTCCGCGGGCTCTTCGACGGCTATCTCGACGGCAAGGGCTGGCGTTCCCTGTTCCGCCTGGACTCCACCCTGCCCGCGCTCGGGGAGGCACGGGGCAAGGTGGTGCTGCTCGGGGACTCCGACGGGCTGCCGGGAGTGCGGTACGGGAGCGCGGAGCTGTTCGACATCCAGGACGAGTACATGGCCGAGCCGGGCCGCAAGTACGAACTGGTGGCGGCCCACTTCCGGAAGGCCGTCGACTCCCCCGGCAAGCTGTTCACCAACTACGTCAGCACGGCCGCGCTGCTCCCGCCCCGCTCCACCTCGGACACGCTGAACCCGCGCGTCAAGGCGCTGCTGTCCGGCGACGAGGGCGGCGGCTGGAGCGGTCTGGGCATCGTCCCCATGGACTACCCCAACGTCAACGGCATGGCCGAGGCCCTGATCCAGCACAACGCGGCACTGGCCAGGGCCTGAACGGTGCTGGTCAGCGGCCGAACGCGGCGAAGGTGAGGTCGCCGATCACCCGGTTCATGTTCTGGCCCTTCGCGTCGGTGCCGTTGACGGAGGCGACGAGGGTGCGGGACAGCTCGCGGGTGGCGGCGATCACGGTGTTGTAGCCGTACCGTCCGCCGGACTTGCCCCACACCACGCTCCCGTCGGACAGTTCCAGGCGCGTCAGGCCCGCGCTGTATGCGGCGGGCTCGCCGCTGCCGTGCGTCCTCACGCCCTCCGGGACCGTGAACATCTCGCGCAGTTGCGGCTCCGGGACCACCCGGCCGCGGAAGAGCGCCGTGAGGAAGCGCTCCAGATCGGCCGTGGTCGAGATGATGTCGCCCGCCGCCCAGCTGCTGGAGGAGTTCCACTCGGTGACGTCCCTCAGCTCCGTGCCACCGCCGTCGGTGGCGACGGACTGATAGCCGCGGTTGTGCGGCCCGTGGATACGCGGGTCGGTGCCGGGGACGGAGGTGTGCCGCAGGCCGAGGGGGCGCAGCACGCGACGTGCGACCTCGTCCGCGTACGTGTGGCCCGTGCGCTCCTCGATGAGGAGGCCCAGCACGGTGTAGTTGATGTTGAGGTAGTGCTGCTCGGCACCGGGTGCGAACTCCGGCCCCTTGGCGACCGCGGAGGCGACGGTCTCCCGCGGTGTGACGGTGTCGAAGCGATGGGCGTAGGCGTCCTCGAAGGTGTCGCCGGGTCCGTCGGCCGGCTGGATGCCGCTGGTGTGGTTGAGCAACTGCCGCACGGTGACGGGCTCGAAGGTGCGCGGCAGCAGGTGCGGCAGATAGGTCTGTACGGGCCGGTCGAGGTCGATCCTGCGCTCCGCCGCGAGCTGGAGGACGACGGCCGCGGTGAAGACCTTGGTGGTGCTGCCCACCCTGAACCTGCCGTGTTCCAGGGCCGGTCTCTGGGAGCCGAGCGCCGCGACGCCGCTGCTCCCGCGCCAGTCGCCGCCCGCGCCCCCGACCCGTACCAGCGCGGCCGTCGCCTCCTCGTCCGGCAGCCCGGCGATGGCGGCGCGCAGCGCGGCGGCGTCGGGCGCCGGGTACGCCTGGGTGGACGCCGCCCCCGCGTCTCGGGTTCCGGTTCCGGGTGCGGCCAGCGCCGGTGCGGCGGGTCCGAGGACGAGGACGGCGACGAACGCGGCGGCGAGGGCGGTACGGGGACGTGCGGGCATCGTTGCTCCAGAAGGGAAGGCAGTACGACCGCCTCCACTCTGCGACCCCCGCCCGCCCACCCCGTCATCCCTGCGAACGCTTCCCTACCCTGGCCTTTCTCGGGGCCGACGGGCGCTCCCCACCGGGGAGTTGTCGGGGTACGGGTCAGGGGCCCGGGGTCAGCGTGGGGCGCGCATGCCGTCGATGATGCGGGTCCAGTTGTCGCCGCCGTGCCCGTCCTCGATCGCCCGCCGGTAGTGCGCCTGGACGGCCTCCGCGAGTGCGAGATCGAGACCGAGCGCGGCACTGGTCTCCACGATGTGGTCGGAGGTCGCGCCCATCATCGTGACGGTGCTGAGGTCGCCCGGATGCTCCCCGGCGTCCATGGCCGCACCGGGTGCCTCCTCCCCCGCCCTCATCATGGCGCCGATCGAATCGGTGAGGGAGAGCAGCTCCGGCAGCGCCTCCTGGGCCTTCATGCCCGTGCTGCCCAGCATCGCGGTCGCGTGCATCAGCCCGGACAGCGTGGTGAGGAACACCGCGAGCTGCGCCTGGTACATCATCTGGGCCAGCCCGTGGTCCTCGCCCAGATACCTGGGGGAGCCGAGCAGCGCCAGCGCCTCCCGGTGACGCTCCATCACCTCGGAGGGGCCGCTGTAGTAGACGAGGGACGCCTCCGTGCCGACCATCGGCGCCGGCGCCATGACACCGCCGGTGAGGAAGGTGGCGCCGTGGCCCGCCGCCCAGGTGGCCGCCTCGCGGGTCCGGTCGGGCGTGTCCGAGCTGAGGTTGACGAGGGTGCGGCCGGTGAGCGGCCCCGTGACGCCGCCCAGGATGTCGTACATGGCCCGGTAGTCGGTGAGGCTGAGAAGCAGCAGATCGCTCGACGCGACCGCCTCGGCGGGTGAGGCCGCGCGCGTCGCTCCCTCGGCGACGACTCCGTCCGCGCGGGAAGGGGTGCGGTTCCAGACCGTGACAGGGTGCCCCGCGGCCAGGAACGTGCGGGTCATCGCCTGACCCATGGGGCCGAGCCCGATGACGGTGACAGGTCTCTGCTGACGGGAGGCTGTGGTGTGTTGTCCGTTCACCCCTCCATGCTCGGAGCGCACGGCTAACCTCGGAAGTACCCACTTATTACTGCGGTACTTACCTTTTGGTGAGCGAGGAGGTCAACGGTGGCCAAGGCGCCGAGGAACGGGCCCTACATCTGCGGTATCGACGCGGCGCTCGACGTCGTGAGCGGCAAGTGGAAGGGCCTGATCCTCTGGGAACTCGACGCGCACGGGGTACGGCGCTTCGCGCAGCTCCGGCGTGGTCTGGTGGGCGTGAGCGAGAAGATGCTGACGCAGCATCTGCGCGAGATGGAGGAGGACGGCCTCGTGCGGCGGGAGGTCTACGCGGAGGTCCCACCCCGTGTCGAATACTCCCTGACCGAGCACGGCCACACCCTCAACCAGGCGCTCGGGCCGCTGGGCGCGTGGGGTGTCGAGCGGATCCGCCGCGACGCGACGGGGGTCGTCGACACATCGGGCACCCCGCACTGACTGGTGGGGGTGCTGCGCGGGTCCCCTTCGCGGGGTGCGGAAGGAAACGGGGGGTTGTGCCGGTTCGTCGGGGGTGTTGCGCGGGACGGTTGTCCGGTGTGGTGGGTGCCGTAGGGTCCCGCGCCGATTTTTGTGCCGCGGCACGTGGTGCGGGGCGCTGCGCTGGGCGGTTCGCCGTATTCCGGGTGCGGGCCGGTGGCTTCGGCGCGGCGTGTGGACCTGTAGTTCGCGGCTGGCGCCGCGTGATTCATGGCTTGTGCCGGTGGCCGTGTGGGATTGCTGTGTGGTGGGGGTCGGCGCCGCGCCGGGGTGTCTCCTCGGCGTGAAGCTTTCGTGTTCGGCTTTCCGCCGTCGTTCGTCTCGACCTGCGGGGACACCCCACCGCGTCCCCTCCCACCCGGTGGCCAACTATCGGCCGGTGGCCCCTCCGCTTGTTCCCATGCTGTGGACCGGCACCGTGCCGGAGGGCCTCCGCCCCTGTCGGGGAAGCCGACGGCGGCGGCCCACCACCCTTGTTGTGGGCAAGCGTCCCGCTCGGCGAGGGGGCGCTCCCCCAGCGGTAGCTGGGGGAGGGTGAGCACAACCCGTGCCACCGGCCCGCAACACGCGAACGAGACCCCGAGGGGCACTCGGGTAGGCGCACCCTGCTCCGGGGGAGTTGCGCGGGATGGTTGGCCCGTGAAGTGGGGACCGTAGGTCCCGCGCCGGGGATGTGGCCGGGCTCAGCCGACCCGGAGTGGTAGCGGGCCACCGGCGGGACGGGGACGCGGTGGGGTGTCCCCGCAGGTCGAGAAAGTCACCGGCCGAAAGCCGAAAACGAGACCTTCACGCCGAGGAGACACCCCACCGCGGCACCGGACACCCCCCACCCACACACCCCACACGGCCACCGGCACAAACCAAGAACCACGCGGCGCAAGCCGCAACGCACCGCAACCACACGCCGCGCCGAAGCCACCCACCCGCACCGGGCCCGCTCCCGCCGGGCGACGGCACGCCAAATGTTGTGGGCAATCGTCCCGCTGGCGAGGGGGCACCTCCCAGCGGTAGCTGGGGGAGGGTGGGCACAACCCGTGCCACCGGCCCGCAGCACGCGAACGAACCCCCAAAGGGGCACCCAGGCAGGGCGCACCCCAACAAGAACCGGGCACCCCGTGCGGCCTTCACCCCGCACCCCGTGAAGGGGCACACCAGCGTGAAGGGGCAACCCTGCGTTTCCCCCTACCCCCGGTACTCCTCCAGAAGCCGCAGCCACACCTCGCTGATCGTCGGATACGCGGGCACCGCGTGCCAGAGCCGGTGCAGGGGGATTTCGCCGACGATGGCCGTCGTCGCGGAGTGGAGGAGTTCGCTGACGCCGGGGCCCACGAAGGTCGCGCCGACGACGGTCTCGGTGTCGAGGTCGACGACCATGCGGGCGCGGCCACGGTAGCCGTCCGCGAAGAGGGCCGCGCCCGCCACGCCGCCCAGGTCGACGTCCACCGCACGCACCCGCAGGCCGCGCGCGGCCGCCTCCTCGGCGGTGAGGCCCGCCGAGGTGGCCTCGGGGTCGCTGAACACCACTTGGGGCACCGCCGCGTGGTCGGCGGTGGCCGCGTGCGCACCCCAGGCACCGGTCTCCGGCCCGGACGCACCCGTGGCGCGGGCAGCCAGAGCCGCGCCCGCGATACGGGCCTGGTACTTGCCCTGGTGCGTCAGCAACGCGCGCCCGTTGGCGTCACCGACCGCGTACAGCCAGCCGCCCTCGACCCCCTCGACGCGGCAACTGTCGTCCACGGCAAGCCAGTTGCCGGGCTTCAACCCCACCGTGTCCAGGCCGATGTCCTCGGTGCGCGGCGCCCGCCCCGTCGCGAACAGGACCTCGTCGACGACGAGTTCCCCGCCGTCGTCGAGCGTCAGGGTCACCGGCCCGTCCGGCGCCGGGCGGGCCAGCTTCTCGACGGAGACACCGGTGCGCACGCTCGCGCCCGCCTCGGCCAGCGACTCCGCGACCAGTTCTCCCGCGAATGGTTCCATCTTCGGCAGCAGCCGCTCGCCGCGCACGAGGACGGTGACGGCGGAGCCGAGGGCGCGCCAGGCGGTGGCCATCTCCACCCCGACCACTCCCCCGCCGACGACCGCGAGCCGCCCCGGCACCTCCTTGGCCGAGGTCGCCTCCCTGCTGGTCCAGGGCTTGGCCGCCTCGATGCCCGGCAGTCCGGGCAGCGCGGCGCGGCTGCCGGTGCAGACGGCGACGGCGTGCCGGGCCGTCAGGGCCGTGGTGGTGCCGTCGGGGCGTTCCACGGTGACGCGGCGTGGTCCGTCAAGCCGTCCGTGGCCGCGTACCAGGTCGATGCCGGCCGACTCCAGCCAGCCGACCTGCCCGTCGTCCTTCCAGTCCGACGCGAAGCCGTCGCGCCGCTTCAGCACGGCCGCCGCGTCGAGCTTCCCCGTGGCGGCCTGGGCCGCGCCCGCGACGCGGCGCGCGTCGGCGACGGCGGCGACCGGGCGCAGCAGGGCCTTGCTGGGCATGCAGGCCCAGTACGAGCACTCTCCTCCGACCAGTTCCCGTTCCACGATCACGGCGCTGAGTCCCGCCGCGTGTGCGCGGTCGGCGACGTTCTCGCCGACGGGGCCCGCGCCGATCACGATCACGTCGTAGGTGTCGGTGTCGGGGGTTTGCTCGGGGCTGCTCATCTCGACCTCCGGGTCATGTGGGGCGCTGGGGTCCATCTTTCCCTCAGTCGGCCGCCGCGTCCTGCTCAGTCAACCAGCGGCGGGGTGCTCGTCGGAGGGGTGCGGTGGCGGGTGGCCTGCTCGTAGGCGTAGCCCATGGCCAGCAGCCCGGGCTCGTCGAAGGGGCGGCCCAGCAGTTCCACGCCGACGGGCAGCCCCTCCCCGGTGAATCCGGCCGGGACGCTGAGGGCGGGGAAGCCGCTGTATCCGGACAGGCGGCAGTTGGCGTACGGCTGGGTGGTGCCGACGGGGGTGGGCGGTTGGCTGACGGAGGGGTAGACGAGTGCGTCGAGCCGGTGCTCGCGCATCAGCTCCGTCAGCAGGGTGCGCAGCACGTCGCGCTGGCGCAGCTTCTCCTCGTACGCCGGGTTGGGCAGGGGCGGGCTGTGCACCCACGCGCGCAGTGTCTCCAGGACGCTCGGGGTGACCTGGCCGGAGGTGGCGATGTCGGCGAGGGTGATCTCGTCGCGCGGGGGTTCGAGGCGGGCGAGGGAGCGGGGGTGTCCGTCGGCGGACTCGGCGAGGTAGGCGTTGAGGTCGCGCTCGAACTCGTCCCTGACCCGGTTGGCCCCGGCCGCCGCCTCCATGATGCCGGGCTGGGCGCCCAGCTCGACGGGGGTGGCCCCGCTCCTGGCCATGTCGGCGACGGCCTCGCGTACGACGGCGTTGGTGGGCGCCGCCTCGTCCTCCGTGCCGAAGTAGTCGGTGAAGACGCCGACGCGCTTGCCGCGCAGTGCGTCGCGGGAGAGGCCGTCGAGATAGCTGCGCGGGACCTTCCCCCTGGCGGCCTCGGTGACCGGGTCCCTGGGGTCGTGCCCGGCGGTGGCGTCGAGGAGCAGCGCCGCGTCCCGTACGGAGACGGTCATCGGGCCCGCGGTGTCCTGCGTGCCCGCGAGCGGGGCGATCCCGGCGCGGCTGGAGAGGCCGAGGGTGGGGCGCAGTCCGACGAGGTTGTTGTGCGAGGCGGGGATGCGGATGGAGCCGCAGGTGTCCGTGCCCATCCCGGCGGGCGCGAAGGCGGCGGCGACGGCTGCTGCCGTGCCGCCGCTGGAGCCGCCGGGGTGGCGGGTCTGGTCGTACGGGTTGCGGGTCTGGCCGCCGAGCGAGCTGAGGGTGGTGACGCTCATCGCGAACTCGTGCATGTTCGTCTTCGCGAGAACGATCGCGCCCGCCTCGCGCAGTCTGCGCACCTGGGTGGCGTCGCGGCGCGGGCGCAGTTCGCGCAGGGCGACGGAGCCGCTGGTGGTCGGCGCGTCGGCGGTGTCGTAGTTGTCCTTGAGCACGAGGGGGATTCCGTGCAGCGGCCCGCGCACCCGTCCTGCGGCGCGCTCGGCGTCCAGGCGCGCCGCACCGGCCCGCGCCGCGCGCCGGTCCACGGAGATCACGGCGTTGATCCCGGGCTGGTCCGCGTAGGCGTCCTCGTACGCGTCGACGCGCCGCAGATAGGCGTCGACGAGCTGGACGGAGGTGACCTCACCCCGCTCCAGCGCGCGGCGCAGTTCGCCGAGGTCGCGCCCGACCACCGGCACGGGGCCGTGCGGGCGTTCCGCGGCCGGGTCGTGGGCGCGCCCCGCCGCGGCGGGCGGGGCGGCCAGGAGGCTCGCGGGGAGCGCGGCGAGCAGCAGCAGGGGCAGGAGGGGGTGCAGGCCGCCGCGTAAGGCTCTTCGCATCCTTCGCATCCGAGGTCCCTTTCCTCATGGTCCGCGTGGTCCGCGTGGTGGGGTGAGTCCAGGAACTGCCTGTTGCGGGCATGTCACCTTGTCAAGACGGCCTGCCTCCCCAGCCCGACGGCACGCACCGCACCGCGCCGCACCGCGCCGCGCCCGTGGCCGGACGGTCAGCCTCGGGTCACTGTGCCGGGACGAGCACCACCGGGCAGTGCGCGTGGTGCAGCACCGCGTGCGCCGCGGGGCCGAGCTGGAGGCCGAGGCGGCGGCGCTGGCGGGCGTGCGTGGAGAGCACGAGCACGTCGGCGGCGCGGCTGGCCTCGATGAGCGGCCCGGCGGGCGCCCCGGTCTGCTCCTCCTCCTTCACCCGCACCTGCGGATACCGCTCCCGGAAGGGCGCCACCGCCTCACGCACCACGGCGAGCGCCGCGGCGCGCTGCTCCTCGACCTCCTTGGGCGGCAGTTGGAGCCGTCCGGGCATCCGGGGCGAGGGCCACACGTGCAGGACGCGCAGCGTGGACTCGCGGCGGGTGGCCTCCTCGAAGCCGAAGCGCAGCGCCTCCTTGTCAGCGTCCGAGCCGAGCCCCACCAGCGTGGTGCCGCGCGGCGCGGTCTCGGCGGGGGTGTCGCCGCGTACGACCATCAGCGGGCCCTCGCAGTGCGCGGCGACGCGGAGGCTGACCGAGCCGAGCAGCAGCCCGGCGAAGCCGCCCCTGCCCCGGGTGCCGACGACGGTGAGCGCGGCGGTGCGGCTGGCGCGCACGAGCGCGTCGGCTGCCGGGGTCTCGACCGGCGTGGACGGCACGGCCCTGAGCCCGGGCGCGCGTTCCGCCACCCGCTGGACCGCCTCGTCGACGATCTCGGCTGCGGCCTTGAGGAAGCGTTCGGTGTCGCTCTGGGTGACGGGCACGGCCGCGCGTCGGGGCCACAGCCCTCCGCACAGGATCTCCAGCTCGGCGCCGCGCCGTTCGGCCTCGTCGGCGGCGCGGTCGAGCGCGCGCAGGGAAGCGCCCGACCCGTCGACGCCGACGACGACACGGCCCTTGGCGGTGGGAACTGCGGACTGGTCGGTCATCTGGGTCAACTCTCCCTTGTCTCGCTCCTCCGCTTTCCCTCCAGTGTGCGTGCTGTGCGCGCCAGGAGACAGCTCAACGGTTCAACAGCTCAAGGGACCACGACTGCGCGGCCGTTGACCTTTCCGTCGTGCAGCAGTCGGTAGGCGTGGGGTGCCTCGTCCAGGGAGAAGGTCTCGACGTGGACGTCGAGTGCCCCCTGCCGCGCCAGGTCGAGCACCTCGATCAGCTCGGAGCGGCTGCCCCAGTACGGGGAGCGCGCCGTCACCTCGTAGGGCAGCACACCGAAGCCGACGGGGAGTGTGCCGCCGCCGATGCCGACGATGGTGACGTCGCCCTCGACACCGACGCTCCCGCCCGCGAGGGCGAGGGTGGCGGGCGCCCCCACGAAGTCGAGGACGACGGTGGCTCCTTCGCCGCCGGTCAGCTCGCGGATGCGGCCTGCGGCGCGCTCGTCGGAGAGCAGCACCTCGTGTGCGCCGACGCTGCGGGCGAGCGCGAGTTTGTCGTCGTTGATGTCGAGGGCGACGACGCGGGTCGCGGTCATGGCGCGCAGCAACTGGATGGCGACGTGCCCGAGGCCGCCGGTGCCGATGACGACGGCCGTGCTGCCGGCGACCAGCTTGGGCAGCGAGAGCTTGATGGCGTGGTACGGGGTGAGCCCGGCGTCGGTCAGCGGCACGGTCCGCACGGGGTCCAGGTCGCCGATGGGCACGAGGTGGCGGGGGTCGTCCACGAGGAGGTACTCGGCCATGGCGCCCGGTTCGCCCAGCCCCGGCGGGAAGATGCCCTCCTGCTGGGCGCGCAGGCAGTAGTTCTCCTCGCCCCGCGCGCACATCCGGCACACCCCGCAGCCCCAGGGCCCGTAGACGACGACCGCCTGGCCGACCTCCACCCCCGTGGCGCCAGGACCGAGCGCGGCGACGGTTCCCGCGCCCTCGTGCCCGAGGGTGAGCGGGAGGGGGAAGGCGATCTGCTCTGCGCTGAAGCCCATGACGGCGATGTCCGAATGGCAGGCGCCGGCCGCCGTGACCTTCAACAGCACCTGCCCGGGGCCAGGTTCGGGATCGGGCACGGTGACGACGGCGGGCGCCGCGCCGATGCTCGGGTACTGGAGAGCCTTCATGAGCGGGGTTCCGTCCTGGTGTCGGTGCCGGGGGCGGCGTCCGGGCCGGGAGTGGTGTCCGGGCCGGAGGTGCCGGGTCCGGACGACGTGCCGGAGTCCGACGTGCCGGGCTGCCCGCCCCCGTGGCGGACCGAGCAGACCAGGGAGTCGTCCTGGACGTCGGCGACCACCGTGTCGCCGGGCCCCACCTCCTCGCCGAGCAGCAGCGAGGCGATGCGGTTGTCCAGCTCCGTCTGGATCGTGCGCCGCAGCGGGCGTGCCCCGTACTCCGGCTGGTGGCCGTGCGCGATGAGCAGCTTCTTCGCCGCCTCGGTGACCTCCAGGCCGATGTCCTGGGCCCGCAGCTTGCGCACGCTGCGCTCCAGCAGCCGGTCGAAGACGCCGCCGAGGTCGTCCTCGCCGAGTCCGTGGAAGATGATGATCTCGTCGATGCGGTTGAGGAACTCGGGCGGGAAACGGCCGCCGAGGTCCCCCATGAGCTGGTCGCGGATCTCGTCCGTCCTGCCCTGGTGGGCCAGGATGCGCTGGGCCCCGATGTTGCTGGTCATGATGACGACCGTGTTCCGGAAGTCCACGGTGCGCCCCTGCGCGTCGGTGAGGCGCCCGTCGTCCAGCACCTGGAGCAGCGAGTTGAAGACGTCGGGGTGTGCCTTCTCCACCTCGTCGAAGAGGAGCACGCTGTACGGCCGCCGCCTGACCTGCTCCGTCAACTGCCCGGCCTCCTCATGGCCGACATAGCCGGGCGGCGCTCCGACGAGGCGCGAGACGGTGTGCTTCTCCTGGTACTCGCTCATGTCGAAGCGGACCAGCCTGTTCTCGTCGCCGAAGAGCAGCTCGGCCAGCGCCTTGGCGAGTTCGGTCTTGCCCACCCCCGTAGGGCCAAGGAAGAGGAAGGAGCCGACGGGCCGGTTGCGGTCGCCCATGCCCGCGCGGTTGCGGCGCACGGCCTCGGCCACGGCGGTGACCGCCTCTTCCTGGCCGACGACGCGCTCGTGCAGGGCGCTCTCCAGCTTCAGCAGCCTCTCCCGCTCGGTCTCGGTGAGCTGTGCGACGGGGATGCCGGTGCGCCGGGACAGCACCTCGGCGATGTCGTCGGCGGTGACGGACATGACGCCCTCGCGCCGCTCCTCGACCCCCGCCAGCTCCGCCTCCACCTCGGCGGTCTCGCGCTTGATCTCGTCGGCGCGGCGGAAGTCCTCGGCGGCGACGGCCTGTTCCTTCTCGCGCCTGAGCTTGGCCAGCCGGTCCTCGCGCGAGACGACCTCCGTCGAGCGCCCCAGCGAGCGCAGCCGCACGCGCGCGCCCGCCGTGTCCATCAGGTCGATGGCCTTGTCGGGCAGGAAGCGGTCGGTGAGATAGCGGTCGGACAGCTCGGCCGCGGCGCGCAGTGCCTCGTCGGTGAAGCGGACCTGGTGGTGTGCTTCGTAGGAGTCGCGCAGGCCGTCCAGGATCTCGACGGTCTCCTCGACGGAGGGCTCGGGGATCATGACGGGCTGGAAGCGGCGCTCCAGCGCGGCGTCCTTCTCGATGTTCCTGCGGTACTCGTCCAGTGTGGTGGCGCCGATGACGTGCAGTTCGCCGCGGGCGAGCGCGGGCTTGAGGATGTTGCCCGCGTCCATCGAGCCCTCCCCTCCGGAGCCCGCGCCCACGACGGTGTGCAGTTCGTCGATGAACAGGATCATGGAGTCGGAGGCCCGGCCGACCTCGTCGATGACGTTCTTCAGCCGCTCCTCGAACTCGCCCCGGTACTTGGAGCCCGCCACAAGACCGGTCAGGTCGAGGGCGACGACGCGCTTGTCCTTGAGGGTCTGCGGCACGTCACCGGCCACGATGCGCTGGGCCAGGCCCTCGACGATGGCGGTCTTGCCGACGCCGGGTTCGCCGATGAGGACGGGGTTGTTCTTCGTGCGCCGGGAGAGGATCTCCACCGTCTGCTCGACCTCTTCGCCGCGCCCGACGACCACGTCCAGCTTCCCGGCCCTCGCCTCCTCGGTCATGTCGCGCCCGTACTCGTCCAGGGTCGGCGTCGAACTGCCGCCCTGTCCGCCGCGTTCAGGGCCCGGCCCGGTGCCCTCGCCGCGCGCGGCGCCCTCGACAGCGCGGGCCAGCCGCCGGTTGTCGGGGCCGTTGCCCGCCAGGAAGCGGCCCGCGCCGGAGTCACGGTCGTCCAGCAGGGCCGCGAGGACGTGCTCGGGGCCGATATAGGAGACGCCCGCTGCCTGCGAGAGCGCGTGCGCGGCGATCAGCACCCGCTTGGCTGCCGGGGTCAGCCCCGGCTCCGCCGACGGTGTGCCGCTCTCCCCCGGCAGCGCCTCCGCCACGGCACCGGCGAGCGCGTCGGCGTCGGCGCCCGCGCGTTCGAGCAGCGACCGCGCGGGCTCGACCTGGGTGCAGGCCCACAGCAGGTGCTCGGTGTCCAGGTCCGGGCTGCCGTCCTCCTGGGCGCGGGCCGAGGCGCGCGCGATCAGCTCGCGCGCCGAGTCCGTCAGCAGCCGCCCGATCGGCACCCGCTGCACGGCGGGCGGCGACGAGACGGGGGACATGCCGAAGAACCTGTTGAGGAGGTCGGAGAACGGGTCGGAGGAGGACGAGCCGGAACCGGAGGACGGCCCGGGGGAACCGAAGGGCGGCATGGTCATGGGAGACAACTCCAGAGGTGCGGGACGAGTCCCCTGCGCACCGGCACCGGGCCCTGCGCCGGACCCTGCGCCGGACCCACGCGCGGGGCGCTCGGTGCTGCGGGGTGTTCAGTGCTGGGGTTCGAGGAAGGTGAGCATGTCGTCGGCGTGCTCCTCCTCCTTGGCGAGGATCCCTTCCAGTACCCGGCGCGTGGTGGGGTCGGCCGAGCCGATCCAGTTGATCATCTCGGTGTACGAGGCGATGGCGACCCGTTCGGCGACGAGGTTCTCGCGCACCATCTCGCTCAGGTCGGTGGCGGTGACGTACTCCGAGTGGGCGCGGCCCGCGAGCGCCGAGGGGTCGAAGAGGGGATCGCCGCCGAGCTGGACGATGCGGTCGGCGAGCTGGTCGGCGTGGTCCTGTTCCTCGTTGGAGTGCTCCAGGAACTCCGCCGCCACCGGCTCGGAGTCCAGCCCCGAGGCGGTGAAGTGATGCTGCCGGTAGCGCAGCACGCAGATCAGCTCGGTGGCGAGCGCGACGTTCAGCAGCTCGATGACCTTCCCGACGTCGGTTCCGTACGAGGAGGTCACCGGGCCGCTCATGATGTCGTCGCGGGCCTTGTCCCGCAGGGTCTGCACGTCGGTGAGGAAGTCGGCCATGGCCCGGTCCTTTGCGGTGAGGTGGAGTGAGGCGACCAGCACGCCTCCCCGCCCACTACAGCAGCACCGGAAATATCCCGCAAAAGGAGCATTCCGGGCGGATGGCCGGAGTCCGCGCCGCGAGGCGGCGTCCGCACCTCAGTCCCCGAGGTGCGCCAGGCCCCGCGCCGCCTCCCGGAAAGCGGGCAGTGCGCCGAGCCGCGCCACGTGCTCCGTCACGCGAGGGCCCGCCGCGCCCCGCGGCCCGTAGCGGCGTACGGTGACCACCGCCCACAACTGCACGTCAGCGGCGGTCAGCGCACCGCCCAGCAGGAAGGCACCGTCGCCGCCCGCCGCCGTGAGACGGTCCTCCGCCTCGACCAGCGCCTCGTCGGGGCGCTCCTCGGCCAGTTCCTCGAACGCGCCGATGCCACGGGCCCGCTCGACGGGGTACAGCTCGGGCGCCTCCGCGCCGCGCTCGAAGCGTCCGGCCAGGTCACGGACGATGTCGGGGGCGTGGTTGCTGACGATCCGGCCCGTCCACCCGTCGCTGAGCACGGGCGCCGAGAGGGTGCCCTGGTAGCGGTGCCGGGTGGCCTCGTACAGGCCGCCGAGCGAGGCGTAGCCGTGCCCGGCGTCGGGCGCCGGGGGCAGCACGGTGACGGGCAGCGTCGCGTGCAGCCCCATCAGCCGGCGCGTGACGGCTATGCGCAGGGACGACGGACAGGACGGCACGAGGTGGAGGCGGTAGCGGTGGGGCACGGCGTGGAAGCCGCTCCCGTCGCGGCACCCGATCCGCCCCCGGAAGACTCCCCGGCCGCCGGTTCCCTCCGACGGCACGGTTTCGGCAGTCATGGACGTGGACGCGGACGCGGACGTGGGCGCGGACGTGGACAGGGTCGCGGACATGGCTCTCCCTCGGGCGTGGCTGGCGAGCGGGCGATGGTGCGCTACGGGTCGCGGCATGACGGGTCTACGGCACGTCAGCGGGGTCCCGGAGGGGCCGGGCGGCGGGCGTCCTGAGCGGCGCCCCGGACCCGCGAAGGACGGGCGCCGAGCCGGACGGGCCACGAAGGGCTTCCCTCCAGGCGGGCCTTACCTCGCGCTGCACACTCGCAGCAGATCGATGTGGCGGCGGGAGGTGAGCAGCCATCCGGCGCGCGCCGAGGGCGCGGGGGCGGAGGGGGAAGTGAGGCTGGGCGCGGGGGTGGCGGAGCAGTCGGCCTCCGGCTCTCCACCACTCATGGCACCCCACCGATCCTGCCCGCCGCTCGCGCCGTGTGCGCGGACGCGCGGGCCTTCTCGGATTCTCCGGGCACGCGCGTACAGCGTCAACAGTGCGCCCGCGTACGGAAACGGCCCGGGACCGCGGCCCGGCACCCCCTCCAACCTTGGATACTCGGTAATAAATTTAACCGAGTTACATTTTCTGTTACGCTCGCCCCATGACCGAGCAGCAGCAGGGCTTGCGGGAGCGCAAGCGACAGCGCACATACGAGGCGATCTCGGAAGCGGCCATCGCCCTCTTCCTGGAACGCGGCTTCGACCAGGTCTCCGTGGCCGAGATCGCGGAGGCCGCCGAGGTCTCGAAGCCGACCCTCTTCCGCTACTTCCCGGCGAAGGAGGACATGGCCCTCTACCGCTTCGGCGACCACGAGGACGAGGCCGCCCGCGTCGTGCGCGGGCGCGCCCCTGACACCTCGCCGCTGGCCGCGCTGCACGCGCACTTCCTGCACGGACTCGCCGAACGCGACCCCGTCACGGGGCTGTGCGACCACGAGGCCGTGCTGGCCTTCCACCGGCTCCTCTACGGCACACCCAGCCTGGTGGCGCGGCTGCACGCGTACACCTCGCGCTCCGAACACGCCCTCGCGACGGCGCTGCACGAGGCCGCGCACGCAAGCGGAAGCGGAGGCGGAGGCGGAGCGGCGCGGGGCGCCGAGGAGCCCGAGTCCGGGCCCGGCCTGACGGCGCGGCTCGCGGCGGGCCAGATCGTCGCGGTCCAGCGCATCCTCGCGCTCGACAACTGGCGCCGCATCGCCGACGGCACCCCGGCCGACGAGGTGTACGAGGGCGCGATCGAGGCAGCCGAGCACGCCTTCGCGCTGCTGCGCGCCGGCCTCCCGGACCCGGACGGAGCACCGAACGGAGAGGGCACGGGCGATGCGTCCGCACGGTGAGCGGGACGGGGGCACACCGACCGAGGACGGAGCGGCCGGGGACGGAGCGGCCGACGCCGACGAACTGACCAGGGAGCGCGCGTACGCACGGGTATGCCGGGACGCCATGGCGCGGACCGTCGCCGACGCGCAGGAGCGGGTGACGAGCGGCGCCGGTGTCGTGCGGGAGGAGGGCGTCTCCGGTGACGGGGCCAGCGCGGAGGCTCTCGGGCGCGCGCTGCGCAGTTGGGCCAAGGAACTGCGCGAGGAGCCCGAAGCGCCCCTCTTCTTCGGCCGCCTCGACTTCTCCGACCGGGACACCAACCCGGAAACCGGCCCCGAAAGCGGCCCGGGAACCCGCACGGACGCCGCCCACGAGGCGCAGCGCTACTACATCGGCCGCCGCCGCGTCGCCGAGCACCCGGCCGCGCCGCCCCTCGTCCTCGACTGGCGCGCCCCCGTCTCGCGCGCCTTCTACCAGGCAACCGCCGCACAGCCCCGAGGTGTCGCCGTGCGCCGCCGCTTCGGCTGGGCGCCAGGCAGCCGGGGCGCGCCCGAGGACCTCACGGGCCTGGAGGACGAACACCTCACCGCACACGACGGAGACGGCACCCGCACAGGCACCGGCACAGGCACAGGCGAAGCCCCCGCCAGCGCGATCGTCGCCGGGGAGATCGAGCGCCCCCGCGTCGGCCCGATGCGCGACATCGTCGCCACCATCCAGCCGGAGCAGGACGACCTCGTACGCGGCGGCCTGGACGAGTCCTTCTGCGTCCAGGGCGCACCCGGCACCGGCAAGACCGCCGTCGGACTGCACCGCGCCGCCTATCTCCTCTACACCCACCCCCGGCGCATCGCGCGCGGCGGGCTGCTCGTCCTCGGCCCCAACGAGGCGTTCCTGCGCTACATCTCGCAGGTGCTGCCCTCGCTCGGCGAGGTCGGCGTGCGGCAGTGCACGGTCGGCGATCTCGTCGCCCGGCACCCCGCCGTCACCGAGGACGGCGAGGCCGCGGCCCGCGTCAAGCACGACCCCCGGATGGCGGCCGTGCTCCGGCGCGCCCTCTACGGACGGGTGCGGGCCCCGGAGGAACCCCTCGTCGTGCCCGACGGCTCCTACCGCTGGCGCGTCGACGCCGGGGAGCTGGCACGGCTCGTCGAACTGGTCGGGCGCGAGGATCCGCCGTACGAGGTGGGCAGGGAGCGGGTGCGGGCCCGGGTCGTGGCGCTGCTGCGCGACAGGGCGGAGCGCAGGGCGGGCCCGCCGGGCGCCGAGTGGCTGCGCCGCATGGGCAGGGCCCGCGCCGTCACGGCCTTCCTGGACGCGGTGTGGCCCAAGGCGCGCCCCGAGGAAGTGCTGGCTCAACTCCTGGGCAACGCCGGGGAGTTGAGCCGTAGCGCCGACGGCCTGCTCACCGAACCCGAGCAGCGGGCGCTGCTGTGGGAGCGGGCCCCTCGCACGTTCCGCGGCGCGCGGTGGTCGCGTGCCGATCTGGTGCTGCTGGACGAGGTGGCCGGGCTGATCGGGCGCCCCGAGGAGAGCTACGGGCACGTGGTCGTGGACGAGGCGCAGGACCTCTCCCCCATGGAGTGCCGCGTGATAGCCCGCCGCAGCGAGTACGGCTCGCTGACCGTGCTGGGCGACCTCGCGCAGGGCACCACGCCCTGGGCCGCGGCGCGGTGGCCGGAGCAGCTCGCGCACCTGGGGCGGCCCGAGGCGCGGGTCGTGCCGCTGACCACGGGGTTCCGGGTGCCGCGCGCCATCGTGGCGGCGGCCAACGCGCTGCTGGACTCGCTGGACGTGCCGGTGCCGCCGGCGCGCTCACTGCGCGGCGACGGCGAACTGCGCGTACGCGAGGTCCCGGACCTGGCGCGCGCGACGGCCGAGGCGGTAGGGGAGGCGCTGGCCCGCGAGGGCTCTGTCGCCGTCATCGCCGCCGACGAACAGGCGGAGGCGGCCCGCACGGCGCTGACGCGCGCGGGTGTCCGCACCGCGTCGGCGGAGGAGATCGGCGGCGAGGCGCGGGTGACGGTGCTGCCCGCGAGCGCGGCGAAGGGCCTGGAGTACGACCACGTGATCCTGCTCGAACCCTCGGCCGTCGTCGCGGCCGAACCGCGCGGCGCGCACCGGCTGTACGTGGTGCTGACCCGCGCGGTCTCCCGGCTCGACATCCTGCACACGGCCCCGCTCCCGGCCGCCCTCACCGGCATGACCGCGCCCTCGACCGTCCGTACCCACCCCCGTGGAGCACGGTGATCCCAGGAGCGGGACCCCTCAGCCTGCGCTGTGCCCGGGTCAGCCCGCTCTGTGTCCGAGCCGGCCCTCCTCGCTCCGCGGCGAGCGCTCGATCTGGCGCAGCCACGGCGGCTCGTCGGCGATCTCCAGCAGGAGCAGCAGACGTGTGAGGGGGTCGTCCCACTCGGGCTCGGCCTGATCGTCCACCGGCCCTGCGACAGCGGGTCGTTCAAAGCCTTGTGAGGTCAATGGGACTCCAGAGTGCGAGTGATGACCGTCAACTCTCGTGATCTTGAGCTCAGTTGACGTCAGTCGTTCTGCGCGGGTCATTCTCGCGGACACGTTCTTACGGATGCAAGTACATCTGCAATTACAGATGTAAGAACGCTCCGGTGTGGGAAGGTGTTCAGCCATCAGGTTCCAGCACTCCCGCGATCCGTTCGCGGCACTGATGGAGAGGCGCTTTATGCACATCGACAACGGCATCGAGGCCACCCGGTTGCAGGACGTCACCTGGCGGAAGAGCGCGCGCAGCAACCCCAACGGGAACTGCGTCGAGCTGGCGGGGCTCGGCGACGGCGGCGTCGCCGTCCGCAACTCCCGCCACCCCTCGGGTCCCGCGCTCATCTACACCGCCGCGGAAATGGCCGCGTTCATCCAGGGAGCCAAGGACGGGGACTTCGACGATCTGGTCCCCTCCGACGGCTGAAATCCACTCTGACGGCTGAGATTCACGGGACCGCGCGAGCGTCGGCGCGCGGTCCCACCAGGCCACCGGACCAGGCCACAGGGACGCGCGTACCCACGTCGCACATGGCAGCGACACATGGCATCGGTACGTGCGTCCTGCATGGCTGTACGGGGTGGGTGAGTGGTGGGACACTGAGCACTCGAACGGTCACTCAGGGGAGCAAGGACAGGCGGGATGTCAGCAGAGGCGGAACGCGCGAAGTCGGTCAGGCGCATCCTCGAACAGCCGCGCGGCGGGCCGACGATCCTGCGCATCGTGCTGGGCACGCAGTTGCGGCGGCTGCGCGAGCAGCGCAACATCTCCCGGGAAGCCGCGGGGGACGCGATCCGGGGTTCGCACGCCAAGATCAGCCGCTTGGAACTGGGCCGGGTGGGCTGCAAGGAGCGGGACGTCGAGGACCTGCTCACGCTCTACGGCGTCACGGACGCCGCGGAGCGCGAGGAGTACCTCTCCGTGGCCCGTCAGGCGAGCACGCCGGGCTGGTGGCAGAAGTACAGCGACGTCATGTCGCCCTGGTTCGACCGCCTCATCGGCCTGGAAGAGGCGGCCTCGGTGATCCGCACGTACGAGGTGCAGTTCATCCCCGGTCTCCTCCAGACGCCGGAGTACGCGCACGAGGTCGTGCGGCTGGGCCATCCGCGCGCCTCGGCCCGCGAGGTCGAGCGGCGGGCCAGGCTGCGGGTCGAGCGCCAGGACATGCTCAAGCAGCCGCACGCGCCCCGGCTCTGGGCCGTGGTCGACGAGGCGGCGCTCCGACGGCCGCTCGGCGGCAGTGCCGTGATGGAAGGTCAGATCCGGCACTTGCTGTGGGCCGCCGAGCAGCGCAACATCACGGTCCAGATCGCCCCGTTCCGGATCGGCGGCCTCGCGGCCGCCGGTGGGCCCGTCACCATAATGAGGTTTCTGGAGCCCGATCTCCCGGACGTCGTCTATCTGGAACAGCTCACCTCCTCGCTCTATCTGGAGAAGCGCGAAGAGGTGGAGAACTACATGGCGGTCATGGACCGGCTGTGCGCCATGGCCGAGCCGCCCGCCAGGACCAAGGCGTTCCTGGAGGAACTGCTGCCATAGGCGCTTCGGAGCGCGAAGGGGAGGGGCGGGGGGGCCCGCCCCGCGGGCCCCCCCCCCACCCCCCCCCGCCCCCCCCACCAGGGGGGGCCCGGGGCGCGGCGGGGGGGGGCA
>NZ_JBSHAO010000057.1:0-53348 GCF_053611545.1 Streptomyces sp. NPDC054796 | reverse complement strand
GCCGTCGACGGCTCCGGCAGGCCCCCGGACCTCAACGGAGGCGAAGGTGCAGGCAGCGCAGCACGGGACGGCCCATGGAGAACGCCGCTGTCGCCGTCACTACGCTTCCGGCGGCGGTCCACCAGGCGGGATCACCGGCGTGGCCCGTCACCCACAGCGCCAGCACAACGAGGACGAGCACGCCCCGGCGCACCATGACGCCCCAGGCAGCCAGCCCACAGGTTTTCCTGCCGGGAAGCCGCGGAATGCTACGGTCACGGACCTGCGGGGTCCTGGAAAAACAACCCCGCCTCAAGCGGTCGAGCATCATCAACTCCACTCGATCGTGGCCCTGGGAATGGTTAGCCGCCCCTCCCAGGGCCTTCTGTATTTCCGAGGAAGCTACAGGCGGAAGCTGTCGGCAGCGCAACTCCCGAGGTGTGATTGCTCAAGGCATGCAAATCCATCATCAATTGCATGCGCACGCACAGTGCCGCACTCTTCTGACGCCGCATCTGCAGGAAAAGAGCAGCAGGCGACAGACCGCGTCACGCGAGAGCACAAGGCGTAAATTATGCGCCGCAAGCGATCAGGGAGAGCGAACGCTTCCGCGCCCCAGGGGGCATGCGCCGCCATCTCTCAGGAACTGCTCCCGGGGCGTCGTATGAAAAGATCCCTGAATCAGGCATCCGCACGAGTGAATCACCGCAAACACGTTCCCTTCGAGGGAAACGATCCACCCGAGAGCTGGCCTGTCTTACGCGCCGGTGCCACAGCCACCGGACAACACGTCACGGGCACCGGCTGGACCACTTTTCCCGTCTCACGCGCGCGGGACACCAGTGCCGGAGAGGGGATGCGGCGCCCGCCCTCCCGCATCCCCGCCCACCACGACGCACCAGCGGGGCAGCGCTCCTCCCAGGCCGGCGCCGGGCGCCGCACCCACCGCCGCGGGAAACCAGGTACGTTCCGGCAAGGACCACCCCCGGGCCAGCCCCGGACGGCAGGCCCGCACCTCAAGACGGCTTGCCCTGAAACCGAACGGAGCACGGTGTGAGCACGCCCCACCCACCGCCCGACGCCGGGCGGCAGAGCAACTGGCCGTACACAGTGCGGCTGCACGGCGGGACAAGCGACCACAAGGTCCGCCAGCGCCGAGGGGACGGCGTCTTCGAGACCGCCTGTCCCGCAGGAACCTTCACCGCTGGCTCCGGTGACCTCACCCGCAGCCTGTCCTACCGCCCCTGCCACGCCTGCACTCAGCGCATCACCGCCGACCGCGCCCGTACATGAGGGACGGCTCGGACCGCGCGCCCGGCCGAGACAGCAGTGTCGCCGCCGGACCATACGAGCCGGGGCCACGAGCGGGGGCATCGCCACCGCTGCGCTGAACCTGATCAGCGCGGTCATGGGAGGGCGCCGCGCGTGTGCATGCACGCGGCCGACAGCACATCGCTAAGCCGAGCAGCAGTGGACCACACGGGCGCGACCACATGAGGGGCAGGGGAGGGGGCACATCGGCTCTCCTCGTCGAGCACGGACGCACACGGCGCTGGCCAAGCAGCACGACCACCACCGGCAGTACCAGAGCGTCCCGCGAAGCGGGGTGGCCGCAGCACCGCAGACGACGCGAGGTAAGCGCCTGCCGATTCCATCAGCACTGCCGGGGATCCTCGTTGTTCATGGTGCTGCGATGTGGGAAGCCCCGAACCCGCCCTCGCGGCCTCGGATCTGCACGTGGTGATGTGCTGTGCGAGGTGCACCGTTACCTGTACGCGGTGCTGAGCTGCGCTGTTGATGGGGACTCGAACCCCCGCGTTGCTCTTCACGCGCCAGGAAGGGCTGGAAAACCGCCAGCCCGCGGCGTGTGCACGCCTCCGAAGCCGCTACCTGCTCCACATCGTCCCAGCAGACTGCGCTGCTCAGTCCAGCAGCTCGACCTCCCAGTTCATACGCTGGATCCGCACGTCGACCTCCCGGATCTCCCGGGCGAGCGCATCCGCCTGAGCGCGCAATTCCGCGACGGGAAGCGCCGAAAGCATCATCAACTCGGACCGCAGCTGCCGGCCGTATCCCCGCTCGCCCTGGCCCGCCGCCGCATCCGCCGCCGCGGTGACCACGGAGTGGCGCAACCGCAGCACGTCGCGGCGTGCGAGGGCATCGGTGAGTGTGCCGTCCGGGCCCATCTCCACGGCGGCATTGGTCCGGTTGATCCGCCGGATCAGCGTCTCCAGAGCGGTCAGCACCTCATCGGCCTCATTCAGCAGCTGAGCCGCGTCCTCGGCAGGTGTCTCCCCCTCCTGGTAGCGCGCGCTGCCCACGACGCGCGCCCGGAGCTGTTCGACACGTCGCGTCGCCTCCGCACGCTCGGCCAGCGCCTCAGCAAGCTTCACACTCTCCACCTCCCCCTCCGTGAGTTCGCACGAGTATACGAGTGCGAACGGCATAAGGTCCGCCGGAGCTTTGACCAGCCACTGGAAGGCCACATACGGCAGGCGCAGGCCCGGGTAGAGGCGCGCGCCGAACGGTTTGGCGAGGTAGGAGGACGGGACGAGGCCGTCGCGCACGGCATCGTCACTCTCATGTGAATCGCGGTCCCCGTGGTCGGCGAGCAGGTCCTGTCCGTCCGCCGGCGCCCCGACGAGGGGGACTCTGCTCAGCGGGCTCGCCCCGCTCGTACGTACCGCTCGCCGTGCCCCGGCCGGATCTGGCCCTGTTCCACCAGAGCAAGAACTGCAGTTATCGACCCTCGCGGCAGCCCTGGACCCCGCCGCACAGCGCAGCCCGCGATCAGCTGTCTGGCTGGAAGGAGAAGTCCGTGCTGCGCGGTGCGACGAAGGGCGACCTGCAGGGCGAGCGGGAGCATTAGGAGGACGTCCGCTCACAGGCTGGTGCCCCACACATCCACTCGGGTGCGAGGGCCGACCCTCGCGGTACACATCGCGGCCCCCCTGAGCAGCAGATTCCAGGTTTGCGCAAGGTTTCCGCAAACCATCTGCCGCAGGGTTTTCCCAGGCGAGAGGGATCAAGCCCTGTCGCGAGGGCGCAGCCTGCCCGTCAGGAAGGGGCCAGGGGAAGAACAAGCATCCAACAACCCTGCCGCAGCAGGGGCTTCGTGTAGGCGCTGCCCTTGGAGACCGCTGTCGTGCCGCGGCGGCCGGCCAGCAGGGTGAGGAAACCCTGTGTCCCTTCGCCTCGATACCGCAGTCGACGAGGCCCGTACTGAGTCCGCGCTGAGCCGGTTTTCTTCGTCCGCATATCAGAAGGATTTTGATGCATTTCCGCATACTTGGCCCGCTTGAGATATCCGATTCCCGGGGGAAGCTGTTGAGTGTCAGCCAGCCAAAGCAACGGCAGCTTCTGGCTACCCTGTTACTCGAGGCCAACCGGGACGTCCCGTTGGCGTCCCTCGTCGAGTGCCTATGGGATGAGAAGCCGCCACGCTCCGCGATCAGCCTGATCCGGACCTACATCTGGCGGCTGCGCCGGTTGCTCTGCGCCCACGAGCCGGGAGCGGAGCTGCTGCACACCGCCGGTGACGGCTACCGGATCGTGGTGACCTTTGGACAGCTGGATGCTGAGGACTTCAGGGGGCTGTCGCGTCAAGGCCGGGTCGCGGCGGGGCGTGGTGACCCAGCAGCCTCAAAGCTCCTGGAGCGGGCGCTGACGAGTTGGCGCGGTGGTGTCCTGCAGGACGTGCCGCTCTCTCTTCCGCTCCGGGCAGCAGTTGAGGAACTGCAGGAAGAGCGCCAGACAACCTTCGAGAGCTGGGTGGATGTCAGCCTGGCTCTGGGGCGCCACCAGGAACTGCTGCCCGCCCTGCGACGAGAGACCGCGCGGTTTCCGTTGCGGGAGCGGCCCTGGGGGCAGCTGATGCTGGCCCTGTTCCGGTCGGGCCGGAAAGCCGACGCTCTGGAGATCTTCCAGCGGCTGCGCCATGGTCTGGTCGCGCAGCTGGGCCTGGAACCCTGCTGGCAGCTGCAAGAGCTGCACAGACTGATCATCGCGGATGACCAGGTATTGAGCACCAGGCCCCTTACGGCCTTTGAGGGCTTGGCTACGGGGCCGCGATGAGCGGCTGCTGGGCCTGGTGCAGGCGGGTGTACCAGCCTCCGGCGCCCACCAGCGTGTCATGCCGGCCTTGCTCAACTACTTGTCCGCCCTTCATCACCAAGATTGTGTCCGCGTCGCGGACGGTGCTCAGCCGGTGCGCGATGATGAGGCAGGTGCGGCTCTGCAGGAACAGGCCCATAGTGTCCATGATGCCGCGTTCCGTGACGGTGTCGGAGTGGGAGGTGGCCTCGTCGAGAATGACGATGGGCGGGTCCTTCAGCAGCAACCGGGCAAGGGCCAGCCGCTGGCGCTCCCCACCGGAGAGGCGCAGTCCGCGATCGCCGATGACCGTGTCCAGGCCCGTCGGCAGCTTTTCGATCACCGGCCAGACCTGAGCGGCCCTGCATGCCTCCACGAGTTCCTCGGTGGCCGCTCCCGGGCGTGCGAGCTGGAGGTTCATGCGAATGGTGTCATTGAACAGGAACGTTTCCTGGCTGACTACGCCGATCGCGGACCGCAGATCATCGAGCCGCAGCTGCCGTACGTCCGTGCCGTCGACCAGGACCTGACCGCAGGTCACTTCCCAGGAGCGGGTCAGTAGCCGCGTGAGGGTGGACTTCCCCGCCCCGGACAGGCCCACGATACCGATCGTCGCCCCAGGAGCGGCGGTGAAGTCAACGCCGGCCAGAACTGGTTCGGGGGCAGCGGCGTCTGCGGGCTCCCGCTGGCCGCCGCTGAGCGAGGACAGCGTCATTGCGCCGCTGGGCGGGTATGTGAAGTGGACGCCGCGGAAAGCCACCTCAAGTGGCCTGCCCGCTTGCCGGGGCAGTTCACGGGCGTCCGGAGCATCCACGATCGCCGGTGCGAACGCCATCACCTCCCTGACCCGCTCGAAGGAGACCAGACCGGCGACCAGGTCCACTTTGAGGGTGGGCAGAGTGATCAGAGGCGAGCACAGGCGGGCCATGAGGGCGACGAGCGCGACCACGGTACCGACACTCAGGACGCCGGAGATGGCCAGCTGCCCGGCGAACGTGTAGATCGCCGCGGTCAGCACACTCATCAGCACAGTGAGTGTCGCCCCCAGCGCGGAGGAGAGCACGGCCGACCGCACTGCCAGGCCCCGGATGCGGCCCGCCCGCTGCCCGAAGACGGGCAGGTCCCTGTCCGGGTGACTGTAGTGCCGTACCACCTCCGCTCCGCCAGGGCTGAGGCGCTCGGCGACCATGGCATCCAGGTCGGCCTGGGCTGCCAGCTGGTCCTTGCTGACCTGGCGCAGCGCCGTGGTGAACCTGGTGGTCAGCGCGTACAGCACCGGGCCCAGGACGAGCACCCCCAAGGTGAGGCGCCACTCCATGGCCACCACTGCTGCGCCCGCGGTGAGCAGCAGTACCCCAGCTCCGACGGCGGAGGGGAGGGTGGTGGAGACCAGGCGCTGCACACCGGCTACGTCCCCTTGCAGACGGGAGACGACGGCGCCGGTCCTGGCGGCGGCGAGGAAGCCGAGCGACTGCCGCTGCAGGTGGTCGAAGAGGTCGGTGCGCAGGCGCAGCACAACGTCCTCGGCCAGCCGCACCGCGCACCGCCGTTCCGCTACCGACAGCGCCGCTTGGGCCGCCCCCAGGGCCGCCATGACGATGCCCAGCGTCCACACCACCATGGTGTCGCCGCGTAGCACGCCCTCATCGATGAGCCGCTGCCCGATCAGGACCGGGGCGACGGCCGTCGCGGAGCTGACGGCGATCAGCGCCGTCAGGCCCAGCACCCTGGCCCTGAAGGGGCGCAGGAAGCGCCACAATTCCCGGTGTGACATGCGTCGTGCACCTTTCCCAGTCGGGGCGGGCGGGGCAGGCTGGCACAGCACAACGCTGTGTCGGCCCGCCCCGGGATGGCGGTCTTGATCAGACGTCGCTGTGGTAGCAGCCTGCGGACCAGCTACTGGGGTCCGGTGAGGGGTTGCAGCAGCGGACGCTGTAGGAGCTGTTCACCTCGAAGGCGGTCTCGTCCTTCAGGCCCTGGAGGTCGTAAACAGACATGGAGACACCTCCTTTCCGCGTGGGTTGTTGCGATGGCTCAGGCGTCCCCGAGGGGGCGACCCGAGGTCTTTGGGTGCAGGAGGAACGGCAGTGACAGCCGTCGCTCCGGTTCCGTGGCCGCTGTGCGGGCGGCAGCGAGGGCGAGCAGGACGCCCGCGCTGCCCGTCGCCAGGTCCATGGACATGCGCAGAAGCTGTGTTCCCGGGAAGGCGAGGTGACCGCGCCACTTCAGGGCGTGCCAGTCCAGACCGGCCACCTGCGTGGCGGTCAGCGACCGATCGGTGGGCTGGTGACTGGCGTTGAAGAGGATCATGCCCGCCCTGCCGTGGAAGAGGCCGGGGTAGATGTAGAACGACATCCTTGCCGCCCGCCCGATCGCCGCGAACTCCGCTTCCAGCTCGGGGTCGGGACGGCTGACCAGGTACCGGTCGAGCGCGACACCGATGCCGACACTGCCTGTCGCGAGGTAGGGCATGAGCCGGAACTCTTCATTGACCTGCACTACCCCGTTGTCATCACGCTGGCAGCGCCGCAGATCCTGACGCAGGGCGACCTCGGCCGCATCCAGATACGCCGTGTCCCCGGTCTGCTCGAACATCGCGGTCAAAAACAGCGCGGGCCCGGAGGCACCATGCATGAGTCCGGCGTGAGGGTGCGCCCCTCCGCTGACCTGGGGAACATCTGTGATGTCACCGAGGCGGTAGCGGACCAGGTCGGCGGTCTCGAGTGCTCGCCGCAGATACCGGTCCTCACCGCTCTCACGGGCGAAGTGCAGCCAGTTCAGACCGGTCCCGGCGAGACCGTCGAACAGGCTGAGGTCCGCCTCGTCGCTTCTGGCCGATGGCATCCGGGCCAGCAGGTCCACGGCCGCGTTCTTACGGCCCAGCTCCCACAGCGCGTAGGCCACGCCGTGCCAGCCGTTGTAGAAGCCGGGCGGCACATCGGAGTGGTCGCGAAACGCCTGATCCACCAACCACCGTTCTTCTTCCGGGGCATCGCCGGCCCCGGCTGCCCGCAGGGCCCACAGCACACCCGCCGCTCCGTGCGCCATGCCCAGCTGCGCTCCCGGGACCAGGAATTGCGCGATGTCGCCGGGGAAGAGACGGTCCGTGCGCTCAGGGGTGGCGCTCACCCGGACGGCCTCAGCCATCGACGATTCCAGCGCCGGCCATGCCTCGGGGCTCAGGTCTACCTCACCGAGGTCAGCCGGGACGGCCTGGTGCCCGCGCAGTACCGCGAGTGCGTCGGCGAACCAGGCGCGGGGCACCCCGAAGCGCTCGGCGATGACGTCGGCCAGATGCGCCGGTTTCCCGTCGCTCTGCATAAACATCTCCGTCAGGGGCGCGAAGACCGCGAACTTGAGCGCGGCGAGGGCGTAATCGTCTACCGCGGCCCCGGCGGTCCCCCGAGGTGCCACGAAGCCCGGATTCGCCATCACCTGCCGGCCGTCCTCCTCAAGGAACCAGCCGCCCTCGAAGTCGATGAGGCAGACCCGCTCCTCACTCTCCTCCCGGGGCGAGCAGATGATGTTCTGTGTGTGCAGATCCCCGAAGACCACGCCACGCTGGTGCATCGCACGGACAACATCGGCCACGCGCTGCCACGTCGCCATGGCCCACTGCCGGTACTCGGCCAGCTCCCGCCCATCTGGCGGGCCGTCGTGCAGCATCGGGTTCCGGCGCAGACAGGCGGTGCGCAGGGTCAGGCCCTCCACGAAGTCCTCGATCAAGAACTCGTGCCCGGCGACACTGTGATAGCCCTTCAACGCCGGCACCCCGGGCAGCCCGCTCAGCCGGGTGAGGATGTCACGCTCCCGGCGCAACCGGGAGACCGCGTCCCGGCCCGAGAGGTCCAAACCCGCATGAGGCCGCCCTTCCTTGACGACCACCTTGGCGCCTGTGCTCTTCTCCTGCCCCTCGTAGACGCCCCCACCGTTCGAGTAGTGCAAGACCCCCGCTATCTCACAGGGAAGGTCATCGATCCGGGAAGCGTCGCGGAGCTCGAGCGCGGGCCGCAGGAACTCGGGCAGCGACACCCACTCCGGTATCGAGAACACCGGCCCGCGGGGATCGGGCACAAGATTGCCGTCCGCATCGGCGATCGCCTGGACTTCGCGCCCGTTCGCCAGCTTCACCTTACGGGCCTCGAACGCCCCATAGCGGACGTAGACCGGGCTGTCCATCCAGCGAAGGTCGCTGAGGATGTACGGGCCCGGGACATCGCGGAGCATTTCCCCAAGCTCGGTGACAAGACTCTCCAGCTGCGCCTCGTCCAACGGGTAGATGGTGGCGAGCTTCCCGCTCCCCGCCCGCTCCGCGTACTTTCTGTTACGCCTGTGGTATTCGTGGGCGCTGGGGACTAGCTTGAATGGGACGGCGCGGTCGACACAGTGGTCGAAGACCAGTTGGGCAACCTCCTCGGACCGTTCCACCGACGCCGAGACGTGGATCTTCCAGCCCTGGGCGGGCATACGGACGCGGGGCGGGTGATAGTTGATCCAGCCCCACACAGTGATCCGGCGCCAGCCGGTCGGAGTCGTGTTCTCGCTGAGAGGCGCGAAGAGCCGTTCCGCCGCGGGATCGTCATCGATCTTGTCGTAGAAGTGCGGGTCTTTCGCGCAAAAAGCCGCGTACTCGGTTTCCATCCCGTTGCCCTCCCCTTGCCGGCCGCTGTCACGCGAAGTCATTCCAGCAAGGGAGGGTCTATCGGTGATCTACCAGCGATCTACCGCTGCCTTGGCCAGCACAGCAACAGACGCGGCCGCCTTCTGCCTCCCCCCTGTTCGCTGGACCAGCCTGCTCAGGTCTACGAACTCGCCGATATGCGTTCCTACGACTCAGCGACATAGCCGGAGCCGCTGCAACACTCGAACGAGGAACTCCGGGGGAGTTCGACGACCGGTACCCGGAAGGGTGAATCCGCCCCGGTCAGGCGGGGAGGCGGCGCGGGGCTGTGGCTTCCTTCTCCCATGATCACGATCGTGCGCGGACTCGGTGCCGCTGCTCTTACCACGTCCCTGCTGACCGCTGCCGCCCCTGCGGTGGCTGAGCCTGCCCCTGCTCCTGAGCGGGTGTCGATGCCGGTGGTTGAGGCCATCGCGGCCCTGCCCGCGGCGGAGGAGTCCCGCGCGGGCTACAAGCGGTCGTCCTTCAAGCACTGGGTGGACGCGGACAAGGACGGGTGCAACACGCGGGCCGAGGTGCTGATCGCCGAGGCCACGGGCAAGCCCGAGGTCGGCCCCGGCTGTACGCTCACCGGCGGGAAGTGGCTGTCCTACTACGATGGCCTGGCCACCGACAACCCACGGTCGCTGGACATCGACCACGTGGTCCCCCTCGCCGAGGCATGGGACGCCGGGGCCTCGAAGTGGGACGCGGAGAAACGCGAACGCTACGCCAACGACCTCGATGCCGAGCGCTCGCTCGTCGCCGTGACCGCCAAGCACAACCGCAGCAAGGCCGACAAGGACCCGGCCCAGTGGTGGGTACCGAGCGCGGACGCCTCCTGCCAGTACCTCTCAGACTGGGTGAGCACCAAAACCCGCTGGCGCCTGGCCCTCGACGAGCAGGAGCGGGCCGCACTCAACGAACGCGCCCGCGGCTGCTCCAGCACAAAGATCAAGACCGAGATCGTCCACTGACAGTGGTCCGCCCCGCCCCGCCTGGGCTGGAGTCGGGCGGGGCACCGCGTCTTGAGGAAGTGGTGGCATCTTCGCCACCCTCGGCTGTCCCAGGCCGCTTGCTCGGCTGCGACGGTCGGGCGCAGCGGGAAAGGGACAGGGACATCTGTGCGCCTGCGGCCGGGCTGTTACCGACCGGTGCGTGGCTCCTGCCGTAGGTGGAAGGACTCCGGAGCCCTCTGGCTTGCTGCGGCACGGCCGGTGTCAGGGGCGGGCCTTGGGGCGCGGCAGGATGGAGGTTGTAGAGGATCCAAGGCGCTTACGCGGAGGGGAGTGGGACCGGTTGTCGCAGCTGGTGTCGGAGCAGACGATGGAGGTGCGTATCGAGTTCCACCACTTCTGCCTCCAAGAGGCGGAAGAAGACCTGGTTCCGGTGCCCTACCCGGACGGGCCTCCCTCGGAGGAATTCCTGACCTCCTACCAGGGGCGTGTGGATGTGACCAGCGGTGGTCACACCCATACCGCGCCGGTCACAGCCCAGATCTGGGACGGCCCGCCGGACGATGACGCACCGCCCGGCGGAGTGTGGGAGGCACAGGGGACGACGGAGATCTACTCCGAGACGGGAGAGCTGGTCTTCCACACCGTGGGCGGACCGGCCCTCGAGCCGCTGGAGTTGGGCACCGTCGAGCAGAACTGGGGCCTGCGGATCTTCAGCGCCGGGCGCGCGGAGGCCGCCCGCGCCACCCGGGACGGTGTGGCGCACGAAGTGGAGCGCTACCTGCTTCAGTTCTGGCCCGCCCCCAGCATGTGAGTGTGCGCCAGGACAGCACGGATGGGGGGAAGACCGGCTCCCGGCCTTCCCCCCTCTTAGCGGCTTACGGAGTCAGGAGACGCTCACGGTGAAGCCGTCGTCCGGGCCGTCGATGATGCGGTTCTTCTGGTAGAACCCCTGGATGATCTTACCGCCGCGGTTGTTGTCGGCCGTGAGGATCGGCCTGGCCGAGTAGTTGTTCTTGGGAGCTTTGCCCTGCGGGTCGTACTTGGGCAGCGCCTGGGCAGCTCCCTCGTAGGTGGAGGAGAAAGGGAACTCGTCACACTCGTACTTGCCGTCCTCGGCGTAGTCCTCGCCCCAGCTCTCCTTACAGGTCTTGATCGCCTGATTGCGGTTGGCGTCCCGCCGGTCGGTGTCGTAGTACAGCCGGCTCAGGGGACGGCTGCTGGTGCGGCCGGGAATGTCCTTGGCCGCATTCTTGGGCATGGTGCTGCCCGGACTGGTGAAGGCATCCTCGATGTGCTCGGCCGCTTGCTTCTCCAGCGCTCCCGCCTTGGTGGAGAAAGGCATCGAGACGAGGTAGCTCATCACCGCCGCACCCTTCCTGCCCAGATAGGGAGCGGTGTCCCAGCGAGGTGCGAGGAAGAACGGCTCACCGCTCAGATCCCCGCCCATCTTCCAGCCCGCAGGCGCCTTGAGAGTGACCTTGGGCTGGTAGACGGCGAAGACCGTGTCGTCCTTACCACTGCCCTGACCGGCATCGACGGTCAGAGTATGAGTGAAGCTGGGATCCGGATCAGCCTTGACAGCCGCCCAACTGCGCGGAGCGGGAATGCTGCCGCTCTGCCGGACCGTGGCAGAGGAGGGCCACACCTGCGGCAGCGTGGCGTCCGGACCGATCATCAGGCCACTGGTGCCGGTGCTCCCCGTCTGCTCCAGGCGCAGGTAGTCGTACTCGACGTTGACCGCCCGACTGCTCTTGGCGATCGTCGACTTGGCCACCAGCACGAACTGGCTCTCACCCACGGGCTTGTTGTTCTTGAACCAGGTCTGGGTGAAGGAGGCGCCGGAGCACACGGCGAACCGGGACTTGATATAGAACTTCGCCCCCGTCCCGTTGAGGGCCTCGAAGCACTCCTGGGTGGTCATACTGCGCCCCGGCTCCGGGTAGGGCGGATCCACAGCGAACGTCTGCGTCCCCGACTCCGGCCCCAAGGCCGCCGCCGTCTGCGAAGGCGTGGCCGACTCTCCCTCGGCCAGCACCCCGTAGCCGGCCGCAGGACCCACCGTCTCCCGCGCGCCCTGAGCAACGCCGCGCTGCGCCAGCTCGGCGAGCCGGGCCCGGGCACCGGAAGGATCCGCCTGCAGCTCGCCAAGTGAGGGCGCCTGGGCGCCCACCGGCAGCACCGTCGACTCCATCCGCAGCTGCTCCTGCCCGTCGGCGCCCGCGGCGGCGGGAGCGGAGACGGGTATCAGGACGGCCGCGGCGGCGCCGACGATCAGTGTCCGCGGTCTGGGTCTGGAACGCAGCCATGCGTGTAGCGACATGTCTTCCCCCTCGGTGATTCGTGGTGAGCCGCGGTCGGCGGCTCCAGGTCGCCCGCTACGTGATCATGGAAAGTTATGCGGCGTCAATGGTGATTTGCGCCAGTTCACGTCGCAACTATCGGCCCACAGCCGGGTTCGGCCGCACCGCCTCGGGGCCAGGAGACCTTGGCGTCGCACCGCCTCCGAGGGAGAAGCGCCATCAGCCAGCCGGATGGTGACGCATGAGGTGTCGGCGGCATGTTTTGGCCAGGGACGGCGGAACATCCTGCACGCCCTACGGGTCTTGTTCACTGCCACCGCCTTCATCCTCCTCATCGGCGGTGCCGGCAAGGCCGGACGACGAACCATCGACTGCCTGCAGGCGCGCGCCCGCGCCGTACGGGTCGGCTCCCGCAGCAGCGAGATCTCGTTCGTCTGGGAGGGGAATAGTGCATAGGAGGCCGCGCTGCTGGCTACGTGACCTACTACCCCGACCTCGCCTTCCCAGGAGCGAAGGAGGCCGTCGAACGCTTTGCCGCCTTCGCCATCGAGTGGGGCGTCCACCGTCTGGCGGGTTGAGCGTTTTCCGGGGCGTGGGGCTTCGCCACGGATTGTGTCGGACGTCCTGTGGGAAGCACTGTGCTGCTGGCCGGAGCGTCGTATTTCGGTGCGCGGGCCGCGGCCGCTGCCGGAGCGGCTCGATAGCGGGCGAGCCGTTACCGCGCCACCATGCCGTCGAGCCGGAGCGCGCGTTCACCTTCGCCTGGACCCGGGGACCGGTGGAGGCCAGGGGCTGGCGTTACGAGGTGTGGAGTGACTCGCTGGACGCCGAGCCGGCCAACGTCCTGTTCCTCGCGGGTGTCGAGTTTCCTTGAAGCTCCGGTGCCCAGCCTTGTCAGGACGGGCATATGGGGGTGGCGTCGAGCAGCAGATGTAGGTAGTCGAGGACCCCGCTGGCGTGGGTGAGTGACTGCTGCGCAATGGCTGGGATTTGGGTGGAGGGCTGGTGTCGTGCCGTGGTGTCATGCCGTGGTGCTAAGCGGGTGGGGGATTTCGAAGTGACAAGTGCCAAGCGTCTGTGCGGCTGGATCGGGTGGGTATCCGCTCTGGCGTCAAGTCGGCGGTCACGATGGTAGAGGGCTTGTTGACGAGGTGTCCGGTTGTTCAGCGGGAGTGCTGCCAGGTGCGCTGACCTTCCGCTTCGACGTGCGTCGCTCCGTCGTGGCTTGGTGGCGTGACGGGTGCTGCGGAGACGATGAGGGGGAGCGGTGGAGGGAAGTCCCGACGCGGGCATCGAGTTAGCAAGACGCGTGTTCGACGGCGTGGAGAGGCTGGGGTGGGAGTATATCCATCCAGTTCCGTATCCACACCCATATCATGACAATCCGCCGGTATGGCGCGAGCCTCCCATGCCCGCTGGCGGGCTCTCTACTGCTGCGGGGTGCGTCTTCGTTACGTCGTTTCTTTTGGGAGTGATATTTGCAATGCTGGGGGCCTCTGGAGCCCTTGTGCTGTGGATTCTTGCCGGGGCAATTCTCTTCCTGCGCATCGCCCCATATTTTGAATACAAGAAGAAACGGAAAGAACTCAGAGCGTCCTACGAAGCCGCCTTCGAGTTCTGGAAGAGGGATGTCTTCGCGCACGATGCCGCGGAGCGGCGGCGGGTCGACGAGGCGTTGCGGTGGTTTCCTGTTCAGCTCGTGTCCCGCCCACGTCGGGTCGATGTCTATGGGGGTACGGCGGATGGGTGGGCGGCTCTCCTGGCGACTCTGGGAGGGTCTCTCATGGCCAACGGAAAGGGGCTGTGGCTCCTCGACCTCAGTCATCAGACGGTGGGACGGGAGCTGGCGGCCTTGGCGGATGTGCAACGGGTGCCGGTGGCGCGGGTGGAACTGCCCTCTGCCTCCGTGCCTCCTGACCTGTCGTGGGGGCTGGCCGCGGACGAACTGGCCGAGGTGCTGGCAGAGGCCCTGTCCACGCTGCGGCCGGAGGGGGCCGACGTCGACTTGCGCGCGACGGACGCCAGCATCCTGCACTCCGTCCTCGAGCGGCTGGAAGCGCCGGTCACCTTCGGCCGGATCGCTTCCGGACTGGAGGTCCTCCTGCGCGTCCACGAACCCGACCGAGCGCCGGAACCACTGACGCCCAGTGAGCTGGACAGGCTCACCGCGGCCATTGACGTTGTCGGGCAAAGCGAGCGGATCCAGAACGAGCTGCGTTTCGTATATGACGTGACGCGTCTGCTGGCCCGCGCCCAACAAAATCCCGTCACCCTCCCCGCCTCGGACCAGTGGCTGGTCCCCGGGCAGTTGACCATCCTCTCCACGCACGATGTGAACGAGCGCCGCAAGGACGTCATGGACCGCGTCGTCTTCTTCCTGCTCCTGCATCAGCTTCGCCGAGGCCGCATCCCGGCGGACGCCGGGACGTTGGTGATCGCCGGCGCGGAGCACCTGGGACGTTCCGCTCTGGAAGCCATGGCTCGCCAGGCGCGTATCGCGGGCGTTCGGCTCATGCTTCTCATGACACATGTGCGTGAGGACATCCGGCCGCTTCTCGGAGGTCAGGACAGCGCGACGGTCCTCATGAGGCTGGGGAACGCCGCGGAAGCCAAAGCCGCCGCCGAATTCATCGGACAGGGACACAAATTCGTGATGAACCAGATGACGCAGCAGGTCGGTGAATCACACTCCAAGGGGCGGTCCTACAGCTACGGTGAATCACACTCCAAGGGGTGGTCCTACAGCTACGGTAAAGGTGATAGCGAGAGGGGAGGATGGTCGACTAGTTGGCAAGACTCCGTGAACAGCTCGTCCACCGATTCCGTGACGCATGGCGAGACGGTATCGCGGGTCTATGAATTCACGGTGGAGCCGACACAGATCCAGTCTTTGCCGCCTACCGGACTCATCCTGGTCGAAGCGAGTCCGCAATACCGCCGCGTCCTGTTCGGCGACTGTAATCCCGCCATCTCCCTCCTGCCGCACGTGGCCGACGCCCCACGGCTACCGGAGTAGGAAAGCGATGAGCGCGACCGACCACAGAAATCCCGGCTCTTCCTCCAGCGGAGCATCGGCGATCTTCGACGGCTTCGAGTTCCACCGACTGCTGGACATCCCCCGGCAGGCGCTCGAAGACCAAGCGCCGGACCGCACCCCGGCCGAGTTGTTCGCCGCGCTCGCCGCCGCACGGGCCGAGTTCAACGAACACCCAGGGGCGGCACTGGCCGTGGTGTGGCACAGGCCCCCCGGCAGCCAGCAGATCGACATCCTGGTGGGAGGACGCCCCCGAGTACCGTTCGCCAGAGACCGCGGCCAACTCGCCGGCACTCGCGGCTACCCCCTGCTCTACCCGCCAGGCGCGGTGGCCGAGCCCGCACCTGTCCCCGACTTAGCCGGCTTCACCTCCTGGGCCCGCTGCCGGGGACAGGCCGACCCCCTGTGGACTCCCGCGCAAGACCGACCGAAGGTCATGCGCGGCGGCTTCGATCACCACGTTCGCCACATGCGGGACTCCTTCGCCTGGATGGTGCTCGCGGAACCGCTCAGCGACGAGGCGCTGGAGAAAGAGCGCACGGCCCTGACCACGAACATCCCGAGGCTTAGGCAACGGGAAAACTCCGAACTGGAGCGCGTCGCACTCGAACGCGCCCAAGCCCGCTACCGCGAACTGTCCAGGGCCCGCCCCAGCGGAATGTGGAACATCCACATCCTGGTCGGCTCACCCGACGCAGCCACCACCCGCCGAGCAGCCGCACTCCTGTGCAGCTCCACTGACATGGAGGAACACCCCTACACCCTCATACCCGGACCGCCCGGCGGCGACCTGACACACACGTGGCACACGGCAGTGACCTCACACGGCGAACCAGCCTCTCCCTTCCCCGCGAGCACGGAACTGCTGGCCGCGCTGGCCCGCCCACCACACACGGAACTCCCCGGCCTCCATCACATCGAGCGCGCCGACTTCGACGTCACTCCCGAATCAACCGGCGACATCGTGCTCGGCTCGGTCCTCGACGAAGCCGACCAGCCCATCACTGCCCTGGGAATCACCACGCACACCCTCAACCGGCATACCCTCGTCGCAGGCGCCACCGGCTCCGGAAAATCACAGACCGTACGACACCTGCTGGAGTCCCTGCACGACATCGAAGTCCCCTGGCTGGTCATCGAGCCGGCCAAAGCCGAATACGCGAACATGGCGGGCCGGCTGGCCGACCGCGCAGAAGTCACAGTCATCCGCCCCGGCGCCCCCGACGACGTCCCCGTGGGCCTGAACCCGCTCGAACCCGAGCCCGGGTTCCCGCTGCAAACCCACCTCGACCTCGTCCGGGCCCTCTTCCTGGCCGCCTTCGAAGCCACGGACCCCTTTCCGCAGATCCTCAGCCAGGCGCTGACCAGGTGCTACCAGGAGATGGGCTGGAACCTGGCGCTGGGCACCCGCCGAGGCGTGCCAAGAGCACCACGCTACCCCCGCCTGACGGACGTACAGAAAGCTGCCCTGGATGTCGTGAACAACATCGGATACGGCAAAGAGGTCGCCGACAACGTACGCGGCTTCATCGACGTACGGCTCGGATCACTTCGAATGGGCACCCCCGGCTGGTTCTTCGAAGCCCACCACCCCATCGACATGAGCAGCCTCCTGGACCGAAACGTGGTGCTGGAGATCGAAGACATCGGCAACGACCAGGACAAAGCATTCTTCATCGGAGCGATACTGATCCGCATCTACGAACACCTGCGAGTCCACCGCACCGACACCACCGGAGGCGGCGGACTGCGGCACGTCACAGTGATCGAAGAAGCCCACCGACTCCTCAAGAACGTCCCGCCGGGCAACCCGGCCGCCCACGCGGTAGAGCTCTTCGCCTCACTGCTCGCCGAGATCCGCGCCTACGGCGAAGGCATCGTGATCGCCGAGCAGATCCCGTCGAAGATCCTGCCGGACATCGTCAAGAACACCGCCCTGAAAATCGTCCACCGCCTCCCGGCAGCTGACGACCGCGAAGCCGTCGGCGCGACGATGAACCTCACCCCCCAGCAGTCCCGGCACATCGTCGCCCTCCCCCCAGGCCGCGCGGCCGCCTACACAGACGGCATGGACCGCCCCCTGCGGATCGCCGTACCGCTGGGACTGGCCCGCGAAAGCACGAAACAAGCCACCCGAGCCATTCCCGCACTGCTTAACCCGCACTCCGCACTCGGGCATATGGACTGGGACCAGCCCCCTGCGCTGCGCGAAATCAGCCTCGGCAACGATCTGGCCGAGGACCCCGACCTGACCCTCTGGATCGAGCTACTGACGATCGCCCATGTATGCGGCTGGCCCTCGCCCCAGCCCCACGCATCCTGGCTCGAAGGACTGCGGAACCGGGCGGACAAACAGATCCTTGAGTGCGCCATCGCTACGCGCATCAACGCAGCCGTCGACGACCGTTCGGCAGGGCTATCGGACTTCTATCCGCCAGAGAGCCTGCTGGAACACTTAACGGCCTCGGCGCTGCGTGTCCTGGCCGGACGCAGCGCCTGCCCACGTGGTGAAGTCGAGTGGCAGGCAGGCACCTGGCGCTGGGCTCATGTGTACCGGGCACTGAAGGCGGCCGACGCACCGGATGAGGGCCCTCACCCGGATACGGCCGCCTGGGCCGAGCGGGGGCTGCGGCTGTCTGGCCGCACCGTCGCGGAGCAGTTGGAAGCCTGGAAGGCACACCCCGACACCTGGCGACCATCGGAGACCACAGTGAGGGGCCAATCCATGGCCTGGCGCCAGGCATGCGATGCCCTGCACAACGCGAGAGATCCCCAAGAACGGCTGAAGAAGGCGGCCTCCTTCCTCCAGGCACCGTGGTGGCCACTGAAGTCATTCGTACGGGCAGTGACCACAACAGTCGGGGGAGCGCCATGAGCGCGGACACACCGGAACCGCCGCCTCCACCACCGGATCCGCCGGACAACGGTTCCTCCCAGGGCGATGATGAGCCCGGCCACACCACAATGGAGGACATTGATGCCGCCACTCCCTCCCGCGCTGACGTAGAAGGAGAGAAGGCCAGTGACGGCGTGCCGGAGGACCTGGAAGTGCCGGTCGACGGTGGCCAAGAGACGGGGGTGCCGAGGGCGGAGGCCGACGGCAACGGTGCACCGGAGGAGTCGGCGGAGCCGATCGACAGCGAGTCTTCAGACCGCGACGAATCAGGGCATTCGACAGCGGGGGATATAGATGCCGTAGGTGATGTTGAGGATGAGGCTCACGAAGGTGATGCAGGGAGCCGTCCGCTGACGTCGGAGGGCCCGCTGTCCGCCCCTGCGGACGACGGAGTCGCTATCGGCGTGGATCTGGGCGATCCGGAGAGCTCGGGCAAGTGGTCTGCTGAATCCAACGGAGCCGGTGAGGGATCCGCTCCTATGGCAGAGACTGCGAATGATGAGGAACTGGCTGCGCCGGAGAAAAGCACGGAAGCGTCTCGACGTGAGGGCGACGGGGACGTGACAGATAGTCCGGCTGCAGAGCCGAATGATCCTGACGAGGATACGGGAGAATCCGCCGATCGCCCGGAGCTGGATGGGCGGGAGCAGCATGACGACTCCGCAGACGCACGGGGCAGAGGCTCTACTGAAGACCCGCGTTGGGATAGGAGCCCGACCGCCAGCGAAGAGCATGACGCGCTCCAGGAACCTGGGGACCCGGCAGCAGGAGAGGAGCCGGCGAGGGCGGAGCCCATCGACCCTGTGGATGACAGAAGGCATGTGGCGCAGAACCACGGACTTATCAACGAGGCAGGGCCTGTTCCGGTCGGGGACGGGGCAGAATTGGATGGTGCCGGTCCCGGTGCGGACGCCCCCGAACGGCTGCATGCCTTCGGTAACAAGGAAGCGCCGAGACCGGTTCGGCTGGACCGGGACCTGGAAGCGGAGGACATCGACGACATCGTTGGTCCCTTCGCACCGGAATCTCCCACCGACCACGTCCCGGGCGCCTCCACCTTCATCGACCCTGAACGGGCACCGACCACGGGCCAATACCACGTGCTGCCGCAGGACGCCGTGCTCCCGCCCGGACTGGGACTGCATGCCGACGGGGAGGACAAGGGAGGCAACGCACCGTGGGGGCACCGAACGATTTATCCGACGGAGCAGATGAGCGCTGGTGACTTCCGGGACCGGGTTGCCGCGCTGGACTGGCAATGGGCGGGCAACAAGAGGAAGAGCAAAAAGTGAAAGAGAACACTCACGTGTCGAACACCGAACCGGAACGGGAGCCCTTCTCGCATGCTCTCGCGGCAGCCGGCGCCCTGAACCGCTCACTCGTGCCGCTGCGACAGGACAGGGAAGCCACCGCGCGCGTTCTCGGAGAAGCCCTGAAGACATTCGAAACACGGGACGAGGCGCTACTGCTTCTGGCGGCCCTCGGCACCGACATCACCGAAGCGCTCATCCCCCCTTTGCTCAGAACCGCACTGCGGGTCCGAGACACGCTTCGGGTGCGCCAAGTGCTCGGCAGGCTGCCCCATTCCGTCGCCGAGACCGCCGTCCCGCCAGCCGTACGGAAGTTGCTGGACGAGGCGGTGGAGAGCGACGACTACCGGCGTATGGCCGAACTGCTCGACTACCTCGGCCTGGATGCTGCTCTCCGCGACCTGTGCGTCCGGGCGCGCGAGAGCATCGACGAGGAGATTCGTGAAGTGGCCGAGGACTTCGGTGACGAATGACCACATGCGTGGTCACACAGTACTAACGACGGAGCCCTTCGTCGCCAAGGTCGGCAGATAAGCGTCCAACGGCCGCGTCGTCTACCTCGACAGCTACGCGGGGCCTTGCGCTACGAGAACGGCACACCGGGCTCACCGGCCCTCACCCTGGACTCAGCCGCCCGCCTCGCGGGCGTCCGGCAGCTCGACTGCTACTTCCCCGAACGCAGGTACAAGAACTACCGCGCCCTGGCCGCCCTCGTCGAGGAAGCTGATGCCAGCGGACTGGCGGCACAGGCGTTGCAGGGAACAGCCGAAAAGCACCGGTACTCGGAAGGGTGAATCCGCCCTGGTCAGGCGGGGATCCGGCGCGGGGCCGTGGCTTCCTTCTCCCATGATCACGATTGTGCGCGGACTCGGTGCCGCCGTCCTTGCCGCGTCCCTGCTGGCCGCTGCCGCTCCCGCGGTTGCCGAGCCCGCCCCCGCCGCGGAGCGGGTGTCGATGCCGGTGGCGGAGGCCATCGCGGCCCTGCCCGCGGCGGAGGAGTCCCGCGCGGGCTACAAGCGGTCGTCCTTCAAGCACTGGGTGGACGCGGACAAGGACGGGTGCAACACGCGGGCCGAGGTGCTGATCGCCGAGGCCACGGACAAGCCCGAGGTCGGCCCCGGCTGCAGGCTCACCGGCGGGAAGTGGCTGTCCTACTACGACGGCCTGGCCACCGACAACCCACGGTCGCTGGACATCGACCACGTGGTCCCCCTCGCCGAGGCATGGGACGCCGGGGCCTCGAAGTGGGACGCGGAGAAACGCGAACGCTACGCCAACGACCTCGATGCCGAGCGCTCGCTCGTCGCCGTGACCGCGAAGCACAACCGGGCCAAGGCGGACAAGGACCCGGCCCAGTGGTGGGTGCCGAGCGCGGACGCCTCCTGCCAGTACCTGTCGGACTGGGTGGGCACCAAGACCCGCTGGAGGCTGAGCGTCGACGAGCAGGAGCGGGCCGCACTCAACGAACGCGCCCGCGGCTGCTCCAGCACAAAGACCAAGACCGAGACCGAGACCGCCCCTGACAGCGACACCTCGCCTCACCTGGCCTGAAGCCAGGCGACGGCACCGCGCCCTGGGGGAGCGGCGGGCACCGACACCGCGCGGCAGACCGCCACCTTCACGACGCACCACCCGATCCCGCTGCACACCTGCGCGAGCAGGCCCGTCGGCAGTCCGCCACCCCGGGGCCGCGGCCGTGCAACCTTCCGGCCACGAAATCCCCCGGTCCGCCGCGAGAGTGTGAAGATGAATGGCGTGTCCCAGATACCCGCCCCGCTTCCGGCCCTCGCCGCTGATGACGCCGTCATCGATCCGGCCCAGCTGATCCGGATCACAGCGCTGCACAAAGGCTTCCTCTACCAGCACCTCTACGCCGTGGGGTGTCTGCTGCGCATGGGCAGCGGGGGAGTGCAGCGCCTGCTGGTCGAGCGGGACGAGGACATCGAGGTACTCCTGCCCGGCGAGCGCCTGTACCTGCAGGTCAAGACCCGCAACCGGCCGTTGCAGTGGGGCGACGTCCAAGGTGCCGTCGACAACTTCGCCGTCGTGCGCACCGAGCACGACAACGGCTCCCGTCCAGGACATGCGACCCTCATCGTCGTCACCGACTCGCCCCCCGGCCCCGGCCTGACCGCCCAGCTCGCCGCCCCGGACTGGCCCCAGGACGTGCACGTCCTCCACCCCGGAGCAGCAAGCCCCCACGCGTGGCTGCCGCCTGCATGGCAGAGCCTGGAAGAAGCCATCACCTGGTGCGCCGGCCAGGCGGAGAAGGTGCCCTTCACCTCCCTGGCACCGCATACTCTGGTGTGGAAGCTGGCCGCCCGCGTCGTCTACGCCTGCACCGGACACAGCAAGCAAGCCTTCAGCCCTGAGCAACTGTCCTCCCTCTACGAGCAGTTCGTCACCGAACTGCAGGCATTCCCCGCCGCCCCGGACCCCTACCTGCCCCAGGCCGAAGAACCAGCCCTGCTCACCGACGCCCGCATCCGTGTGATCACCGGGTTCTCCGGTGCGGGGAAAACCGCCTGGGCTGCCCACGCGGCCGAGCACAGTCCCGAACCCCTCACCTACTTCGACATCGCCGCCTTCACCGGCGAAGCCGCCGCCGGGGCCCTCGCCCGGGAACTGGCCGCCCGACACCTGGAGGCCGAACAGCGCACCGAACTTGTCCACGGCCCGGGCCTCGACATCCTCAGAGGCGTGCACCAGCGCCTCGCCGCAGCACCCGTCGCCATTGTCCTCGACAACGTCCACCGCCTCGACGCCGCCAGCCTTAAGCAGATCATCGACGCCCTGCCCACGACCCGGCTCGTCCTCCTCGGTCAGCCCCGCCCGGACCAGGCTGTCCTGGCCGCCCAGCTGCACATCACCCCCGAGAGCCTCCCCGGCTGGTCGGCCGACAGCGTTGCCGCCGCCTTCACCGCCGCCGGCACGTCGGCCGACCCGCACGTCGTCCAGCGCATCCTGCACCTCACCGGCGGACTCCCGCTCTACGTGCACGGCGCCGTGGCCCTGGCGCACAGCCACTACGACGCCGACCCCGCCCGGATGTGCCAGGCCCTCGAGGACCGCCTGCACGACACCCCCACTGCCCAGGACCTCATCCTGGGCGACGTGCTCGGCGGACTCGATCCCCAGGCCCGAACGGTCGCCTTCCTCCTGGCCTTCGCCGAGGTCCCCCTGACTCAGGACGAACTGGGCACCCTCGCCCACAGTGCCGAGGTCACCGCGCCCGCCTGCGCCCGCGCCCTGCGCCACCTCACCGCCCTGGGCCTCATCCAGCGCACCGGCCGCGGCCTGCTCAGTGTCCACGACGCCGCGCGCCCCCCGGCCACCGAATGCTTCCCCACTCCCGGGATCGAGCAGGCTGCCGCGCTCACCCTCAGCCGCCTCCTGCGCGCCTCCATCGGCGAAGGCAACGCCACCATCAGCAGACTGGCCCGATGGGCGCTACTGTTGGAGCGCACCGGACAGACCGGCCAGCTCCTCGATCTCGCCTCCCACGACTACTTCTTCGAGCACTCCTTCACCGGCGCGCTCCGCCCGACGCTGGCAGCCGTGGCCACCGACGACACTGCCACACCCAGCAACCGGCTCGACGCGCTGAATGCCCTGGCCCTGATGGCCTACAACGCACAGGAGACCGACACCCACCGGCAGCTGACCGACGACCTGATCGCACTGACCGATGCGCATCCCAACCTGCTGCTCGATCATCGGGCGGTGTGCGTCCTGGCCACCCAGACCATGACCCGGCACGCCACCGCAGGCAATGTCGACGCCATGAACGCCAGCTACCTCGCGGCACGCAAAAAGGTCCCCAAAGACAGCCTCGGCAGACGCATCCTGCGCTACACCCAAGCCCAGTGCCTGGCCCTGGCCGAACGCTGGGAGCAGGCCGACTTCCTGGCCCTGAGCCTCGCCGAGCACTACTACACCCACCTGGGCCTGACACAGGCCGATGTTGTCGCCGTCGGGATAGACGGCCTGCGAGCCCAACTGGACCGCGGCGGCGCGCACTGGGAGGACGACTGCAAACGCCTCGCCGACTGCCTGGCCCTGTCCGTGCGCTGCACACAGCAGATGCAGCAGGGCCACGGGCTCGCGGCCATGCACGCGATGAAGTTCTATCACCTCGCCGGGGCGTGGCGGGCAACCGTCCTGATGGGCCAGGAGGCCGCCGACGATCTCGTAGAGCTCGGCGACCCGCCCGGCGCCCTGACACTCCTGGAGCAGACCCTCCTACCCCTCGCGCACGCATACGCCCTGAGCGACCTGACACTCTCGCTGCGCTCGCAGCGCGCCGTGGTCCTGGCCCACACCGGCGACCATGCCGCCGCGCGTACTGAGATCGACCGTCTGCGGCACTACGAGCTGTCCCCCGTGCAGGCCGCAGAGATCGATGACCAGCGTGCCCTCATCGAAGCCCTCGCCGCACGGACAGCCGCTTCCTGAGTCTCTCCTGCGCAGTCGGACCACAGGCCCGGCACGGGAGAGGGGCCCAGGCGTTCATCACGGGCTACCTAGCTGCTTCCGGCTTCCTGCCAGCTCGATCGCCGGGAATCCGGCAGCCCGTGATGAACCGCGCACGCCTGCCCGGGCGCCGCCTTTCTTCCCGCGGTATCGCGCCAGCTGCGGCTCAGCCCTGGCTGGCCGGACGGGGGAAGAAGCCGGATCTGCCCGGCCTGGCTCCGGTGAAACGGTAGGTCTCGGTGCGGGCCCGCACTTCCTCCGGTGGGTCCCCGTTCTCGAAGACGATGGCCTGGCCCGGGACGTCGAGCATGCCCTTGTAGAAGTGGTCCACCACGTTCGAGGTCAGATCCACATCCTCGCCGACCGGGTCGCTGATGGGGTCCCGATAGGTCACCACCGGGGAGTCCAGGACGATAAAGCCCAGATGCGGTCGGTCATGATCCAGGCAGAACTGGGCCAGCGCGGTGGTGAACGCCGAGTGCAGCACCGAGCGGACCCCTTTGCCCCGGCTGGCTCGCCGCCGCCCTCCCGCCCGGATGTCCATCGCGTACTGGTCGTACTCGGCGAAGCCGACGGAGGGAACCTCCCAGGTGTCCAGGATGCGGCGGAGCGTGTTATCGAACACCGACAGCACCCGGCTGGGGACGTACTCGGCTGGCCGCTGTGCAGGGCTGGACTGCTCACCGTCCAGCCGCGAGCGACGCTCTTCCAACTCGTTGATGCGGTGGTGCAGTTCCAGGTCCCGTTCGATGGCCGAACGGGCCTGCAGATGCTCGTCCATGCGGGCCCGCGTAGGGGCCATCATCTGCTCGGTCGTATCGATCTCCTCGTCCCACCGGGCGGTGTCCTCCAACAGCGCGATTCTGCGGGCGGCGAGCTCGTCGAATTGGGCACGTAGGTCCGCGATGGTGGGAAGCAGATCGGTGAGCAGTGTGCTGGTCTTCGCCGTCTCGCTCTGCACAGCGATGTGCAGTTGCGTGGTCTCATGATCACTGTGGCCCGGGTGCTGGTGCTCGGGCTCAGCACCGCAGAACACGCACGCCCCTATACGAAAGTAGCCCAGGAGGCTTCCGGCTTCGGTCACCATCTCCAGGCGGGCGAGATCGGAGCGGTACTGCTCCTCCAGCAGCAGGAACCGGGAGACCAGATCGCCCACCTCGCCGAGGCGGGCCTCCACCCCCGCCAGGTCCTCGGCGGCCCGCATCCGCGCGGTGACCGCGTTCAGATGCCGGTCGGTGACCGTACGCAAGGTGGCGGAATGCTCATCGATGGACGCCTGGAGACGCGCCTGCCGGTTGCGCAGTTCCCTGACCGGCTCTCCGGTGGAGAGTTTGGCGTGCAGATCGAGGATGATCTGGTCGAGCAGGGTGACCTTTCCCTTGTTGACGCGGCGCTGCCCGGCATTCAGCCCGGTCTCCACCTCCAGGTCGCCCTCACCGGTCAGCAGCAGCCGCATGACCGAGGCCGCCGCGGTCTTGCCGCTGGACGCCGCCGAGTGCAGGACCGGGGAGAGCGGGTCGACCATGCGGGTCTCGGGCACCACGGCCAGATGCACCAGGTCGCTCAGGGCCAGGGCACGGGTGGCCCCGGCCTCGTTCTTGCGGATCCGCAGCCCCTCCAGGCCCAGCTCGCCCAGGAGTAGCAGGGAAAGGCTGTTCCTGCTGCGCGCCGTGTGCACTGCGGTGACCTGGGCGTCCGCTGGCCGTGTGACTAGGTCCCTCAGATCCGCGCGGTGTACATGGATGGTGTTGTGGTGCGGGGCGCGCACCAGGGTCAACGGGCTGCCGCCCGGCAGCCGCAGACCCAACAGAATCTGGCTGTAGCCCTCGGCCTCGTCCACCAGGGCCAGCCTGGTCCCGCCGAGCATGTACTCGATGGACTCGGCGATGAAGGACTTGCCAGTGTCCGAGGCCCCGTAGACCAGCGTCAGCGAAGGATCGAACTCCACCTGAGCGGTGGGCTTGCCGGAGCCCGCGTAGGTGAGGTGGACCAGACGCAGCACATCAGCCATCCCTTACCCCCCCCGCCCCGGGCCGGACGCTGCTTGGCCCACGATCTCCCCGGTGGCGGCGCGCGCGTCGGTCCGCGCCGCGAAGTCGTTCACCACCCACTCGGCACGCTCCCGCAACGACTCCACGTACGGCGACTCCAGCACATCGACGAACACCGGCCCGCGGTCCGTGGCCGCATACATCAGCCCGTCGCTGCGATCCACCAGACCCGCCAGCTCGGCCCTGATCAGCACCAGCAGCGCCTGCTCCAGGACTGTCCGCTTCATCCCCAGCTCACCCGCGCGGGCCGGCAGATGCGGATGCAGACTGGGCGGCCCGTCGAAGTCCCCGCTGTGGAGCAGCACATAGTCCCAGGCGGTCAGCTGCGCAAGGTCCAGCGGCTCCGGGTAGCTCTCGGCCAGCAGGACCAGGGCGCGCATCCCCACTTCCAGCGGACTGTTGAGCGGGGTCACCTCCCCGCCTCCCGGCACCAGACCAGACGGTCCTCGTTCGCCAGGTGATGGCACACCCCTTTGCGGGCCTTCGGCCCCACGAACGGCGTCAGGACCGTCGGGGTGAGCTGCACTGTCCCGGCCACGCTGGTGACCGCGCCGTGCCGTTCCCACCCGTCCGGGTGGGAACGGTCCGCCACCTCCACCACGATGTCGTACACGTCCTCCATCACCCGTTCGAAGTAGGCGGGACCCGCCGCGTCGCGGGCGAAGACCCGCAGCGACTCCGCGGCGTAGAAGGCCACACGCTGCCGCTTGAGATGCCCGTCCGCCTCGGCGACCTCACCCACCTGCTCCAGGCCGTCGATCACCTCTGGGTACCGCTCCCGGTAGACATCGACGAGGTGCTGGATGTAGCGGGTCTCCTCCTCGCCGTGCTGCGGCGGCGGAATCATCACCGCAGGCCCCCGTTCGAGGGGGGCGTGCGGGAAACGCTCGGCCCAGTGCGGGGTGGTCCGGTGCAGCGCGAGCATCTCATCCAGGTCGACGCACTCGAACATGGCGAAGTCGGTGGCTGCGGCCAGATCCTCCACTGCCCGGCGCCGGTCGTCCGCCAGGCCCGTCACGAGCGCGTCACCGGTCACGGACAGCTCCGCACAGAACTTCTCGCGGCACTCGGTGGGCGTCGCGAACAGCCGGGGCAGGCTGCGCGAGATCTTGGGCGCCACGAAGATGTACCGGGTGGGGACGGCGAAGTGACCCGCCGCGGCGGCGACGAACATCTTGCGGATCTCCCCGGCCGCCACCGACCAGGTCACGGCGGAGCTGTAGCGCTTGCACTGGTAGTTGTGCCACGACCCCTCCAGTCTCTCGCGCGACAGGTAGCCAGCCACGTCGATCCCGTGATCCCCGGTGCCGCCGTGCCGTTCGACGAGCGTGTATCTCCCCTCCAGCGCTGGCACCCACTCCTTGACGAAGACTTCGAACTCGTCCGGGTCATAGAAGGAGACCAACTGCTTCGGCGTGGGCACCGGAGCCATGCGCAGCGTGGCAGGCAGCACTGTCAACGGCGCCGGCCCGTCCTTCTCCGCCCGCGCCTCCTGTGACTCCGACACTCAGCCCCCTGCCCGTTAGACGACATCAAGTGATATCACTTCTGAACAGATGACATCTAGACCTATGCACGGCCACGCCGAGTACCGGGCACCGCAGCTCGGGCAGGACCGGCACGGCGCCCTCAAGTGGCCCCACTTGCTTTCTTGGTGGCGCGTGGCCGTGCGCTGGCGCAATACTCCACCCCGGCGCTCCAGGACGCGAGGGACACCGCCAGGGAGTCGGCTGGCCCCGGCCGGAAGGGTGGCATCAAGGTCAGGCGTCGCTTACGAAGGAGCCCGCCACCACCGCCCGCTCACGCCCCGGCACAGGCAGCCTCACCGCTGGCCACAGCGTCAGAGTGAAGAAGGGGATGGTCTTCGATGCCTACCGCACTTCTCGCTCATGACCCAGACCTGGCACGTCTCCTCGACGACGGCTACGACGTCGTCGTCCACTCAGGCCACATCATCGTCCGGTACATCCCGTACGTCAGCGAGAACCGCACCGTCGAACACGGCTTCCTCGCCTACCCCGTGACCATCAGCGGGGACCGGCTGGTCTCCGGAACCGACCACCGCATCTGGTTCAGCGGCTGCGCCCCCTGCGACGAGCACGGTCGCCCCCTGGCCCTCGCCAATCCCGAGAACCGGGTGATCGCCGAGGGCATGCAGGCGAACTTCATGCTCTCCAGCAAACCCAGCCCCGACGGCTACCCGACGAGTACACGAAGATCAACGCGTACGCGAGGGTCATCGCCGACCAGGCGCAGGCACTCGGCTCCTCGGCCACCTCAACTCCCGGCGCAGCATGGCAGGAGACCGAGGACGACAGCCCCTTCGCCTACCGTGACACCGCCACCTCCCGTGCCGGTATCGCGGCAGTCAATCGCTGCCTCCGAGGCCACCGCATCGTTCGGCGGCAGCGGAAGCTACATCCTCGACCAGGTCGCCAAGACCGAGGTCGACTCGATCCTCCTCATCGACGGCGACACCTTCGACAACCACAACGCCTTCCGGGCCCCCGGCGCCCCCACCCTCGACACCCTGCGTGACCGCCCGCCCAAGGCCACCTACTTCGCTTCGATCTACGCCAATATGCACCGAGGCGTGTCCGCCTGCGAGCAGTACCTCGACGAGGACAACCTCGACCTGCTCACCGGGGCCACGTTCGCGTTCCTCGCCTCCGACGACGCCGCCGGCAAGCCGGCGATCATCGACTGGCTCGAAGCCCACGACGTACCGTTCATCGACGTCGGCATGGGCATCGAAGAGATTGACGGCCGCCTCAGCGGACTCCTGCGCGTCACCACCAGCCTCCCGGGCCGCCGAGACGAAGCACGCCGCCGCATTCCCCAGCCGGCGCCCGAACGCGACGCATATGCACGCAACATCCAGACCGCGGATCTCAACGCGCTCAACGCCGTCCTGGCCGTCATCCGCTGGAAACGCGCCATCGGCATCTACGCCGACGCCACCGGCGAGAGCCACACCACGTACTCACTGATCACCAACGAGATCGCCAGCGAGGACCTGCCGTGACCGCACAAGCCACCCTGCACCCGGCCTTCACCGAGACCTTCCCCTCAGCGATGGACGCAGGAGTGCTGTACGTCTCGATCCCCTACCGTACCTGCGGTCACCTCTGCTGCTGCGGTTGCGGTAACGAGGTCATCACGCCGCTCTCCCCGGCGCAATGGTGCGTCACGTATGACGGCGAGAGCGTGTCCCTCGCCCCCTCGATCGGCAACTGGTCCCTCCCGTGCCGGTCGCACTACTGGATCCGTGACGGCCACGTCATCTGGAGCCGCCGGTACTCGACGGCGGAGATCGACCAGACCCGGAACCGGGACCGCCGCCTGCTGGCCGCCCACGACACCGGAGATCCTCGTCCGAACCCACGGGATGGGGTCTGGCACCGTCTCCGTTTCTGGCGCCGCCCGTAGCCCGACGGGCGAATCCTCACTGCCCTTCCGGACGGACAGACCTTACAGACCGAGCGGCGCACACACCACATCCGCAAGCCTCTGGGGCCATTCCCTCACGCTGGCCGTTCAAAGCGCTGGCCGAGGCTCTGGTCCCGGCCTCCAAGGGAGCTGGTGGTGCCCGGCCACGGATACACCCTCGGCGGCTGTACGTCCTGCCCCCTGTAACCACCTTGTGGATGCGCTCGTTGCTCTGAGGCGAAATAGGATGATCTCGCCGAAGGGAGACCCGGCATGGCATGCGATGCCCCATGGATTGAGAAGCGGCGTTACGAGTACGCCGGCGGCCGCTACGTGGGCTGCGGAAACTGCGGCGGGGACTTGTGCACCGTCTGCAGGTCCAACCATCTGCAGCCGAGCGAGGTGCACTTTGAGTTCAACGACGACAACGTCTGCCCAGACTGCGGTCCAAAGCGCTGATCAAAGGCCACGGAACCGTTCGGTCGGCGGCAGGACGCAGTGTGTGAGCGAGGGAGGGAACGAAGGAGTGGTGTTGGTGGCGGCCTTCGGACTGCCCGCCACCGAGTTCTCGGCGAACGTCTTGTCGACCTCGTCGCGTTCCTTCACCCGGGTGGTGAAGTCCTGCGGGCCGGTGGAGGCGGTTTCGACGCCCGGGGTGATCTGCCGCAGCCGGGCGAGGAAGAACTCCGACCAGCGTCCGGTGGCCTCCTTGCGGCGGACACCGTGCGTGGTCTTGGCGGCGTCCCGGGCGGCCTGCGCGGCTTCCATCTCCTGCTGCGCCGCCTTGACGCCCTTCTTCTGGGCGCTGATGTAGCCGGCGTCCTCCAGCCGTCGCTTGAGCTGGGAGATGTCCCGGCTGAGCCCGTGGGTGTCCTTCTCCGCCTGCTGCGCCGCCGTGCGGGCAGGAGCGAGATGCTCCTGGTCGTAGACGTCGCGAGCGGCGAGCGCGGCTGCCGCTGCCTCCTCGTCCTGCTGCGCCGCCTCGGACGTACGTGCCGCCGCGTCCTGCAGCGTCAGCCGCAACCGTTCCACTCGCGCGTGGGTGGTAGCGATCTGGCGCTCACGCTGGTTCTCAGCACCCGCGTGTGCCTGCCCGCACTGCCCGCACTGTTGGCACAGCCCGGGTTCACGCTCGGGAAGGACCTGCCCGCACTGGGCGCAGGCCGTTGGCGCGGCGTTCACCGGGGCGGCGAGCTCCCCCTCGGCCCGTGCGTGATCGGCCACGGCACCGCTCAGCTTGCCCCGTGCGGCCTCCGCCTGCCTCGCAGCCTTCCTGCATTGCTGTTCGGCAGCCCTGTGCAGGGCTACGAGCCGTCCGCGCTCCCCGATCGCGGCCGTCAGCGCATCGGGAACGCGCTGCCCGGGCGCGGCCGCCGCCTGGTGCTCCCGCAGCTTTTGCTCGTACTCGGCGCGCATGCTGTCCGGATCGGCCAGCGCGCCGGTGTCGCGCAGCTTCTTGAACTGGGTCAGCGCGGAACGAGCAGCCCGGTGACGGGACTCGGCCTCCGAAGCGTGCTTCTCCTAACCGGCGAGATCTTCGTTCCACAGTCCCAGGATCACCTCCAGGGCAAGGGCCCGCGCCGCGTCCTTGCCCCCGCCGAGGAACTCGGAGGCGATCGTGGTCTGCCGCAGCGCGATCACGGTGCTGTAGAAGTCGTCCAGTCCGATGCGGGTCGTTCCGCGGGCCGCGGCCGGCGGAACGAGCAGGTCCTGGACGAACGCGCCCGCCGTGGTCTCTCCGGGCTTGGCCGTGGTCACGGGCAGCGCGTGTTCGAACTCGTCCGGAGCGTCGAGATTCTTCAGCAGGACCCGCGCCCGCGGATCCGCCCTGCTGCGGGTGGCCTGTCAGCGGGTGCCGGCGACCCGGAAGACGAGACGGATATGCTCGCAACTGCGTACTTCCGGCATGATCGTTGCCGTGGTGAGCCGGAGCGGGTACAGCAGCGTCTCGATGGCCGTCGATTTAGCGGGCTTCGAGTGCCCGACCAGGAACGTGACCAAGCCCTTGAAGAAGCGGACGCGCCAGACGCCGCCCCGCTGGGGCTCAAGCCTTTCGATCACAAACGACGGGCCCATCGGCACTCCCTCGCGCTGCTGCGGCGTTCCCCACCGAGCAAACGAGCCGCCGCCGGGCGGGTGACGCCCGTGATGCCCATTCCGGGGCCGGGCGGACTGCCGTATGGAGCAATAGCCGGTACAGGGGCATACGACTCGGGCCCCGCAGACCGGCGCGGCCCGCTCTGGCTGGCGGCGTCCGCCCCCCGCGGGCCGTGTATCCCGCCAGGCATCGCCGAACAGCGTCTCCTGCTCGAATTCGACCTGCCGCGGCATCGGCGGCTTCACCGGGTCTGTGGTGGAGGCCAGCACTGCACGACAGACCTTCCTCAGCTCGGGCAGGGGACGGCGGATGCCCAGGAGGAGGAGAAGCGGCGGCTTCACTCCCACGCCTACAAGACGTGGAGTCCCGAAGACGACCAGCACCTGGCCAAACGCTGGTCGCAGGGCGCCTAGCCGGCCGAACTGTCTCAGGAACTCGGCCGCAACGAAGGAGGCATCGCTTCCCGCCTCCGCAAGATCAACGCCGGTGGATCCGCAGTTGAAGAGGCCCGCGAATACGGGGGAGAAGATCCGGCGCCGCCCTTTGACACCACATCCGCTCCCCTTTAGCATTGCATGCCTAATCAGATATCTGATCAAGCATGGGAGTGTGACTCGGTGCTGCTGACGACAGGGCAGGCGGCCGAGGAACTGGGGTGCGCTGTCACCACCTTCCGTCGCCTCGTGCATGCCGGGCTGCTGCCTGGCCTGTCCCGCCGCGGCGTGCGGGTCATGATCCCCCTCTCGGCAGTGCAGTCCCTCAGTGCACGTCGCCACGCTGCCCTGGACCAGATCACGGCCGAGGAGATTGGTGTCCTGCGGGTCGATGCGGCCCAGCGAGTCGACGAATCGGACCGGAACTGGATCGGCTTCGCCGCCCCCCTCGCCCCCGACGACGTCCTCAAGGCACTGCGCGGCTGGTGGCGGTGCGACGCGGCGAGCGTTGCGGCTGGGGGAGTGCTCCCGGTGACCCTGTCCGGCTACGTGGTGGCCGTGCTGACCGGGCTGGAGCGGTGGGAGAGGAACGACGAGGGCCGTCACGCCTTCCCCGACGCCCGCCTGGCCGGCTACGTCACTGACCTGGCCACCCCGACGACCACCATCACCTCCCGCGTGGACGGCGACCAGGAGCTCGCCGAACTGCTCCTGGGCACCCGGCTCGCCTCACACTCGGGCGGCGCGATCGCCTACGTCCCCACGCACACCGCCAGCTGAACTTAAAGCCCGGACAAGGAATCCGATGGACGCACAGAGCTACAACGCCGCTCTTACCGACCTGCGGACGGTGCGCGACGACATCAGGAAGACCCGGACGGCACTCGCCAAACTGGAAGCCGAGCGCGACAAGCGCATCGTCCAACTGGCCACCTATGACAAGGCCAAGGCCGAACGCATTGCCCCGGCCGCCGGACTGAGCCTGGCCGAAATCGTCGACCGTGCACCGGCCCTGGCCCCACAACCCCTGGCCGCCGACGCTACGCCCGCACCGGAACCGGCAGCGGCCGACGAACCGGCCGGAGCTCCCCTCACCGAACCGCAACCGCACGTGCCCCAGCTCACCGCACCGCCGACCAGTCCGAGCACCGAAGCCCTGCAGGCACCCGCGCCGCCTGCGGCCCCGACCACGCCCGCAGCCCCGGCCATGGGGGAAGGCGAGCCGCGCACCCTGCCCTCCATCCCCGAAGGCGGCGAGGGGGATGCCTGGTTCACCCACACCCGCGGTCTCGCCTCCACCCGGCCCCAGTTCACCCAGCAGGCCCGCTCCACTGTCTTCCTGGATGCCGACAGCGGTTTGTTGGTCCACCGCGACCGCACCGTGCGGCTCGACCTGCCCACCGGTTCGGCCAGCGAGATCCTCACCGCCGTCTTCCATACTGTCCCCGAGGGCGTGGAACGGATCTACATCACCGCAGGAGCTCCCTGGCACAAGGACGCCGCCCGTCACCCCTACCTGCGGGACGCGGTGGCCGCCTGGCTGAACGCGCCGACCCCCGGCTGGCGCACCGACACCGGCCGCGGACGTGACCGCATGGCCGGCCACTTCGTCCACCCCCGCCAGCCCGTGGCCCGCTACCAGTCCGAGGACGGACAGCGCCACGTGGAGATCCGCTCCGTGGGCGAGTGGTTCGACCCCGAGGGCGCCGAACCCGCCACCGTGCGCGACGCGTTCGTCCTGCTGTGGAAGGCCCTGCGCACCCACTGGAGCGACGCGGTCCTCATGGGCTCGCCCTCCCAGACCGGCCGCGATCTGTGGACGCGCACCATCCCCACCCGCGGCCAGTACGCCGAGGGCTATCCGGTGCTCTCGGAGGAACTGCGCGGCCTGCTGCACGCCACCGCCGGCCAGGGCCGCACCCAGCTGCTCACCCCACCCCAGGTGCCCGAGCAACTGCCCGCCCTGGTCGAGTACGACCGCACCTTCGCCTACGCCAAGCACACCTGGAAATCCCCCGTCGGCACCCCCCGCCGTATCACCGCCGCCGCCTTCGCCTCCTGGAGCGGAAAAGAGCAGACCAAGGCGCTGTTCGGCTGCGGCCACTGGCACATCCGCGCCGCCGTCCCCCACGGCTGGAACCACGTCGGACTGCTGCCCGCCCCCGCCCCCGGCGACCGCGCCTGGCACTACCCGGCCACCCCCGGCACCTCCTTCACCACCTGGGCCGGCGGCCCCGAAGTCCACGCAGCCCTGACCAACCCCTTGCAGCCTTGGAAGATCGAAATCCTCGACGGCATCCTGTGGGACGACGGCAAGCCCCTGGACGAATGGGCCACCCGCCTCAAGGACGCTTGGAACACCCTCACTTCCCACTCCCGCCTGCACGCCGACCCCGACGAGGCCCACGCCGCCCACCTGGCCGCCCGCGCGGTGCGCGCCCTCCTTCTGTACGGCATCGGCTCCTTCGCCCAGCGCCCCCGTCTGGTCACCGGCACCACCCCCCGCACCAGCGAACGTGACCTGCCCCCGGACGCGGAGATCCTCGGCTTCGACGAGGAGACCATCACCTGGCAGCGGCCCACCGGCTTCGCCCGCGACCCCCATGCCCACCCAGAGTGGGCCGCCGCCATCTGGTCCGCCGCCCGCGCTGCCCTGCTCACCCAGCGCCACCGCGCCGAGGACACCCACGCGGGCGCCCTGCACACCCCGCCCGGCACCGTTGTTGCCTTCCGCACCGACGCCCTCTACCTCACCCACCCCCAGCAGTCCTGGCCCTACCACGGCCAGCCCGGCGACTACCTGCGCAAAGGCCACCTCACCGGGCCCGTTCCCGCTCCTGCCAGCGAGGAAGACCTCCTCGCCCTGCGGGATGCCGGCCGCGCCGCCCTCAGCACCCGTGCGGAGAGGTCCTGATGCCACCCCGCCCCCGCTCCCGCCGCTCCGCCCGCCGTCGGCAGGGTGAGCTGAACGAGGCCGCCCGTCTCACCGACCAGCTCCAGGCCGCCGGCTACACCAAACGCGAGGTCGCCCGCATCCTGGACCGCGACCCCTCCCTGGTCTCCCAGTTCTACACACGCGGCAAAGGCGCCGCCTTCGTCCCCGCCCTCACCCACGTCCTGGCCGCCGTGCGCACTGGCGGCATCACCGACCCCGAGGAACTCCAAGCCCTGGCCGCCCCCCGCATCACCCGCCGCACCACCGCCTCCGGCACCCGCGCCCGGGTGCGCGGCAAAGCCGTCCTGATCACCCCCACCGGCACCGGAACCGGCCGCGTCGGCGCCCAGGCGATTGCCACCGGCTCCGCCCGCCTGCGCCCCCTGATCGCCGAAGCCGCCCGCCAGAGGCTGCGCCTGGCCTTCACCGTCCGCCTCGCCAAGAGTGGCTACGTACATCCCTCCGGCAGCCGCACCGACTCACCCGGCATCCGCCGCGAGGTGGTTCAGCGCGCCGACCACACCGAGGAACGCTCCTACGGCTCCGCCCAGACCGGTGGCCACGACGCCGCCGACTTCGCCCGCCGCGTCGACGCCGCGGGCGGCGATGTCACCGCCGCCGTCCATCACTGGCTCACCGAGACTGGACGCATCCACACGGATGCCCGCATCACCCACCTCGAAGTACGCACCTGGCGTCCGCGCTGACCGGGGCGCCACCTGCGGTACCCGCCGGTGCGCACAGGCGACGCAACAGACCCGATGGACCGGGACAGCTCCGGGAGGCGTCCGACCGTGTGCTGGGCCCAGCCAGGCTACGGAGGAGGTAAGGGGCCCGGACACGCACGGCTTGTGCCGAGACGCCCTCACTCGTGCCGACCGAGGGCCCGGGCCCCTTCCGTAACGACGCACGCCGCAGACGGGCATCTTCGTCCGGCCATGTGAGTCAGCTGGCAGACTCTTTCATTGAGGAGAGGGCCGATGGGGCAGGAGCAGGTACCCCTGCTCTGCGGCCCAATGGGCCGAGCGATGCTCTTCAGCCAAGGGATCTGATGCCGCCGGGGTGGGGCAGAGGCAAGTCACATCAGCAGGTTGCATCCCGCGCCGTGTTCACCGTGGACCAGACGGTGCCACACCGGCGTGGGCACGTCCGTCACGAGAAGCGTGGACAACGCCTCCATGCCCTGCTCCCCGAAGAGGTCAGAGGCATCCTCGTGCACCGGGAAATCGCCCTGGAGCGCGTCGCAGTGCATGCAGCCGCTGCTCAGGTACTGTCCGCCCACAGTGGAACTCCATCGGGGCTTGATCGATTCCGCGATGCGGATCAGCCCGGCGCCCTTCAGCAGTCCCTTCATCCATACCCGTGAGGTCTCGTCCACCATCCGCGGATAGCTGTCGGTGGGGGCCGGTCGGTGCGGATGCAAGGCGACGACGCACGTGGTGATTTCTCCGCACTTCCAGCACGGCCGGTCCAGCGCCAGCACCCGAACGGCGATCGTGGCCGCGCAGCCGGCCGGGACCTTGTCCGAGATCCATGGCTCAGTGCCGAACTGGTCGTGCTCGTTCCAGCGCGTGTGCCGGAACTCAACCTCCTGGCACACGGGGCACTGCATTCTCCGCTTGCCGTCCTCGCAGGGAACCAGCACCCCGGCACCTGCCGCGACCTGGATGGAGCATTCCAGGCACGGTCCGGCGAACCGGTTTGCCCCGCTCCGGGGCGCCGTGTCGGCAGACCGGCTCTCCGCAGCCGACGAAGAATCCACGCGTGAGGGATTTCCTCCGGTGGATCCGGGAGTATCGGCCCGGCAGTACACCCGCCACCGGTCTCCGAGCCGGACACGGACCCCAGCGCCGGGCTCCACGTACTGGGAGCAGTGATCGGCCGCGCATACGCCCCCGTACCGGTTCGCGGACAGCTGACTCATCCGGCCCTCCCTTCCGTGTTCTGCCCTCCGCGCCGTTCTGGCGCCTCCTGGCAGCAGCCGGCGGGGCAGACCATACTGCCCGCGCCCGCCTCCCGCCCCGGGGCCCCTGGCCAGCGTGGCTGTTCCGGAGACGTTCCGGGCCGTTGGCCTGGTGGTGCGGGGAGAGGGGCGCGGCGGCGGGGATCGGGGCTGTGGCTGGCCGGGGGTTTTGGTGGGAAGAGTCCGGTCGAGTATCCGTCACGTCCCGGTGGGGGTCGGCAATGGGCAGCAGCGAACGAGAGATACGCGAGCAGTACCGCGGTGCGCAACAGGAGGTCGCACAGCTGCACAGCGAGCTGAAGGATCTCGACACGGAGGATGAGGGGTTTCCCGCCGGATACGCTCGGCTTGTTCACGGCACTCGACGGCTGCTGCGCTACGAGGACGAACTGCCCCGGCTGCTGGCCGAACCGGCCCGGGAGCGCAGTGAGCTGATGGTGCTGTGGTCGTGGCGGGGTCAGGTTGTCCTCGCCCTGGTCATGATCGTGCTTGTTCTCGTGCAGGACCACGCCCTGTGGTGGCTCCCGCTGCTGGTGCTGCACCTGCTCGGCGCGCTGGCCGGGACCTCCCAGAAGGTGACGGCCTACGGACATCTTGCCCGTAGGAACGTAGCCTTGGTCGGGGACGCTGCCAGCATCCTGACTCTGCTCATCCTGCTGAGCGTGGTCCCTTCCTGGTGCCTGGCCCTCGTTCTCGCGGCCTGGATCGTGATCGCCTTCGCGGCTGCCAGCCTCGGCGCGGGCAAGGCGGCGGCATGAACTCCGGGCCGGACCATGGCGAGCGCCTTGATGACCTGGACATCCGGGCCGACGGCTTCGACACGCGGATCGACGATCTGGAACGCGGCCTGAGACGGGTGCGCGACACGCTGGGTGACACCGACAACCTCGACCATGAACTGCACACGCTGCGTGAGTCCGTCGATGATGCCGAGGACACCGTGAACACCCTCAGCTCGGATCTGCGTGCCGAGCTGAGGGGCATCAAAGGCACTCTCCAGCGGCTCCGCTCCCGCATTCAGGCACTCGAGACCCACGCAGCCACTGGCCCGGACGCGCCCGAAGCCGACCTGGACACCTACAGCCCGGAGCACCACGAACTGGCCGCGGCCGCCAGCCGCCGCCGCTACGCCCGGGCCGACCTGCTCGACCCTGCCCAGCGAAGCGCCCTGCGCCAGCAGATCACCGCCTACCACAACGCCCTCGCGCAGCGGGACGGACACCGCACGAGTGCCGTCGACGCCGCTGGTGTCCTGGCTCGCACCCCCTACCGCAGCGACACACACCACCAGGCCCGCACCCGCTTCCTCTCCGCCGTCAGCCAGGAGGAGGCCGCCGCCCAACGCCTCCCCGCGCTGGCCGCCAGGGCGGAGGAAGCCCGCGAGGCGCTGGCACAGGACGAAGAGCTGAGCCGGACCGCCCAGCCGGACCTCGAGGCGGGCGCTAGGGCGCACAAGAAGTTGGAGGGGATACTGCGTACCCGTCTTGCCGACGCCGTACGCGAGCGGGCCCGGCTTCCCGTGTGGTTCGTGACCGTGCTGGGCCCCCTGCCCCCGGCGCGCGGTACCCGGGAGTGGATGGATCTGGCCGTCGACGTCCTCACCTACCGTCTCGCCCACTCCGTCACCGACCCCGTGGTGGCCCTCGGCCCCGAGCCCCGCACGGACGCCGGCTTGTCCCGCATCGCCTGGCACCAGGAACTCGCCGGTCAGCTGGAGCGCTGGGACCGGTAGACGCGCCCGTTGCCGGGGCCCCTGTTCCGGCAGGCGTACACCTTGCGCCCGGTTGCCGCCTCTCAGCCGTGTGGCTGGGCCCCTGGCCCAGGACCTGGCGGACAGCGAGGCGGGTTCTTCAGCCCGCCGTGGGCCTGTGACGCCCGCTCCCTGGTCCGCCTGTGTCCGGCTCTGTCTGGGCGAGGCGCGGTTGTCAGTGCCGTGGGGAAGAATCACGGTAGTGGAGGGAGGCGGTGATGCCCGTTATGGACGGTGGCTCTGAACAGCAGTCTCCTGTTCCGGGAGGCTGCCGGTGGTGCGGTGTGGAGGAGCGTGAGCACATGCAGCGCTGGAAGCCGCCGGTGGGCTGGCACAAGTGGCAGCCCCCGACGCTGGAGCAACGCAAGGAGCGCATGAAGGCCAGGCGCCGGTCTCCCGGCACGCCGCGTCCCGGGACGGCACGCTTCTTGCTGGCTACGCTGCGAGCTGCCTGAGCTCACGGAAGATCTGGCGCAGCTGCTCGGGAACATCGTCCGGGTCCTGCAGGGACATGGACAGCTGGTACATCATCTCCGGCTTGCCGCCCGGCCCGTCACTGCTCTGCGCCTGGAGCAGTTCCTGGACGCGCGCGCTGAACTTCCCCGATTCCCGCAGCGCCGCGAAGTCTGCGGGTGCCCATGGGCCCTGTGCGACGGGCCGGGGCCAGATCTTGTTGGCTGTGCTGGCCCAGAGGGTGTCGGGGAAGATCTCCTCCAGTTCGTTGTACATCTCCCCGCCCGCCTCCTCGGACTCGCCGATGAACTTCACGTAATCGGACGCTGCGGGCCCGAAGAACTGGGTGAGTTTCGCGGGCTTGAAGATACTCTTGGCAACGTTGCGGCTGTCGGCGTCGACCACGAGCATCAGGCTCCGGCCGTGCTGGGCGAGATACCGGGCCAGATGCAGAGCGCCTTCGTTGTTGAAGCAGGCCCACAGGGCGATCCCGGCCGCCTGCAGGGAGAGGCCCTCACTCAGCCGGAACAGCAGGGGAAACGCCTGCTGCTCGGTCTCTCCCTCGACGGCCAGGAAGCAGCGCTCGTGCAGCAGTACGGAGTTGCGCAGGCCGACGGCCGCGGCGATGCGCCCCAGATGCACATCGACATCGTCACCCACCGTCCCGGAGGCCAGGCGTTCGACGATGGTGCGGTGTTCGTGCAGTTTCAGGTGGACGACATCGGAGATGTCGACCCCGTCGATGAGGTTCATCGAGTGGGTGGCGACCAGGACATTCACATGGGGCAGTGCGCTCTGCTCCCGGATGAGCTGCATGACCTTGCGCTGGTGGTGGTAGTCCAGATGGGTGTCGGGCTCGTCGTAGACGACGATGCTCTGCAGGGGCGGAGCCTGGGGTTCCGCTGTCTCACCGGCGGGGCCGGGGGAGTGGTCGCCGGCTTCTTCCCCCGCGAGGAGTTCACTGGTCCACTCCCAGATCGCCAGCGAGACACGGCGGTTGCTGCCCAGCCCGGAGCGGTCCAGGCCGACGGATTCTCCGGGCCTGCGAGAGAGGCGCAGCGGTGCGGCGCGGAAGCCCTGTCCGAAAGAGATGTCCGGGTCGACGGTCACCTGCTGCAGTTCGGGACAGCGCTGGGTGATGTGGTCGCACAGCGACTTGGCGTCGATACGCAGGCGTTCTTTGACGTCGTCCTCGAGCTGGTGCAGGCGGCCGCTGAGTTCCGGGTCCTCCATGTGGCTGTGGAAGCGGCCGGTGAGGGCGGTTTTGACGGCGGCATCGGGGTGAGCGGTCTTGCCGTCGAAGGGCAGGAGCCGCGGCATGCGCTTGTCCAGCCCTGCGGGAGCCGACATCCAGCCCTGGCTGCTGGAGTGGGCCGCGGCATGGGCTCTGAGGCTCTCTTCCAGGTCGGCGCGTCGTTGGCTGACGGGGTTGAGTCCCAGTTCGCTGACAAGTTCCTTGAGGGCGGGCACGAGGTGGGACGCCAGATCCCGCAGGCGTTCGTCGTCCGCCAGCGGCCCGAAGATCTCCAGATGCGCCACGAGGTCCTCACCGCAGCGGCGGCGCACCTGCACCTGGGCGCCCAGAGCGAAGGTCTCCTGCTCCCACGGGTCGAGGTCGAAGGTGCCGGTGACCGTGGTCTGCGCGCAGCGCTCCGCCACCGTCGCGTCGTCCGCGGCCGGTCCGGTGTAGGTGCGGTCCTCGTCTTCGAGCTTGCGTGCTCCGAGCAGGAAGGCGAGAGCGTCCAACAGGGCGCTCTTCCCGCCGTCGTTGTGGCCGGCAAGGATGGTCGGGCTGCTCACCGGGATACTGGCGATGTCCGTCAGGCACCGGAAGCCGGTGACCGTGAAACTCCTGAGATGCAACTGCCCGCCCTGCTCCGCGACTTGCGCCACCACTCCCGCAGGCCGTGTGCGCGACCAAGTGCCGGATGCGGTGCGGGAGCGGCCGCCTTCCGTATCGAATGCCTCATCTTAGGGGCCCCGCCACCCCGGTCGCTTCTGTCCCGTGCACCTGCTCGCGTACCTCGTTCCGCAGTGGACACGGCGCTACCACCCAACGCCCGGACACCGGTACGTCCCACGGACTACCCCACCTCCGGCAAACAGCCCTTTTTCCCTCCACCCACTGCTCGTCACCGTGAAACCGCCCGTAGCTGCCGCATCCATGGTTACGGTCTGTGCGCATGCGGTTTCTGCACACTTCGGACTGGCACCTGGGCCGCCGGTTCCACGGAGAAGACCTGATAGCAGCCCAGCGCGCCTTCCTCGACCACCTGGCCGACACCGCCCGGGACGACCACGTTGATGCGGTCCTCGTCGCGGGCGACATCTACGACCGGGCCATCCCCAGCCTGGATGCGGTACGGCTGTTCAACCGTGCCCTGCACCAACTCGCTGACCTCGACGTGCCGGTCATCATAATCAGCGGCAACCACGACTCCGCCCACCGTCTCGGCGTCGGATCGTGCCTCCTGGCCCGCACCGGCATCCATCTGCACACCGACCCGGACACCTGCGACCGCCCCGTCCTCCTCCAGGACGCCGACGGACCGGTCGCCGTCTACGGCATCCCCTACCTCGAGCCGTCAATGGTCCGCGAGAAGCTGGAAGCCGACGCCGCCTCCCACCACGCGGTACTGACCGCCGCACTGGAGCGGATCCGCGCCGACCTCACCACCCGCCGGCCGCCCGGCACCCGCTCGGTGGTCCTCGCCCACGCCTTCATCACCTCCGGCACTGGGCACAGCAGTGAACGCGATGAGATCCAGAAGTCCGACAGCGAGCGCGACATCGCCGTCGGCGGCGTCGCCCACGCGGGCGCCACCATCTTCGAGGGGATCGACTACGTGGTCCTGGGGCACCTGCACGGCGCCCAGCACGTCACCGACCGCATCCACTACAGCGGCTCCCCGCTGCCCTACTCCTTCTCCGAAACCCGCCACACCAAATCGATCACTCTGGTCGACCTCTCCCCACACACCGCCCCCGCCCTCACCCCCCGCCCCTGTCCCGCCCCCTTCCGCCTCCAGCGCATGACGGGCTCCCTGCAAGAACTGCTGACCAGCCCGGCCCACGAAACCCTGCAAGACGCCTGGCTGGAGGTCACCCTGACCGACACCGCGCTGCCCTTCGAGGCCATGGCCCGCCTGCGCCAACGCTTCCCCCACACCCTCTCCCTCAAGTACCAGCCCGCCCACGACCCGGCCCAAGCAACCAAACCCCCCACCTACAGCGAACGCATCCGCGGCCGCAGCGACCTCGACATCGCCTGCGACTTCCTCCACGGCATGCGCGGCAGCGCCCCCACCCCGGGCGAACACGCCCTGCTCCAGCAGGCCGTCGAAGCCTCCCGCCTGAACGAGCAGCACAAGGAAACCGTCTGACATGCGCCTGCACAGCCTGCGTCTGCAAGCCTTCGGCCCCTTCGCCACCACCCACACCATCGACTTCGACACCCTGTCCGCCGACGGCCTCTTCCTCCTGCACGGCGACACCGGCGCGGGCAAGAGCACCGTCTTCGCCGGCATCTGCTTCGCCCTGTACGGCAAGCCGCCCGGCGACCGCGACCTGCTGCTGCGCAGCCACCACGCGCACGCCCGCCTGCGCCCCCTGATCGCCGAAGCCGCCCGCCAGAGGCTGCGCCTGGCCTTCACCGTCCGCCTCGCCAAGAGTGGCTACGTACATCCCTCCGGCAGCCGCACCGACTCACCCGGCATCCGCCGCGAGGTCATCCAGCGCGCCGACCACACCGAGGAACGCTCCTACGGCCACCGGCGGCTTCGCCGCCGCCGACTTCGCCGCCCGCGTGGACGCCGCCGGAGGGGACGTCACTGCCGCCGTCCACCAGTGGCTGACCGAGACCGGACGTCTCCACGCGGACGCCCGCATCCACCACCTGGAAATCCGTACCTGGCAACCGCGCTACCCCCTTGCTTGTCACCTCAGCTGAGGAAGGAAGCCGCCCCATGGCCATGCGCAGCAGCCCGCAGGAAAGCACCGGATCCGCCGGCGTCCACCGGGTGGTGGCCGACTTCGAGGAGCTGGGCTGGGGCCCGGTGGAGAACAACCAGCACGACCTGGGAATCGACCTGTTCCTGCAGGTCCGCGACGAGCGGCGGTTCGACCGCACGGTGCTGATGACGGCCCAGGTCAAAGCCGGCGACAGCTACTTCACCAGCCCCGCGCGCAACGCCGAGGGCGTGCTGGAGGGCTGGTGGTATGCGGAAGCGGACGCCCGGCATTTCGAGGACTGGGTCCAGCACGGCCTCCCTCATCTGCTGGTCCTGCACAACCACCACCTCCGGCGCTCCTACTGGGCGCACGTGACCCCGCAGCACGTGGAGTCCGCGGGCGAAGGATTCAAGATCCTGGTTCCGGCCACCCAGTGGGTGGCCCCCGAACACCTGTCCGCCCTCCTTGAGGCCGCCGCCTCGGCGAAGACGAGCTGGTCCCTGGAAGGCACGGTGTGGCGGGCGGGGGCCGACGTGGTCGCCCCCGGACGCGCCCTGCGCCACGCTCTGGTGTCTCCGCGGCTCATCGCCCCGCATCCCAACGCGAAGACCGACCGTGACCTGAGGCCGGAAGAGGCCGTCGCGCTCGTGACCCAGGGGCGCACCAGTGACCTCGAGCGGCACGCCAAGAAGGGCACGCTGCCCTCCCCGCGGCAGCAAAGCGGCTGGCGATGGACCTTTTTCCGCGCCTACCGCCGAGCCGTCGAGCACGGCGACCTGGACGGACTGCTGGAGCTGGCGGCGTCCGATTCCTCGCGGCACCCCCACCACCCCTACCGCAGCGCGGCAGCAGCGGTAGCCTGTGCCGTCTTCCTTACCGAGGCTGAGCGCTGGGCGGAGGCGGAGGACGTCCTCGCCCGGGCGGGGGAGGAACTGCCGCCGGTCGACCATGCCTGGGTCGTGCTCCATCAAGCGCTGCTGGCCGGTGAACGCGGCGACATCGCCACTGCCCGAAGCCTGGCCGCCCGCTGCCAGATTGCCGTGCAGCTCGACGCCGACGACGTCACCGCCCGCACCATCGTCGCCGCAGCGGCCGCCTTCCTCTTCGAATCCGCCCTTTGGAGCCGTCAAGGACGGCCGGCCCCCGAGGAAACCGTTGCCCTGGGCGACACCGCTTCCTCCTGGTGGCGCGATCAGTCCACCGCCTGGGCGCTGGCTGGCCACGAGGCGCAGGCGTTCGCCGCCTGGGGGCGGTCGGAGGAGCCGGACGCCCCTTCACAGGCCTGGGCTCAAGACCGGCTGCACGGAGTGTGGGTCCAAGCGGCCTTCAGCGGCGCCCGCCGCAGCGCGGCTGAAGCGGCAGCCCACCACGCGCATCACGCCGTGCGGTGTCATCAAGCGGCCTGGCGAAGCATGCCGACAGACCAGGAAGCCATCGACGCGCTGACCGAGGCCGTCGACGTCCTGCGCCGCCACGGACGCACCAAAGACCTCCAATCCGCCGTCGGACGCCTGTGGAGAAGCGGCCCGGCCCAGAGCTTGATCCACGCCCTCAGCCGCTCCCTGAACGCCCCGTGGCGGCACACCACGGCCCGCACCAAACTGGCCCTGTGGGCCGCCGCGGGGGACCTGCTACCCCGTGAGCAGGCCGACCGGGCGGCGGCCGAATGCCTGAGCATCCTGAACGACTCTGACGCTTTCGAACAACGAGTGCGCCCCACCTTCGAGCCCGACCATTTCGCGATGCGGGCCCTGTGGCGGCTTTTGTCGGCCGCGAGCGACAGCACGCACGAGGCGGCGGCAGAGCAAGTGCGGCGGAATCTCGGCAAGCGCTCTGTGCGAAGGGAAGAACTCCCTCACCTGACAGGCCGACTGCGGCCGGCCGCCTGGCAGACCAGCGTCTGGCAGTGGAAGAAGGCCGCAGCGCGACAGCGTGATGGACAAATCTCCGCGGCCATGCTCGGCCTGCTGGCGCGGGCGGGAGACCAGGGCGCTCTCGATACCCTCCTGCGCCGCGCTCGTACCGGCGACCTCTACGCCTTCGACGAGATCCCCGACTCCCGTAAGCCCGAGGCGGCCAGCGGCCGGCTGACCGCTTGCGCCGTCGAAGGATGCCGACGTCAGCTCGCGGAAGCCGAAGGCAGCAGCTGGGGCATGGGCGGCACCGACTGGGGGTGGCTGCTGGTCTGGTGCAACCTGACGCTCCCTGCCCAGGCCGACTGGCCCACGGCACTCGCACTTCTCACCCACCCGTGCGCGGCCGCCGACCACAAGTTCGGCGGGCTGCGGCTGCTGGCGCGCAGGGTGCATGAGCTGCCGCCACAGGCGGCGGACAGCATCCGGCAGTCCGCCGCGGCGCAGCCGGAGCAACTGCGCGCCGTTCACCTCCTCGACGCGCCCTCGCCTGCAGACCTGCGGGAGGTGGCAACAGCGCTCGGTCTTGCTCTGGGGACGCTGGCGACATCCTCGGCCATCACGGCGGCGGCCCGCATGCTGCACGGCGACGCGAGGCAGCGGACGGCGGCGGCCCGCATGCTGGCGCACGCTGCTGGAACAGGGTCTGAGGGACCCGCGGCCCAAGGCCTGTTGCTTGCCCTGGCAGCCGATCCACACCCGGGAGTGAGGGCGGCGGCTGTTGTCGCCCTCACCCGAGCCCTCGCCCCGAACGCCGATCCCGTGCACCTGTCCGTTGTCGAAGATGCCGCAGGAGACGATGGCTGCCAGGTCCCATTGGCCGTGGCGCAGGCACTGCCGTCCGAGCTTGACAACGAACGCCGCCAGCAGTTGGTGGCTGTGCTTGGCCGACATCCGTCAGCTCTGGTCAGAAACGTGATGGACCCTCTCGACGGCTCTCGTGGAGGCGGGTGAGGGGCACGGAGCGCGTCTCCCGCCACGCCTTCCGTGCTGCCCAGCGCAGCGGACGGCGGTGCACGGAGGCGGCTCCGGTCTCCTAGGCGGGCCATTCCGCACCGGACTCTTCCGCGTTCCAGGCGAGTTCCTCCTCCCTCTCGGGCGACGGCAGTGCAGGCCGCCGCGGAACGGGTTCTGCCACGGGCGCGGTGTGCGAGGTGGCGGTGGCGCAGGCGTGGCACAGGTCCGTCAGTCGCCAGCTGCCCCGGCGGTGGGTGAGGGCGAGGAGGATCGTGCCGTCGCAGCCGCGGTGGCGGGGGTGGCTGGTGCAGCCGATGTCGGGGCAGTGGCAGGTGCGCAGGTGCTGGGGGAGCGAGGTGGTGCGGGCGTGCATGGCGAGGTGGGCGAGGGCTGCTCGTCGAACACCGCCGCAAGGCTGGGGGAGATCGCCGCACGCGGAGCAGTGCAGCCGGGCCAGGCCCGGCTCGGTCCGGAGGTGAACGGTCCAGGTCCGCGGCGGCGAGGGTGCGGGGATGCGGGGCCGGATGGCGGCTTTTCCTTCCTCGGCCGCCCGGGACGGCGGAGGATACTGGGTGTCGGGGCGGCGCGCACTGTAGTGCAGACCCCTGCCCTGCAGCTGAGGGAGCGTGAGGTGACGCCGCATCACAGAACGCGGCGCACGCCGCGGCGAACTACGCCCCGGCCTCGACCCCCAGCTGGTTCTGGAACTCCTGATCGGCCCCCTGCACGCCCGCGCATTCACCGCCCCCGACACCCTTACCGCGGACATCCCGGCGCAGATCGTCGACAACCTCATGCGCGGCATCGGCACTCCCGGCCAGCTGGCCAGTAGGCCCCCGCGTGTGCCTGGTGCTGAAGGCTCGGCATGCGGGGGAGCGTGGCACATACGCCCTGGTCGGCTGAATGCGCGCCCAGGGTGCAACCCAGACACGGCAGTTGGTGTCCATCGACGTCCGACCCGGGCCGCGGCTTCAGCCGGGAGGGGGCCCGCGCTGGCACCGACGTGGGGCGGCCCGGGGAACGCCCCGCTCCCTCGGCCGGGCCGCTAGATTTTCCACGGCGAGAGGAGACCGCTCCCCTGCTCCGCTGCCTTCACACCTGTCGTCCCCTTCAAGGAGTTCCCGACCGCTCATGGCACCCGTCGAGCTGACGCTGCGCCCGCACCAAAAAGACGCCGTCGCGGCCGTCGTCCGCGTCCTGTCCCAGCACGCCCGGGCGAGCGTGATCGCCGCCTGCGGGACCGGGAAGACCCTCATCGCGGCCCGCACCACCGCCCGCCTTGCCCCACGCGGGCGCGTCCTGGTCCTGGTGCCCACCCTGGACCTGCTCTCCCAGGCGATCGGCTCCTGGCGCGCGGCGGGCCGCAAAGGCCCCGCCCTCGCCGTCTGCTCCGCCCGGCAGGCCCACGAGCACCAGCCGGTCAGCACCACGGTCACTATGACCACCGATCCCGCCCGCCTGGCCACCTGTGTCCAGGACGCCGGCACCGGCCCGGTCACCGCCTACGCCACCTACGCCTCCCTGCCCACCCTGGTCACCGCCCACCGCGACCACTTCCTGCCCTCCTGGGACCTGACCGTCGTCGACGAGGCCCACCGCACCGCCGGCCGCCTGGGCAAGGCATGGGCCGCCGTCCACCACGACGACCAGGTCCCCGCCGCCCGCCGCCTCTACCTCACCGCCACCCCCCGCCTGTGGGACCCCGACCAGGCCCCCGACGCCGACGGAGGAGAGGCGGTCGCCTCCATGGACGACCAAGCCCTCTTCGGCCCCGTCGCCTACCACCTCAACCTCTCCGACGCCATCGATCTGGGCCTGCTGGCCGACTACCGCATCCTCGTCCCCGTCGTCACCGACGCCGACCTGCGCGACTGGCTCGCCACCGGCCCCGGCGCAGGAACTGGCGGACTCCACCTGGCCGGCCGCCAGGTCGCCGCCCTGCGCGCCCTCCACGACCACAAGCTGCGCCGCATCCTCACCTTCCACCACCGCGTCGCCGACGCCCGCGCCTTCGCCACCACCCTGACCACGACCGCCGCCACCCTCCCCCCACACCTGCGCCCCCAGGGATTGTGGGCGGACTGGATCAGCGGCAGCCACACCCCGGCGGACCGCCGCCGTCTCCTGCTCGACTTCACCACCCACACCACCCCCGCCGTCCTGGCCAACGCCCGCGTCCTGGGAGAAGGCATCGATGTGCCCGACATCGACGCCGTCGTCTTCGCCGACCCCAAGAACAGTCCCGTCGACACCGTCCAGGCCGTCGGCCGCGCCCTGCGCCAGCCCCCCGGCGCAGGAAAGAAAGCCACCCTCGTCGTCCCCGTCTACCTCACCCCCCACGAAGACCCCGACGACCTCCTCGGCGCCGACGCCTACACCCCCCTGTGGCGCACCATCGCCGCCTTGCGCGCCCACGACAACCGCCTCGAAGCCCGCCTGGCCGACCCCCGCACCCACCGCCCCACCGCACCCCCCGATGACCCCGAAGCCTGGCTCCACTTCGACCACCCCGTCCGCGCCGACGAGGTCGCCCTCGCCCTCTCGCTGCGCGTCCTGGCGCCCAAGAGCGCCGAATGGCGCCGCGGTCTGCAAGCGGCCCGCCGCTACCACCGCACCCACCACCACCTCGACGTCCCCCAGAACCACACCGACGACCACGACTACCCCCTGGGCCGCTGGCTGGACTGGCAACGCCACCTGCACCACACCGGCACCCTCGATGCCGCCCGCACCCGCGCCCTGGACGACCTGGACATTATCTGGAGACCCCGCCGGCAGGCATTCGACCGCGCCCTGGCCCACGCCACCGCCTACGCTGCCGAGCACGGTCACCTCACACCCCGCACCGACGAGTCCCACGACGGCTTCCCCCTCGGCCGCTGGCTCGCCACCCAACGCACCCGCGCCGCAAACCTCACCCCCGACCGCACCGCAGCGCTCACCGCACTCGACCCCTGGTGGAACCCGCCCTGGCCACTGACCTGGCACCGCGCCTACCACTCCGCCCGCCGCACTCTCGGCCACGACCCGGCAGACCACCAAGCAGGGGAGTGGCTCAAGACCCAACGCGCCCGCGGCCCCCGCCTCCACCCCGGCCAGCTCCGCCTCCTGCACGACCCCGCACTCACCCCCGCCGCACCGCCCAAGGCACCCGGCGCCCACGGCACCTCTCGCCTTCCGGCCAGGGAACGCGCCTTCCAGCGCGGACTGGCAGCAGCCCACGCCTACCTCACCCGCGAAGGCCACCTCAACGTCCCTCAGCGCCACACCGAAGAGATCGACGGCGACCCCGTACGCCTCGGCCAGTGGCTGACCAACCTGCGCCGCCGCAGCTCTTCCCTCACCCCCCAACGTCGGGCAGCACTCGCCGAACTCGGTCTGCACACCGAGCAGTGAGGAGCACGTCCCTCTCTGCCCGGTCCGGGGGCCGCAACGTTCGGCTCGGCCTGCCACCTGCGTGGGGCTCCGACACAGGGGCCGTCATGTCTGTCGCCGAGGCCGCGGACCCCGAGGCGGCAGCTCCGTCATGGTCCGGGAATGACCTGGAGCCCGCACCACGGACAGCTGCACCCAGCCAGGCATGAGATGTGCTTCCCGGGATCCGTGTTCGCGGGGCGGTGCCATCATCGTCCGTGCGGGTGACTGCCGGCCGTTTCTTCGGGCGGGCGGTCCCAGTCGAGGACGTGCAGGCCTGTGCTGTGTATGAGGGCCGCGTTCAGGCGCAGGAGCTGGACGGGGGAGTGGCGGTGGCGCTGCAGCCACTTGCGGCGACGCCGTTGTTCCGCTGCGCTCAGGTCGTGCCAGTGGTCGTGATGGATGCCGGGCGGGCCGTCGGGGTTCTCCCGGGCCCAGGTGCGCACGGCTGCGCCCTCGCCTTCGGAACCCTGGCTGAGGCCGATCAGGGCCCACGCAGTGTCGTAGGGGAGGGTCGGGCCGTGGCGGGCGATGAGGCGCTGGGTGCGCAGTTGCCGGAGGGGGGCGAGGAGCCAGCGTCTGTTGCGGAGTGTCATGCCGGTGTGCTCCCGGGGTCTTGGCGGGTGCGCCATCGGTCGGCGCTGGTCTGCAGGTCGTGGTGGCCCAGGGCGCGCAGGGCCTGGACGAGGGCGGTGAGGAAGATCTCGCGCTGCTGCGGTGTGTGCATGGTGGTGACGAGCTGGTCGGTGAAGCGGCGGATGTCCGAGCGCAGGTCGTCGTCCACACGCCGCTGTGGCTCCGGCAGGTCGGCCAGCTCCTGCTTGAGCGTGTTCAGGCCGTCGGGGCGGTCGGGGAAGCGGTCCATCCACCACACCCGGCGCAGGCTGGGATCCGCGAGGATCTGCTGGAGGTGCTGGAGGCGGTGCAGTTCCTCTTCCTGTTCCAGATCGGCTGCCCGTTGCCGCCGCGCGTGCTCCTGCGCCAGACCGCGGTCCTGGTCCGAGACCTTCAGACGGATCCGGCCGGTCACCGACAGCCCCGGAGCCGGGTGGTTCCATTGCATCAGCGCGGTGTTGACGGCGTCCTGAGCGCCGGCGGGGTCGAGGACGCAGTGGTGGCGGGTGATCTGTGCGGCTTGCCGCCGCAGGTAGTCACGCGCCTGCACCTCCGGGTCGTGATGTCCGTAGTCGCCTGCCTCGTGCCAGAAGCCGTCGATGCGGGCGGTGAAGCACACGCTGGCAATGCGGCTGGCCATCCGCTCGCCGGTGACGGCGAGCGGATGTGCCGGACCCGCGCCCACCACAGAGGGCGGGACGGGTGGGGCCAGCCAACGGCGCCGGGGCAGGAGGCTCACTCGGCCGCGGGCCCGGTCCTACCGCCGGGCTGCGCAACAGCCGGCTCCGGCCCAGGCCCGGCAGGGGCGGGGGACGGCGGTGAGACCAGGCGGCTGACCAACTGTCTGCGCCGGGCGCGCCCCGTCTCGGTGCTGGCGGAGGCGCCCACCAGCAGGGCAGCGGCGCCTGTCCGCCCGATACGTTCACGCAGCACCTCCGTGGCCAGCGGCATCACAAGCTCGTCCGCCAGTTCCTCGGAGTCCAGCCATGCCTCCAAGGTGCCGTAGGCGGCCTCGGCCGTGGCGGGTTCCGCCAAGGCCGCCCGCCAGCCGCGGATGAACCAATCAGCCGTACCGTCTGCGGGCCCCCCGCTGGCTTCCGCCGCCGGGGGGCGCAGGGGGAGGGCGTCGCCGTCGAGGCCGGTCAGCGCCAGGAAGGTGTGCGCACCGGCCTTGCGGGTGTCGCCGTCCTGGGCCTCGGCCCACCCGACGATCTCGGAGAGCACCAGCATGCGCCGCTCGGGGACCTCCAGCAGCGTGCGCACGGCATCGGCCACGGCGTCGCGGGCCGCCTCGTCGCTGCGCGCGGCCAGCAGCCGCAGCCGGGTGAGCGCGACCCGAGGGTAGTGCCGGCCCAACTGGCCCGCGCAGATCTGGGCAACCGCCGTGGCCAGCTTCTGGCTGGTGGACTTCTGGAGCGCCCAGTCGTAGAGCTGCTTGCGCACGGCGACACCGGTGACCGGGTGGAGCGCCATCGTCTCCAGGACCTCCCGGGCCAGACGGCGGTGCGCAGCTCCTCCCGCCTCGATCCACTCGGTGGCCACGGATCCCACCACGGCGCCGCCGGGCAGCAGCGACAACTGCACCAGACAGTCGGCGATACGCCGCAGATGATGCACGGCCGTCCCTTTGGGACCGCTGATCCTTGAGGCCCACTCCAGCAGCACGCTGCGTAACTGCGGCCGCTGCTCCCACACGTACGTCAAGACCGCCTGCGGCAGCCCGTGCCGTTCGGCTTCCAGGGAAAGACCCTCGCCCTCCACCAGGGAAGCGCGGATGACCTCCCGGCGTTTGTCCAAATCACGTCCGGCCAGTGCGCCACCGGGCGGCAGCTTGCCGCCGACCTCGTGGAAGAGGACGTCCGCCGCATCCAGCACAGTAGCGGCCGGGGCACCCTCCAGCAGGGCGGCGGCCAGCAGGAAACACCGCTCGCGCAGCTCTTCCGGCTCCGCATGATCCTCGAACCAGCCCGCCAGATGGGCGCGCCAGTCGGTGAACTCCTCCGCGACCGCGTTCTTGCCCTCCTCGCCGTCACCGCGGGCCTGCGCGATGAGCCAGGCCAGGCGGGCGGCCTCGGACGGCTGAACTGCGTCGGTCAGCAGCGGCTTCAAAGGATCGCCGGAGAGCCAGTCCACCCGGTGGGCCGCGAGGTGGCGCAGATGCGTCTCGGCGATCTGCTGCGCGTGTGCGCGGACCATCTGCACGGTGGGCACGGTGGCGAGCGTGCCAGGATTCCACCCGCCGGGGTCGGCCAGGATGATCAGAATGGCTTCGGCGGCTTCGGCGGCCTTGTGCAGGCTGGCGAGCCCGGTGTAGAAGTCCTCGGGCAGCGTGCGGTAGCGCCGCAGGTCCAGGACGAACCCATGGCCCGGAGTATGGGGGATCTGCTCGGTGCGCGGCCGGTCCCAGTCCAGCGCCAGGCAGCGGATCTTCTGGTCCGGCACCCCGGCCTTGTGCAGCAGGTGAATCGCGATGGCGCGCAGTCCCGTGCCGGTCTCGCCGCACAGTGCCAGGAGCCGGGCCGGGGCGTGGTGCCGCGTGAGCAGCCGCAGGGCGTGCGCGGTCTGGCCGGATCCGCCGGGACCGGGCGGATCGACGAAAGCGTGCTTCACCAACTCCATCTCGTTGCCGTCCACGGTGGACCCGCGCAGGTACTCCCAGCCGCGCACGTACTGGTGGTTGTGCTCCTCGTAGTCGCCAGCGATCTGCGTCAGGCGGGCCTTGCCGGTGGCCTTGCCCCGCTGGATCGTTTCCGCCGTGGTGTCCTGGGCGCTCGTCATGACTGCTCCTGGCCGTTGCGGTAGTCGCCGCCGACCTGCAGCAGCCGGGCCTTGCCACGGGCCTTGCCCTTTTGCCGCACGCCCGCACTGCGTCCGCCGCCTGTGGCCTTCTTCGCGTCCGGCGGCACCGCCTGCCCGGGGGAGAAGGGGCCGTCCTCGGTGAGATAGGGCTGCAGCGCGGTCGGTGCCAGTCCCGGGACGAGGAGCCAGCCCGTCTGCTCGTACTCGGGCTTGCCCGTGATACGGAGCGTGGCTTGCTGGAAGTGGTGACTCTTCAGGGCCCGGGTGCGGTCCGCGCCCACGGCGATACGGAAGAGCGGGTCCGAGACCACGGCGGCCAGCGGCAGGTGGTTGTCCGTGGCAGCGGCGGAGGCATGGCGGACCGCGTCGCTGTCGACCAGTCGGCAGACGTCGTTGGCAGCATTGCCTCGGTAGTTGGGCGGCACCAGGACGCCCACGTGTACGCCCGCCCGTAGCCGCAGCGAGGGTGAGCTCGCCAGCCGGGCCTGCTCGCGACGCTCCAGTGCCTGGCTGAGCAGCGGGAGGAAGGGATCGACAAGCCGTGCTGCGTGCCGGTGCGGCAGGACGAACAGTGTGCCGTCGCCCCGGTCCTTGGCGGCGTCTGGAACGGAGGCGGGATCGGTGATCCGGCAGTCGGCGAGCACGGTGGACAGGATGTCGTCCAGGTCCGCCAGGAGCGGAGCCATCTTCTCCTCGGACAGATGGCTGTATTTCACCACGTCGATGACCACAAGGGCGTACTCCGGCGGGACATCGGCGGAGTCGACCGGAACGGAAGATGCCATGAGGCAGCAGCCTTTTCTCGTGAGGGAACGTGCGGGATGCCTCATGCTGGCGGCCGATGGCACGTGGGTGGTGCCCACCAGTGGGCACCACCCACGTG
>NZ_JBSHAO010000056.1:0-53807 GCF_053611545.1 Streptomyces sp. NPDC054796 | reverse complement strand
GTTGCGGAACCGGTCGGCCCGCCTTTTGACGGGGACCGGGCCGAGCGGTACGGGCTGGTGAGGGGCCTGGCCGTGTACGACGGGGGGCGTTCACGGCCAGGCAACAGGGGTTCCAGCGCGCGGGCGCTCGGCCCGGCACTCTCTTCTACGCGCTGTGGCGTTCCCCCGTTCACCTCGTCAGCGACGAGGTATGTAAGGAGACCTCCGCGAAGGGCCCGGGGTTGTACGGAGGGGCCCACTCCGTCTGTCGGTGTACCGCGGTCGCCTTGATCCTGACTTTCGCATCAGTCAGGATCTCATCACTGGCCGGTTAAACCCTTGAACAACGGGGAAACCGAGCCTCTCGCCAGGACGGTCCGCGGTGGCGGGATTGCGTTTATCTCAACGCGTGCTTACGGTGGCTGCCATGCAGCAACAGCCCGGAAGCCGTGTCGCCGACTCAGGCGGCGATGTGGCCGAGCGTGTGCGGCAGGTGATCGCGAAGGCTGGGTGCAGCCAGCGGGAGTTCGCGCGGCGGATCGTCATGGACCCGTCCAAGCTCTCCCGGTCGCTGGGCGGCAGCCGACGGTTCACCGCCGCCGAGCTGGCCCGTATCGCCGACGCGGGCAGCGTCGACGCGGGCTGGCTGCTCGGCTCCGGGTCCGCGCCCTGCTCCGCGCCCGACTCCGGGTCCGGTGCGGGCGCCTCCCCCGAGCACGCGCCCGTGCCGGACACGCCGAACGCGTCGGACGCACCGGGCACACCCGTGCCGCGCGTACGGCGCACGGCGGCTCCCGGCGGCGGACGCCCGCTCCAGATCGTGCGCGAGACGGTACGGCTGATCGCCGAGCACGGCTTCCACGCCGTGCGCGTCTCGGACATCGCCGAGGCGTGCGAGACCAGCACCGCCGCCATCCACTACCACTTCCCCGGCCGCGCCGAACTCCTCGAAGCCGCCGTGCGCTGGTGCATGGACGAGGACACGGCGCGCCGTGCCGCGCGCATCGCCGAGGCGGGCAGCGCGGCCGACGAGATGCGGCAGCTCATCGAGTTGCAGACCCCGCACACCGCGCAGCAGCGCCGCCAGTGGCTCGTGTGGCTCGATCTGTGGGCCGAGGCGGCACGTTCGACGTCGATCGGGCAGCTTCACGTCGAGTACTACCGGCAGTGGCGCACGACGGTCGCCGACGTGATCCGGCGCGGCGTCGCACAGGGCGTGTTCCGCGACGTCGACCCGGAGTTCAGCGCCCTGCGCCTCACCTCGCTGATCGACGGGCTCGCCGCACAGGTGCTCGCCGCCGCACCGTCGCACGCCGGAGCCCCGGACTCCCCCGACTCCCCCGGCACCAGCCCCGAGGACATGCGCACCGCGCTGCTCGCGTACGTCGAAACCGAACTGTCCGCGTAGACCACCGCTCACCCCTACAGGTCCCGTTCCGTACGGAGGAATCGCCATGCCCATGAACGACTCGGTCATCATCACCGCCGCCCTCACCGGCGCCGGTGACACCGTCGGACGCAGCCCCCACGTCCCCGTGACCCCGGAGCAGATAGCCGCCTCGGCCGTGGACGCGGCGAACGCCGGTGCCGCCGTCGTCCACATCCACGTGCGCGACCCCGAGACGGGCGCGCCCGCGCGGGACCCGAGGCTGTACGCCGAGACCGTCGCGCGCATCAAGGAGACCGGCACCGACGTCGTCATCAACCTCACCGCCGGCATGGGCGGCGACCTCGTGCTCGACCCGGACCAGCCGCTGGAGAAGGGCGCGCTGGACGGCACGGACCTCGTCGGCGGCCTGGACCGGCTCCCGCACGTCGAGGAGCTGCTGCCCGACATCTGCACCCTGGACTGCGGCTCGCTGAACTTCGGCGACCAGCTCTACATCTCCACCACCGAGATGCTCCGCAAGGGCGCCCGTCGCATTCAGGAGCTGGGCGTACGGCCCGAACTGGAGATCTTCGACACCGGGCAGCTCTGGTTCGCCAAGCAGCTCCTCGACGAGGGCCTGCTGGACGACCCGACCGTCTTCCAGCTCTGCTGCGGCATCCCGTGGGGCGCCCCGGCCGACCCCGGTGTGCTCCAGGCGATGGTCAACATGCTGCCGCCCGGCGCGCAGTGGGCCAGCTTCGCGCTGGGCCGGATGCAGATGCCGTGGGTCGCGCAGTCCATCCTGCTCGGCGGCAACGCGCGCGTCGGCCTGGAGGACAACCTGTACCTCAGCAAGGGCGTCAAGGCCACGAACGGCCAGTTGGTGGAGCGTGCCGTGCAGATCACCGAGTCGCTCGGCGCGAAGGTCGCCACGCCGGACGAGGCACGCGAGCGCATGGGCCTCCGCAAGCGCTGACCTCCGCGCACCGCCCCGCACCACACGGAACCGCCCCCGCCCCACCCCCACGCAGTGAGGACCCCCTCCCCCATGAGCACCCCGACCCCCGCCCCCACCGCATCCGCTCCCGTGCCCGTCGCGCCCGAGGACGTGCGCCGTGTCGCCTGTGTCGGCGCTGGCGTCATCGGCGGCGGCTGGGTCGCGCACTTCCTGGCCCGTGGTTACGACGTCACCGCCTGGGACCCCGCGCCCGACGCCGAGGAGAAGCTGCACCGCCTGGTCGAGGCCGCCTGGCCCGCGCTGGAACAGCTCGGCCTCGCCGAGGGTGCCTCGCCCGAGCGGCTGACCGTCACGCCGACGCTCGAAGAGGCCGTCGCCGACGCGCAGTTCGTGCAGGAGAGCGCCCCCGAGAAGCTGGAACTGAAGCGGGACCTGCTGGCCCAGCTCGACGCGGCCACCCCGGCCGGGGTCGTCATCTCCTCCTCGACGTCCGGCTATCCGATGACGGACATGCAGACCGACGCGGCCGACCCGGGACGGCTGCTCGTCGGCCACCCGTTCAACCCGCCGTACCTGATCCCGCTGGTCGAGGTCGTCGGCGGCGAGAAGACGGACCCGGCGGCCGTCACGTGGGCGTCCCGCTTCTTCGAGGTCGCGGGCAAGTCGGTCATCACCATGGACCGCGAACTGCCCGGCTTCATCGCCAACCGCCTCCAGGAGGCCCTGTGGCGCGAGGCCCTGCACATGGTCGCCAACGGCGAGGCCACGGTGAAGGAGATCGACGACTCCATCACCGAGGGCCCCGGACTGCGCTGGGCGTTCATGGGCCCCTGCCTGACGTTCGCCCTCGCGGGCGGCGAGGGCGGCATGGGACATATGCTCGATCACTTCGGCCCGTCGCTGAAGTCGCCGTGGACGCGGCTCGAAGCGCCGGAGCTGGACGCGACGCTGCGTTCGGCGATGGTCGAGGGCTGCGACGAGGCGGCGGACGGGCGCACCATCGCGCAGCTCGTCGCCCAGCGGGACCAGGGCGTCATCGACGTGCTGCGTGCGACCGGCCGACTGCCCCAGCAGGCGAACGGAGACACCAAATGACCGATCTCACCGACAAGACCGAAAACGGCACCAGCACCGCCACGGCGGACGACGAGGGCGTCGGGACGACGGCCTCCGCGACGCTGACCGGCCCGATCCCGCTCTTCCGCACGACCGTGCGCCCCGAGTGGATCGACTACAACGGGCACATGAGCGAGGCGTTCTACGTCCTCGTCTTCGGGCACGCCACCGACGCGATGATGATCGAGACCGGGCTCGGCCCGCGCTACCGCGAGCAGACAGGGCGCTCCCTCTACACCGTCGAGGCGCACGTGCGGTATCTCCGCGAGGTGGCTGAGGGCGCCGAACTCACCCTGCGCACGCGGGTGCTCGGTGCCGGCGCCAAGAAGGTCCGCTTCGCGCACGAGATGTTCGTCGGCGAGCCGGGTGACGGCACGGAGCCGGTGGCCACGACGGAGCTGCTCGGCATCCATGTCGATCAGAACGCGGGCCGCGCCGTGCCGCTGCCCGACGAGGTCCGCGAGCGCTACGCCTCCCTCGTCGAGGATCCCCCTTCCTGGGCGGGCCGCGCGATCGCCCTCTGAAACGCAGGGTCGCCCCTTCACCGGTTGCACCCCTTCACGGGGTGCAACCGGTGAAGGCCACACGGGGCGCTCGGCCGTCGGCTCTCCGTGGCAGCGCTGGGCCCGTCCGGTACGGCACCGGTCCACAGCTGGGGACAACCGAAGTGGTCACCGGCCGTTAGTTGGCCACCGGGTGGGAGGGGACGTGGTGGGGTGTCCCCGCAAGTGGTGGCGACGAGTATGTACAGGCAGCCGAAAAGCCGACCCGCACTTGTCGCCGCCCGAGGAGACACCCCACCACGGCACCGACCCCCACCACACAGCAACCCCACACGGCCACCGGCACAAGCCAAGAACCACGCGGCGCCAGCCGCGAACGCACCGCAACCACACACCGCGCCGAAGCCACCAACCCGCACCCGAAAAACGCCGCACCCCGTGAAGCGGCGCAAAAACCAGCGCGGGACCCTACGGCACCCACCACACCGGCCAACCGTCCCGCGCAACCACCCCGTGAAGCGGGAACCCCCACATCGTCGGGTTGACGGCCGACACGGCCCGATCCCACAATGACCACATGATCCCGCACACCGCCACCGCCTTCGGACGCCTCAGCGTGCCGTGGCGGCGCGGGTGTGAGCGATCCGGTCGATAGCTGCGGACGCGGAAATTCCCGCGGCGCGTTCCACGTACGGCACAGCCGTACGCGACTCGCGTGCCCACCTTCCCGTAGCCACCACTCCCGTATCGCCGGAGGATCACCATGACCATCGCCACACCCACACCCACACCCGCGTCCGAGACCCCCGCGCCCACCCTGCGTGAGGCCCGCGTGCCCGAGGGCGGCATGTTCGAGGGGCGGCGCGTGCTGCGTCGCGTGCCCGAGGACTGGACCGAGCGCCCCTACGAGCACATCACCGTCGTCCCGCAGGGCCGCGTCATCGGCGCCGAGATCCGCGACGTCGACCTGACCGGACCGCTGGCCCCCGCCGTCTTCGAGGAGCTGAACCGCGCCTTCCTGGAGTGGAAGGTGCTGTTCTTCCGGGGCGCCGACCTCACCCCCGAGCAGCAGGCCGCCTTCGCCAAGCAGTGGGGCCCGCTGGAGACCAACCCGCTGCTGGCGCGCGGTTCCTCCGACGAGGTCGCCCGCTTCGACAAGGGCAGCAGCGCCGTCCCAACGTTCGAGAACGTCTGGCACGTGGACGTCACGTTCCGCGAGCGCCCCGCCATGGGCGCGGTGCTCCAGCTCCGCGAGGTCCCGCCGGTGGGCGGCGACACCATGTGGGCCGACATGGCCGCCGCGTACGACAACCTGCCCGACGAGGTGAAGGCGCGAATCGACGGCGCGACCGCCGTGCACGACTTCATCCCCGGCTTCCGGCGCTTCTACGGCGACGAGAAGCTGATACCGCTCCAGGACGAGTTCCCGCCCGTCGAGCACCCCGTCGTGCGCACCCACCCGGAGACGGGCCGCAAGCTGCTCTTCGTCAACACGTCCTTCACCACGCACATCGTGGGCATGGACCGTGAGGAGAGCGACCGGCTGCTGGCGTATCTGGTGCGGCAGGCGCACACGCCGGAGTTCCAGGTCAGGTTCTCCTGGCGGCAGGGCGACATCGCGTTCTGGGACAACCGTGCCACGCAGCACTACGCCGTCGACGACTACTTCCCGCACCGCCGCCTCGCCGAGCGCGTCGCCATCGCGGGCGACCGCCCCTTCTGAGCCCCGCGCGCACAGAGCGCACAGAGCGCACCGCGCGCCGACGCCCCGTGGGACACGGTTTCCGTGCCTCACGGGGCGTCCCGTTTCCGGTCTACGGCGCCGTCTCGCCGACGGTCCGCCCTGCCGCGTAAAGCTCCTCGATCCGCGCCGCGTAACGGTCCACCACCCGCGCCCTGCGCACCTTCAGCGTGGGCGTCAGGCTGCCTTCCTCGATGCTGAAGTCCTCGTCCAGGACGGCGAAGGAGCGGATGCGGGCCGGGCGCGCGACCTGCGCGTTCGCGTGCTCGACCGCCTCCTCCACGCGGGCCCGCACCTCGGCGGGTTCCATGCCCTCCGTCGTCTCCGGGTCGACGGTGATGAGCGCGACGGGGTACGGGCGCTTGTCGCCGATCATCACGGCGCGGGAGACGAAGCGGGACTGCTGGATGGCCAGCTCGACCTGTGAGGGTGTGAGGTTCTTGCCCGCCGAGGTGATGATCAGCTCCTTCTTGCGCCCCGTGATGCGCAGATAGCCGTCCTCGTCGAGTTCGCCGAGGTCACCGGTGTGCAGCCAGCCGTCGGCGTCCAGGGTCTCGGCCGTGGCCGCCTCGTTCGCGTGGTAGCCGGGGAAGACCATGGGCCCCCGCGCCAGCACCTCGCCGTCCTCGGCGATGCGGACCTCGCAGCCCGGTATCGGCCTGCCGACGGTGCCGTAGCGGACCGCGTCCTTGTGGTTGAGGGAGATGACGCCGCCCGACTCGGTCATCCCGTACCCCTCGAAGACGCCGATGCCGCAGGCGCGCAGGAAGTCCAGCACGTGCGGCGCGATGGGCGCCGCGCCCGTCAGCGCCCAGCGCAGGCGGCCCCCGAGCACGCCGCGTACGAGCGAGAAGAGCTGCGCGTCGGCCGCCTCGTACCGCTCCAGCAGTTCGCCGGTCGGCTCCTCGCCGCGCGCCCGCAGATCGGCGACCTCGACGCCCGTGCGCACGGCGGCCTCGAACCGCTCCTTGCCGTCCGGGCCCCGCGCCTCGGCGAGGGACTCCACCATGGAGTAGATCTTCTCGAAGAGCCGTGGCACGGACGGCAGATGGGTGGGCTGGACCTCGGCCAGTTCGCTGACGACGTTCTCGATCTTCCCGCCGAAGTACGCGATCTCGCTGCCCACGAGGACCGCGCGCCACTCGATGAGCTGGGCGAGGAGGTGGGCGAGCGGGAGGTAGAGGTAGGTGAGGGTGCCGGGGCCGCTTTCGGTGAGCTGATCGGTGCTGTCGTGCAGCGCGGTGATGTTGCCGTGCGTGAGCTTGCAGCCCTTGGGCATGCCGGTGGTGCCCGAGGTGTAGACGATGGAGCAGACGTCGTCGGGGCCGACGCTCTCGGCGCGCTTGAGCAGCTCCTCCTGGGAGCAGGGCTTGGGCAGTTCCGCCATCGCGGACATCAGGACGACGTGGCGCAGCGCGGGCAGCCCGCCCTCGCTGTCACCCGCCGCGTCCCGGAGCCGGGCGACCTTCGCCGCCTGCACCTCGTTCTCGCAGATGACGACGGAGGTGCCCGAGTCGCCCAGCACCCAGGTGACCTCCTCGTCCCCGGCCGTCGGGTAGACGGGCACGACGACCGCGCCGGTGGCGAAGGCCGCGAGGTGCACGTACGTCCACTCGGGGCGGGTCTCGGAGAGGATGGCGACGCGGTCGCCGTGTGCCACGCCCAGTCCTCCGATGAGGCCGCGTGCCACCTGGCGTACGTGTTCGCGCAGTTCGGTGAAGGTGACCGAGGTCCACGCGCGCTCCCCGTCGGCGTCGGCGTCGCTTCGGGAGCGGTAGCGGAGCGCGGGCAGCGAGCCGTGGTGTTCACCGGCCCACTCCGCCATGAGCGCCAGTGTGGCGGGACGGGTCGGACGCCCGGTCCCAGGGGCGGACGGGGCTGACAGGGTGGACGGGGCGGACGGGGCTGACGGGGCGGGCTGCTCGGACCGATCGGACCGTTCGGACATGCGGCGCCTCCTCGGGTCGTGCGGCGACGCTAGACGACGTTAGGCAGCCCGTCTTCGTACCGGGATGACAGGAAGCGTCAGCGGGACTGACCTCTCCGCTCAACGCGGTTACCGTGCGCCGTGTGAGCAGTCACAGTGTGCACAGCGCGCACAACGGGACAACGATCACCGTGCACCGCGTCCGTGCCGCCCTGCGCGGCGCCGAGCGGCTCGCCCTCGACACCGCGCCCCTGCTCCAGCGCGCCGGTATCTCCCCGCTGCTACTGCACGACGACGGCGCACGGGTGACGGCGGCCCAGTTCGCGCGGCTGGTGCGGGTGCTGTACACGGCCACCGGGGACGAGTTCCTGGGCCTCGCCCCGCGCCCCAGCAGGCTCGGCACCTTCGCGATGATGTGCTACGCGTCCATCGGCTGCGCCGATCTGGGCGGCGCGCTGCGCCGGGGCGTGCGCTTCTACGGGCTCTTCCCGCAGGGCCCCGACCTGGACGTGGAGACCGTGGACGGCACCGTGCGCTACACGGTCCGCAACCACTTCCCCGACGACCCCGACCACTTCCTCTCCGAGTGCCTCGTCGTCATCTGGCACCGGCTCTCCAGTTGGTTCGTCGGCCGCCGCATACCGCTGCTGTGGACGGAGTTCGCCTACGCGCCGCCCGCGCACCACGCGGAGTACGAGGCGATGTTCGGCTGCCTGCCCCGCTTCGGCGCCCCCGTGACGCGTGCCGCGATCGACGCGCGGTGGCTGCGGGCGCCCGTCGTGCAGGACGAGGCGTCGCTGGAGACGCTGCTGCGCCGCTCGCCCACCGACCTCCTCAGCCGCCGCACCTGGGACACGACGGTGGCCGAGCAGGTGCGGCACGCGCTGGTACGGGCGCTGCGCGAGGGCGTGCGGCTGCCGGAACTGGGCGCGGTCGCGGCACGGCTCGCCGTCAGCCCGGCCACCCTGCGGCGCCGGCTGCGCGCCGAGGGCACGTCGTTCCAGTCGCTGAAGGACGCGGTACGGCGCGACACCGCGCTGGCCTCCCTCGCCTCGGGGCACGAGCCGATCGCCCAACTCGCCCTGCGGCTCGGCTTCTCGGAGGACACGGCGTTCCACCGCGCCTTCCGCCGCTGGACGGGCACGACGCCGGGCGCGTTCCGCCATGAGGGGCCCGCGACGGCGGCGTTCGGGTGGGAAACGGACGGTACGGGGGGACTGGCCGGAGCGCGCGGGCACGATGCCCGAAATTGAGCGGTTCCGTCATACCGGCCTCTACTGACGCGTCAGTACGGTCCGCTCACCGGGACAGCACACCGGGACCAGTCCTTCGCACAGTCCGCACAGGGGGAGAGCCGCATGCAGTCGTCGTTCCACAGCACGTTCCACGTGGCGGGCGCCCGTCCGCGCCCGCGTACCCGTCGGCTGGGCGCGGTCACCGTCGCCGTGGCGCTCTCGGCCCTGACGCTCACGGGCAGCGCCTCGCCGGGCCATGACGGCGCATCCGACACGTCCGACGCACCCGGAGGAACCCACAACCGCCCCGGCCGCCTGGTCAGCGCGGAGCCGACCGCGTTCCGCCTCGCGCCCGGCGTGGACACCCGCACCAGCGCGTGGAAGGTCCACTACCGCTCCACCTCGGCCGACGGCAGACCCAACACCGTCTCGGGCACGGTCGTCGTCCCCGACGACGGCCGCACCGGGACCCGGCCCCTGCTCACGTACGCGGTCGGCACCGTCGGCATGGGCGACCAGTGCGCGCCCTCGGCCACCTTCCCGCAGGGCCGCACGGCGGAGGCGCTGCTCATCAACGGGGCGCTCGCGCGCGGCTGGGCCGTGGCCGTCACCGACTACGAGGGCCTGGGCACCCCCGGCACCCACACCTACACCGTAGGGCGTGCCGAGGGCACCGCCGTCCTCGACGCGGCCCGCGCGGCACAGCGCCTCCCCCAGGCGCGGAAGGCGGGCGTCACGGGGAAGTCGCCCGTCGGCATCATGGGCTACTCGCAGGGCGGCCAGGCCAGCGCCTGGGCGGCCGAACTGCACCGCTCCTACGCACCGGAGCTGCACGTCAAGGGCACCGCCTCGGGCGGCGTGCCCGCCGACCTGGCGAAGGTCGCCGAGTACAACGACGGCGACGCCGACGCGGGCCTCGTCCTCATGTCGGCGATCGGCCACGACGCGGCCTACCCGAGGCTGCGCCTGGACCGGTACCTGAACGCGGAGGGCAAGCGGCTCGCCGCCTACATGAAGGACCACTGCGTCGCCGAGAACACCGCCGCGGGCAAGGGCAGGACGGTGGACGACGTCACCGTCAGCGACCCCATGGACCGACGCGACTGGCAGCGCGCCATAGACCGGAGCCGCCTGGGAACCAGGGCCACCGGCGCACCGGTGTTCCTGTACCACGGGAGCGCCGACGAGGTCATCCCGTACCGCGTGGGCCAGGACCTGCGCGCCGCCTGGTGCGCCCGGGGCGTCCCCGTCGAGTGGCACGCCTACCCCCTCCTCAACCACGTGGCCGCCGCCATCACCGGCTCGGACCCCGCGATGACGTGGCTCGCAGACCGCTTCGCGGGGAAGACGGCGCAGGGCAACTGCGGGGGGTGAGCGCGGGCGTCGCGACGCGGGTTCGCGCGGCGGTGACCAAGGCGATGGTGGTGCCGGCCGCGGTCAGGGGCTCGATGTGACGCCTACCTCCGCCGACCGGAGCGGGTCGGGGCTTGGCCTTGCACCGCTCCTGGTGACTGGTGCGAGGGACTGGAACCTTGCGCTTGATCGGCGGCCATCTGATTAGTCAGCCCAGCATTCCGCGAAACGACCGACTGGTCGGGCTCCGAAGGATAGTTCCGAACATATGCCGCGTGCGCCTCGACTGCGGTGTTGTAGGCGACCTGGGCTCGGGGCTTGGACCGTAGATCAGCTGCCGTCTGTACATTTGCACGCTGAAACTCTTGGACCGCCGTGCGGTAGTAGCCTGCGACCAGCTGAGCTTGCCGCTCGCGTTCACTCACCTCGTTGATCGCCGTCGGCGAGGCCATTTGCTCCTGAAGTTGCCTCTTAACGGCAGTTACACTATCCCGCTCGTAGCGGGCCCCTTCGTAGGAATCCTGAACCTTTTGCAAGGGGGTCTGCCGCGACGCTGAAGGACCATGAGAGGGCATCGATGTCTGCACCTTTCCCTTTCGTTCTGGATTGACAGGCAACAACGGGCCCGCTCCGTGAACGGTTCAACGACCCTGACGAACCGTCACATCGAACCGTCACCCCGGGTACAGGCTCTCGATCTCCCTCGCGAAGTCCCGGATGATCGCCGAGCGCCGCAGCTTCAGCGACGGCGTCAGATGGCCGCGTGTCTCGGTGAAGTCGCCGGGGAGTATGACGAAGCGGCGGATGGACTCGGCGCGTGAGACGAGGGTGTTGGCCTCGTCGACGGCCTGTTGGATGTTGCGGCGCAGGTCCTCGTCCACCGTCAGATCGGCCATGCCCAGGTGCCGTTTCTTGTGCATCTGCTGCCAGTGCGCGAGTCCTTCGGGCTCCAGGGTGATCAGTGCGGTGATGTACGGGCGGTTGTCGCCGATGACCAGGCACTGGCTGACCAGGGGGTGCGCGCGCAGCCAGTCCTCCAGGGGTGCCGGGTAGAGGTTCTTGCCGCCCGAGGTGATGATGAGGTCCTTCTTGCGGCCCGTGATCGTCAGATAGCCGTCCTCGTCCAGCGCGCCGATGTCGCCCGTCGCGAACCAGCCGTCGGCCGTCGTGCCCGGCACCGCCGTCCTGGTGCGCGCGTCCCAGTACCCGGCGAAGAGCTGACCGCCCCGCAGCAGGATCTCGCCGTCGTCCGCGATCCGCACGGCCGCGCCCGGCATCGGCCAGCCGACCGTGCCAAGGCGGGGCCGCTGGGGCGGGGTGGTCGTGGAGGCCGCGGTCGTCTCGGTGAGGCCGTAGCCCTCGAAGACGGACATGCCCGCGCCCTCGTAGAACGCGGCGAGGCGGCGGCCCAGCGGGGAGCCGCCGCAGATGACGTAGCGGCAGCGTCCGCCGAGCGCGGCCCTGATGCGGCGGTAGATGAGCACGTCGTACAGCCCCCGCCCGGCCCGCAGCCAGGATCCTGGCCCCTTGCCGCGCCCGTGCTCCTGCGCCTCGACGGCCTTCCCGTACCGTCGCGCGATCCGCGCGCCCCGGTCGAAGGAGGAGCCGCGGCCCATCTTCTCGGCGGTGGCGCGGGCGGTGTTGTAGATCTTCTCCAGCACGTACGGGATGCCGAGCAGGAACGTGGGCTGGAAGCCCGCGAAGTCGGCGAGCAGGTCCTCGGTCTTGATGCTGGGCGCGTGCGCCATCCGCACCCGCGCGCGCATGCAGCCGACGTGCGCCATCCGCCCGAAGACGTGCGAGAGCGGCAGGTACAGCAGCGTGGAGGGCGGCTCCTCGCTGACGTGCTTGAAGACGGGGTGGAGGAGTTCGATGGCGTTGTCGACCTCGGCGAAGAAGTTGCCGTGGGTCAGCACACAGCCCTTGGGGCGGCCCGTGGTGCCGGATGTGTAGATGATGGTGGCGATATGACGGGGCGTCACCTGCGCGCGGCGCTCGTCGACAGCGGACGGCGGCACGTCGCGGCCCTCGGCCACGATGCGGTTCACGGCCCCGGTGTCCATCTGCCAGAGCAGTTCCAGCGAGGGGAGGTTGCCGCGCTCGGCGCTGAGCAGCCGCGTCTGCTCGACGTTCTCGACGACGCACGCGCGCACGTCCGCGTCCTGGAGGATGAAGCGGGCCTGCGTGGCGGAGGAGGTCGGGTACACCGGCACCGTGATGAGCCCGGCCGCCCAGGCGGCGAAGTCGAAGAGCGTCCACTCGTACGTCGTACGCGCCATGATCGCCAGCCGGTCACCGGCCCGCAGCCCGTGCGCGATCAGGCCCTGCGCCAGGGCCCGCACCTGCGCCTCGAACTCGCGGGCCGTCACGTCCCGCCACCGCCCGTCGGGCTCCTTGCGGCTGAGGACCGGCGCGGTGGGGTCCTCGACGGCGTTGGTGAAGGGGATGTCGCCGAGGGAGCCCGTCGTGACGGCGGGGACGAGCGGCGGTACGGAGACCTCCCGCACCATCCCGTCCTCGGTCACCTTCGAGGGCTCGACCACCGGGGGGAAGTTCGCCTCGGCCCGACGTGGCACCCTGACCCCCGGCGTCCCCCGGACGCTCCGGCCGCCCTGCTCGCCCTGTCCTCCCTGCCCGCCCACGCGCTCCCCGTCGGCTCCCCGGCCCCCCTGATCCCCCTGCGCTACGCGCTCCCCCCGCACTGCACGGTCCCCCTGATCTCCGTGGCCTTCGCGATCTTCACGACCTTCGCGACCTTCGTGGCTTACCTGGTGGTGGGACGACACGAGCGGCTCCTCTCCATGACGTACCTCGGTGCTCGGCTGCGTGCGCTCCGCTCCGGGCTCCCGCACACGTCCTGCCCAGGGCCCGCCGCGACGACGCCGTCAGGCCCTCTCCAGAATCGCGGTCACCCCCTGGCCGCCCGCGGCGCAGATGGAGATCAGCCCGCGTGCGCCCGGCTTCGCGCCCTCGCGTTCGGCGAGCAGCTTGGCGAGCGTCGCGACGATACGGGCGCCCGTCGCGGCGAAGGGGTGCCCGGTGGCGAGCGACGAGCCCGCGACGTTGAGGCGGTCGCGGTCGACGGGGTCCTCGCCCTGCTTCTCCCAGGACGCGAGCGTGGCCAGCACCTGAGAGGCGAACGCCTCGTGGATCTCGAACAGCTCGAAGTCGCTCATCTCCAGGCCGCTGCGCTCCAGCATCCGCGGCACGGTGTGCGCGGGCGCCATCAGCAGCCCGTCCTCGGCCGGTCCGCCGTTCACGAAGTCGACGGCGCCCGTCTCGTAGGCGGACAGATAGGCGAGCGGCTTCAGCCCGCGCTCCCTCGCCCACTCCTCGCTCGCGAGCAGCACGGTCGCGGCGCCGTCCGTCAGCGGGGTGGAGTTGCCCGCCGTCATCGTCGCGTCCGCAGGCCGGTCCTTGCCGAAGACGGGCTTCAGCTCGCCGAGCTTCGCCACCGACGTGCCGGGGCGCAGATTCTGGTCCCTGGCCAGCCCGTTGAAGGGGATCACCAGATCGTGCAGGAAGCCGCTGTCGTAGGCGGTGGCGAGGTTGCGGTGGCTGGCGGCGGCCAGCTCGTCCTGCTCCTGGCGCGTGATGCCCCACTCCCTGGCGGTGCGCGCGGCGTGCTCGCCCATGGACAGGCCGGTGCGGGGTTCGGCGTTGCGCGGGATGTCGGGCACGAGGTGGCGCGGGCGCATCCGGGCGATCTCGCGGGCGCGCTCCTTGAACGTCTTCGCCCTGCGCGCCGCCAGCAGCACGCGCCGCAGCTCGTCGTTGAGGCCGAGCGGCGCGTCGCTCGCGGTGTCGGCGCCGCCCGCGACGCCGGACTCGATCTGACCGAGGGCGATCTTGTTGGCGACGGCGATCACGGCCTGGAGCCCGGTGCCGCACGCCTGCTGGATGTCGTAGGCGGGGGTGCGCGCGTCGAGCCGTGAGCCGAGCACGGTCTCGCGGGCCAGGTTGAAGTCGCGGCTGTGCTTGAGCACGGCGCCCGCGACGAACTCGCCGACGGCCCGCTCGCCCTGGAGGTCGTAGCGCTCGACGAGCCCGTCGAGCGCGGCGGTGAGCATGTCCTGGTTCGAGCAGGTCGCGTAGGGGCCGTCAGCGCGCGCGAAGGGGATGCGGCTGCCGCCGACGACGGCTACACGGCGCGGGACCTTGGGACTTACCAGGCTGGTGGAACTCATCCTCGCCAGACTCCTGACCTGAAAGTAACCTTACTCGGAAGTAAATTTACGCGAGCCTGAGGAGTTGGGAAATGGCCGACCGTTACCTTCGCTGGACCAACACAGGGCCCGGCCGGTTCCTCTCCCGCCGACTCGGCCTCCCCCAGCCCACACCGCTCCACCGGTGGTCGGCGGAGAGGCCCGTGCTGGAGGGGGGCCCACTGCTGCACCTGACGGCCGCGCACTCGGCGTGCGGGACGGAGGAGCTGGCAACGGCGCTCGGCGGCAGCGGACTTGAGGTCCGCCGCGAAGCCGATCCCAAGACGCGCTGTGCCGCCGTCGTGCTCGACGCTACGGGGGTGCGCGCGGTTGCGGAACTCCGGGGGGTGTACGAGGGGCTGCACCCTGTCATGCGATCGCTCGCCACCTGCGCCCGCATCATCGTGCTCGGCGCCGTACCGGACCCGCAGGACCACCACCAGGCGGCGGCGCAGCAGGCGCTGGAGGGCTTCGTCCGCTCGCTCGGCAAGGAGACGGGCGGGGGCCGCACGGCGCAGCTCGTCCGGCTCGCGCCCGGCGCCACCGCGCGCTCCGCCGAGTCGACGCTGCGCTTCCTGCTCTCGCCCAAGTCGGCGTACGTCAGCGGCCAGGTCATCGAGATCCGCGGCGCTGAACCCGTCGAAGGCCCCGACTGGACGCGGCCCCTCGCGGGACGCACCGCGCTGGTGACGGGCTCGGCACGCGGCATCGGCGAGTCCGTCGCCGCGACGCTGGCGCGCGACGGCGCGAAGGTGGTGTGCCTCGACGTGCCGCAGGCCGGGGAGGACCTGGCGCGGGTCGCCGAGCGGCTGAAGGGGCAGGCGCTGCCCCTGGACATCACCGCCGACGACGCGGCCGAGCGGATCGCCGAGGCGCTGGGCGGTGAACCGCTCGACGTCCTCGTCCACAACGCGGGCATCACGCGCGACCGCAAGCTCGCCAACATGGGCGCGGACCGCTGGGACTCCGTCCTGGAGGTCAACCTCGACAGCGTGCTGCGCACCACCGACCGCCTCCTGAAGGCGGGCGCGCTGCGCGAGGGCACGGGGCGCGTGGTGGCGACGGCCTCCATCGCGGGCATCGCGGGCAACGTCGGCCAGACCAACTACGCGGCCAGCAAGGCGGGCATCGTCGGCCTTGTGCGGGCGCTGGCGCCGCGCGCTGCGGAGGAGTACGGGGTGACGGTGAACGCCGTCGCGCCCGGCTTCATCGAGACCAAGATGACGGCCGCCGTCCCGCTCTTCATCCGCGAGGCGGGCCGCCGCATGAACAGCCACTCCCAGGGCGGCCTCCCCATCGATGTCGCGGAGACCACGGCCTGGTTCGCGAGCCCCTTCTCGGGAGGCGTCAACGGCCAGGTGGTCCGCGTCTGCGGCCAGAGCCTCCTGGGCGCGTAGCGCGGAGCGCCCGGTGGAACGGGCGGACTCGGCGCCACGGCTGAGGCCCGTGGTCCCGCGCCCCGGCGCGGGGGCGAGCCTCGCGGGGCTCGCGCCTTCGCGGGACGGCGCGGGCCCGGACAAGGCGCACGCACAGGCACAGGCACGCACACGCACGGCGAACGGTCAGGACGACTTTTCACGTCAGGGATGAGGACATGATCACGACGCAGACTCGGACACAGCGGCTCAGCACCGCACCACGGCTGGGCCCACTGCTCGCGCGGGGCGCGGTCGTGTCGGTGGGCAAGCGCGGCCCGTACGACGGCGCCCGGCTCCCCGCCACACGCCTCGTGCTGCGCGAGGCCCCCGTCGACGCGGACGCACTGCGCGCGTACGCGCACGTGTGCCGCTTCGAGGCGGGCGGCACGCTGCCGCCCACCTACCCGCACATTCTCGGGTTCCCGCTCGCCATGCGGCTGATGGCCGACCGGGACTTCCCGTTCCCGCTGCTCGGGCTCGTCCACATGGACATCGAGCTGACCCAGTACAAGGCGCTCCCCGCCACCGCGCGCCCCGAGATCTCCGTACAGGCCGAGGGTCTCGAGCCGCACCGGAAGGGCAGCAGGTTCGGGATGGTCACCGAGGCACGTCTCGACGGGGAGACCGTGTGGCACTCGCGCAGCACGTACCTGTGCAGGCACCGCACCGGGGCGCGGCCCCCGGAGACGTCCAGCCGCGACGGGGCCGCACGCACCGCCGACGAACCGCTGCCCGTACGGGACACCTGGGAGCTGCCCGGCGACCTCGGCCGCCGCTACGCCGCCGCGTCCGGCGACCGCAACCCCATCCACCTGCACCCGCTCACCGCGAAGCTCTTCGGCTTCCCCCGGCACATCGCACACGGCATGTGGACGTTCGCGCGCTGCCTGGCCGAGGCGTTCCCCGAGCACGACGGCGGGGACGGGCGGCTGGGCGCGCGGGCCGAGTTCAAGGCACCGGTGCACCTGCCCACGGCCGTCGCCTACGGGGAGCGCGACGGCGCCTTCGAGCTGCGCGGCACCGGGGAGCGCGCCCGGCTCCACCTCACCGGGCGCGTGGGCCGGGAGTCCAGCGGGACCCCTTCATCAGGTTCTCCAGACCGGCCCAGCAGAAGTTCATGAGCGTGGCCGCGGTCTCCTTCGCCGTGGGGGCGTCGTCCGTACGGGCGTTGGCCCACTCGGCGAGGGACTCCGCGGCGCCCACGAGCGCGTGCGCGAGCCCGGAGACCTCGCGTTCGGCGAGGTCGCCGTCGCAGCCCGCGTCCTGCGCCGCCTGGCCCAGCAGCGAGCGCACCAGTTCCGTGATCTCCACGCGCATCGCGGCCACTTCGCTGGCGAAGGGCTCGCCCTGGGTACGGGCCCTGTGCAGCACCGTCCAGCCGTCGGGGCAGGCGGCGGTGTGCGCGAAGAAGGCGCACAGGCCGTCCCACAGCTGCTGGTCGGCGCTGGTGCCCCGCTCGCGCGTCCCGGCCCGCACGGCTTCGACGAGCGCCGCGCGCTCACGCCGTATGCAGGCCGTGAACAGCTCTTCCTTCGACTTCAGATAGAGGTAGACCAGCGGCTTGGAGACCCCCGCCGCCTCGGCGATGTCGTCCATGGACGCCGCCTGGTAGCCGTGCCGCGCGAACCCGGTGACGGCCGCGTCGAGCATCTGCTGCTCCCGCACCGCGCGCGGCATTCGCTTGTGCCCGCCCCTGCTCTTGGCCCCCGCTGTCCCCACTGCTGTGCCCCTCCGCCCCATGTCCTGCTCCCCGCTCAGGTTACGCGCCCTCGGCCGTACGCCCGTCGACAGCGAGCCACGGCGGGACGCCCGTACACACCGGTCCCCCGGCCTCCGAGGAGAGCCGGGGGACCGAGGCGTGGCCGAGGGGGGGCGGCTCAGCTCGTGGCCGCAGCGGGCTCGCGCACCGTCTTCTCACGGGGCCCGGAGTCCGAGTCCAGCTCGTCGAGGCTGAAGCTGCGCGCGTTGCGGAACGCGTCCACGTCGAGGATCTTCTCGCGGGCCGAGACGAGGACCGGGATCACGACCTGGCCCGCGACGTTCGTCGCCGTGCGCATCATGTCCAGGATCGGGTCGATGGCCAGCAGCAGCCCGACGCCGGCGAGCGGCAGGCCCAGCGTGGAGAGGGTCAGGGTCAGCATGACCGTGGCCCCCGTCAGGCCCGCCGTCGCGGCGGAACCGATCACGGAGACGAAGACGATCAGGAGGTACTCCTTGATGCCCATGTCGACGTGGAAGAACTCCCCCACGAAGATCGCCGCGATGGCGGGGTAGATCGAGGCGCAGCCGTCCATCTTCGTCGTCGAGCCGAACGGCACGGCGAAGGACGCGTACTCCTTGGGCACGCCGAGCCGCTCGGTGACCTTCTGGGTGAGCGGCATGGTGCCGACCGAGGAGCGCGACACGAACGCGAGCTGGATGGCGGGCCAGGCGCCCTTGAAGAACTGGAGCGGGTTGACCTTGGCGACGGTGGCGAGCAGCAGCGGGTAGACGCCGAAGAGGACGATCGCGCAGCCGACGTAGATGTCGGCGGTGAACGTCGCGTAGCTGCTGATCAGGTTCCAGCCGTAGTCCTTGATCGCGGTGCCGATCAGGCCGATGGTGCCGATCGGGGCGAGCCGGATGATCCACCACAGCGCCTTCTGGAGCAGCGCGAGCACGGACTCGCCGAGGCTGAGCAGCGGGGCGGCCTTCTCGCCGAGCTTGAGCGCGGCGATGCCGACGACGACCGCCATGAAGACGATCTGGAGCACCTTCAGCTCGGTGAAGGGCGTGATGATGTCGGTCGGGATGATCCCGGTCAGGAAGTCCAGCCAGGACCCGGCCTCCTCGGGCTTCGCGGCGTCCTTGGCGGAGATGCCGGTGCCGGAGCCCGGGTTCGTCAGCAGACCGATGACCAGGCCGATCGCGACCGCGATGAGGGAGGTCGCCATGAACCACAGCAGGGTGCGGGTGGCCAGGCGCGCGGCGTTGTGCACGTTGCGCAGGTTCGTGATCGAGATGGTGATCGCGAAGAAGACCAGCGGCGCGACGGCCAGCTTCAGCAACTGCACGAAGGTCTCGCCGACCTTGGTGAGCGTCGTGCCGAGCCAGGCGATGTCCCAGTTGCGGGCGACCCAGCCGAGCAGCACACCCAGCACGAGGCCGAGCAGGATCTGGGCCCAGAAGGGGACCTTGGGAAGGCGCCGGGCGCGTTCGCTGTCGCGTTCGGGCGCGGCGGCTGAGGACGAGGACGTGGACACGGACAGTCTCCGGTGTGTGTGGCTCTGGGGGCGGGGGTGGTGGGGAGGCGGTGCGCCGGAGAACGTACGGTCCGGCCGCAGCGGCGCGCTCAGCGACAGGTCGCCGACATACAGCGGCAGAGGTCGACGTGCAGCCGCTCCACGAGCACCGTCGCGCCCGTCCAGCGCGCCTGCTCGGAGGTCTGGACCACAGTCATCATGTCGCTCACGCTAACACTCGGTCTTTGCCTTGCCCAAAGGTTTCCTTTGAGCCTCGATACGCCCACGCACAACACCCCACCGGGGGAAGGTCATTCCCGGTGGGGTGTGCGGAAGCTGTGACGAGGATTACGGAGGCGGAAGACGGCGCTAGGCGACGCTGTCCTCTTGGCTCTGGTTCGCGGAGAGCTTGGTCTTCGCGCGGTCCACGCCGGAGACGATCTGCTCGGACATCCGCTGCCGCTGCTTGCGCAGCAGCACGAAGCTCAGCGGCGCCGAGATCACGAGCGCCAGCAGCACCACCCACAGCGGGTTCGACCGCCCCAGCCCCTTCGGCACGACGCCCACGTACGCGAGCACCGCGACGATGACGAGGCAGCCGACAAAGATGCCGAGCCGCATGGCGGTGTAGCGGAGCGTTGCGTGCGACGTGCTGCTGCTCACGGGAACCTTCTTCGGGCTACTCGGGGCTACTCAGGGCGTCTCGGACAGGGTCCGACGATTCCTCTTCCAGTCAAACACAGCCGACATCGCGATCTTCCGGGCCCCTCGCGGGCGGGCCCGGCGCGCCGCCGCCCGCTCAGTGCAGCGGCAGCAGCATCGTGACCTCGTCGCGGTAGTCGTCGTCGGAGACCTTGAGCGCACCGGGCACGCGCCCGACCTCCTTGTAGCCGCAGGAGGCGTAGAACCGCTCCAGACCGAGCCCGCCGCGCAGCGTGAGGTGAACCGCCTCGATGCCGTCCATGCCGCGCGCCGCCTCCTCGGCCGCCGCCATCAGTTCCCGCCCCTCGCCCCTGCCCTGCCGCGAAGGGCTCACCATCACGGTGTACAGCCACAGCCAGTGCTGCTTCAGGCGGTGCGTGTTGAAGGTCATGAAGACGGTCCCGGCGACGGCGCCCTCCTCGTCGTAGGCGGCCAGCAGCCGCGTACGGCCCTGCTCCATGGCGAGCAGATGCTTGAGCAGTTCGGGGCGCACGTCGTCGGCCGTCACCGGGGGGACAAAGCCGACGGCGCCGCCCGCGTTGGTCACGTCGGCCCACAGCGCGCACACGCCGTCGCGCAGCTCGGGCGTGACGGCCGGGTCGAGAACGAAGCGCAGACTCATACCGGGCACTGTAGGAGACGCCTACGACAGTCGTACGAACCGTCCGTACGGCGAACGGCACCGCGAACGGCACCGCGAACAACGGCACCGCGAACGGAGCGGGCTCAGATCCGGTGGGCCGTCGCCAGCCAGGCGGGCACGTCCGTACGGCTGCCGGGTGCGAGCCCCAGCGCCTCGGCGTGCTCGGCGGGCACGCGCCCCCCGTACGTCGTCACGCTGATCCCCTCCAGCCGCCAGCCCGCCGCCTCGGTGAACGCGTCACGCAGCACGCTCTCGGCGATGCGCGGCCCGAAACCCGGCTCCGTGTCGGCGAGGGCGAGGACATGGACCACCGCGCCCGGCCGCGTCACGGCGTGCAGGGAGCGCACGTACGCCGCGCGGTCCTCGGCGCCGAAGACGTGGAACAGGGCGCTGTCGACCACCGTGTCGAAGCGGGCCTCGCCCAGCTCCTCCGCGAGCCGCAGCGCGTCGGCGGCGGCGAACCTCGCTGCCACGCCCTGCCGCTCCGCGTTGGCGCGGGCCTGCTGGATCGCGTGCGGTGCGAAGTCGGCGCCGAGTACGTCGTAGCCGAGCCGGGTCAGCAGGATGGTGTGCTCACCCGTGCCGCAGCCGGGGTCGAGGACGGCGCCCCGGACCGCGCCCGAGCGCTCCAGCTCGACGACGGCGGGCTGCGGCTCACCGATCACCCAGGGCGGTACGCCGGTCTCGTAGGCGCTGTCGAAGGACGCGCGGGGAGGGACGGGGGGCGTGCCGGGCGTGCTGGACGGCATGTGTCTGCTCCTCGGGAAGGGGCCGCGGCACCTCCGTACGGTGCCGCGCGGACACGCTCCAGCATGAAACTTCGAGTGCGCTTCATGTCAATGCGCCACTCTCGGGGCGGGCCCGCGAGGGCCCGCCCTCGCGCCTCACACCCGCATGGGCTGCGGCGACTCGCGGCGGTCCGGGTCGGGACCCGGGTACTCGTTGATGATCTCGTAGCGCGTGTTGCGCTCGACGGGGCGGAAGCCCGCGTCGCGGATGAGGTCGAGCAGATCCTCGCGCGTCAGCTTGTCGGGGGTGCCGAAGTTGTCCGCGTCGTGCGTGATCTTGTACTCGACGACCGAGCCGTCCATGTCGTCCGCGCCGTGCTGGAGCGCGAGCTGGGCCGTCTGCACGCCGTGCATGACCCAGAAGACCTTCACGTGCGGCACGTTGTCGAACAGCAGCCGCGACACCGCGAACGTCTTGAGCGCCTCGGCACCGGACGCCATCGTCGTCCTCGCCTGGAGCTTGTTGCGGATCTTGCCGTCCTTCATGTCCACGAAGTCGTGCTGGTAGCGCAGCGGGATGAAGACCTGGAAGCCGCCCGTCTCGTCCTGCAACTCCCGCAGCCGCAGCACGTGGTCCACCCGGTGCCTGGGCTCCTCGATGTGCCCGTACAGCATCGTGCACGGGGTCTTGAGGCCCTTCTCGTGCGCCAGACGGTGGATGCGCGACCAGTCCTCCCAGTGGGTGTCGTGATCGACGATGTGCTGGCGGACCTCCCAGTCGAAGATCTCCGCGCCGCCGCCGGTCAGCGACTCCAGACCGGACTCGATCAGCACGTCCAGGATCTCGCTCGCGTCCAGACCCGAGATCTTCTCGAAGTGCTGGATCTCGGTCGCGGTGAACGCCTTCAGCGAGACCGTCTCCGGGAGCACCTCCTTCAGCGCGCTGAGCGAGCGCGGGTAGTAGCGCCACGGCAGCGTCGGGTGCAGGCCGTTGACGATGTGCAGCTCGGTGAGCTTGTCGCCCTCCATGGCCTTCGCCAGCCGCACGGCCTCCTCGATGCGCATGGTGTACGCGTCCTTCTCGCCCGGCTTCCGCTGGAACGAGCAGTACGCGCACGAGGCCGTGCACACGTTGGTCATGTTGAGGTGGCGGTTGATGTTGAAGTGAACGACGTCGCCGTTCTTGCGCGTACGCACTTCGTGGGCGAGCCCGCCCAGCCACGCCAGGTCGTCGGACTCGTAGAGGGCGATGCCGTCCTCACGGGTGAGCCGCTCACCGGAACGGACCTTCTCCTCCAGCTCGCGCTTGAGCCCACCGTCCATGCGTCGCCCCTCCTCGGATGTCTGCTTCGGGCCGCTCCCGACTGCTTCGAGCGCCTTGTCGAGCCTACTCCCCCACCTGCGGCGTCCCGGCCGCGGGCGGCGGCGCCCCCACTCCCGGCGTCACGCCTGCTCGGGGCGGGGCGCTACGCCTGCTCGGGCAGCTCGCCGACCCGGTTCTCCCACTTGGTGGAGAGCACGATCGTGGTCCGCGTGCGCGAGACGCCCTTGGTGCCGGAGAGACGGCGGATGATGCTCTCCAGACCGATCACGTCGGTGGCACGCACCTTGAGCATGTACGAGTCGTCGCCCGCGATGAACCAGCAGTCCTCCACCTCGTTCAGCTCCCGCAGCCGCGTCGCCACCTCCTCGTGGTCCGTCGCGTCCGAGAGCTGCACCCCGATCAGCGCGGTGACCCCCAGCCCGAGCGAGGTCGCGTCCACGGTGGCCCGGTAGCCCGTGATCACTCCGGCCGTCTCCAGGCGGTTGATGCGGTCCGTGACGCTGGGCCCCGAGAGGCCGACGAGGCGGCCCAGCTCGGCGTAGGAAGCCCTGCCGTTCTCGCGCAGCGCCTGAATGAGCTGCCTGTCCACCGCGTCCATAACGTCCTGGTGCCTTCCGTTCGTGTTCCGGTGTTCCGTGTCCCTGGGGCTCCCTGCATTCTCCGAGGACGAATTTAAGGCATGCCGTGCCAGGGATTGACGGCCGCGGTCCGCCCCGTACGCCACGTACGCTCGGTGCCGTGACCGATGCGACCGACCGTACGACCGAGCGCCGCCCCTGGATCGTCGGCGTGTCCGGTGCCTCCGGGACGCCGTACGCCGCCGCGGTGCTGCGGGCACTGCTGCACGCGGGAGAGGACGTGGACCTTGTCGTCAGCCGCGCCTCACGGCTGACGATCCTCGACGAGACGGGCCACCCCTTCCGCGACGCGCACGCCGACGAAGACCTCCGCCGCTGGCTCTCCCGCGGCGCGGACGGCACGCCCGACGCGTTCGCTCCCGAAGTCGCCGCGCTGCCTCTGTCCCGCGTACGGCACTGGGCCGCGGGGGACCTCGCGGCCGGGCCGTCCTCCGGCTCTTACCCGGCGAAGGGGATGCTCATCGTGCCCGCCAGCACGGCGTGTGTGGCGGGGGTGGCGCTCGGCCTCTCCAAGGACCTCCTCCAGCGGACCGCTTCCGTCACGCTCAAGGAGCGGCGGACGCTGGTGCTCGCGGTGCGGGAGACTCCGCTGAACGGGCAGACGTTGCGGCACCTCGTGTCGCTCGACGAGGCGGGGGCCGTGGTCATGCCCGCGTCGCCCGCGTTCTACGCCGGCGCGACGGGTATCCAGGACCTCGTCGACTTCGTCGCCGGCCGCGTCCTCGACTCCGCGGGCACCCCCCACAAGCTCTACGAGCGCTGGTCCGGCACGTTGGGGAAATGAAACGGGGGGTTGGCCCTTCACGCTGGTGTGCCCCTTCACGGGGTGCGGGGTGAAGCCCACACGGGGTGCCCGTTTCTCGCAGGGGGCGCCTGCTGTGGGTGCCCCTTGGGGGGTTCGTTCGCGTGTTGCGGGCCGGTGGCACGGGTTGTGCCCACCCGTCCCGCCCGCGGGACGATTGCCCACAACTTTTTGGTGTGCCGTCGCCGGTCGGGTGCGGGTGGTGGCTTCGGCGCGGCGTGTGGTTGCGGTGCGATGCGGCTGGCGCCGCGTGAGTCTGGGTTTCGACCGTGGTTGTGGGCGCGTGGGTGCAGGGTGTCCGGTGCCGCGCCGGGGTGTCTCCTCGGCGTGAAGCTTTCGTCGTCGCCTCTCGGCCGGTGACTTTCTCGACCTGCGGGGACACCCCACCGCGTCCCCGTCCCGCCGGTGGCCCACTGCCACTCCGGGTCGGCCAATCTCCACCCCCCTTCGCGGGGGTGCGCAGCCCCGGGGTGCCCCCTGGGGTTTCGTTGGCGTGCTGCGGGCCGGTGGGTGGGTTGTGCCCACCCGTTCCGCCCTGCGGAACGCCTGCCCACAACAGTGGTGCTGGTGGCCACCGGGTGGGAGGTGGTGTGGCGGGGTGTCCCCGCAGGGCGAGCAAGTCACCGGCCGAAAGCCGAAAGTGAGACCTTTACGCCCGAGGAGACACCCCGGCGCGGCGCCGACCCCCACCACACACGGGCCCCATATCCACGGTCCGAGCCATGAATCACGCGGCGCCAGCCGCGACGCACCGTCACCACACGCCGCGCCGAAGCCACCGGCAGGCAGCCGAACACGAAACCCGGGGGGCGCCCCACTGGCGACGGCGCCAAAACTGTTGTGGGCAATCGTCCCGCTGGCGGGACGGGTGGGCACAACCCGTGCCACCGGCCCGCAGCACGCGAACGAAACCCCAAGAGGGCGCCAGGCAAGGCGCACCCCTGCGAGAAACGGGCACCCCGTGTGGGCTTCACCCCGCACCCCGTGAAGGGGCACACCACGGTGAAGGGGCAACCCTGCGTTTCTTCGGGAACTGGCGTCGGGGAGGGGGCATGCTGTTGCATCGGGGGATGTCCGTCATCCGCTCACGTATGCGACTCGCCGCCGCAGCGACCTGCGTCACCCTCGCCACCACCGCCACCCTCTCCGCCTGCTCGACGACGGAGAAGCTGACGACCGGCCTCAAGGTCAAGTCCGCCTTCGAGAAGCTCGGCGACCAGCCCTCGGCCACGGTCATGGCCTCCGTCGACGGCACGACGAAGGACGCGTACACCTTCCTGGAGAAGGCACGGGGCGGCTCGCCCTCCTTCAAGGAGGCGCGGCTGCTGTCGCGCGCCGAGCTGACCCTCTCGGTGGGTTCGGGCGACACGGAGACCCCGCTCAAGGAGATGAAGACGTCAGACGCCGCCGACATGGCGGCGGCCCTCAATTTCGGGGGCCGGGACGTGTTCGGCGTCAAGTCCGTGCACGACAGGCTCTATCTGCGGGTGGCGCTCCAGACTCTCGTCGCCCAGACGGGAGGCTCGGCCGAGGCGCGCGCGGACGCCGCCGAGACCGTCGCGCTGGCCGACGACCTGCCTCTGTCGCTGCACTCGGCGCGCGACGCGCTGAAGGGCAAGTGGGTCCGGGTCGATCCGGACGCGTTCGACGACTTCGCGCGGGCCGCCGAGACCCTGTCCGAGCGCGCCAAGAACCGCGAGGCCGCCAAGGACGCCAAGAAGGGCAAGGGCGAGGACGCCCGGCGCGGAACCGGTCGGGCCGTGGCCGAGGAGGGCAGGCGGACCAGCCAGGGGGTCAAGGAGGCCACGGCCGTGGGCTCGGGTCTTGACGGGCAGTCGCAGCGGGAGTTCCTGCACGGGATGGAGAAGACGCTCGCCGAGCACGCGTCCTTCAAGGCCGCGGGCGAGCGCGGGGGCGCCGAGATCGTACGGATGACGCTGCCGGGCCGCGCGGCGGCCGACGACCTGTCCGCGGCGCTGAAGCCGCTGGGCGCCCAGGTGGACCCGGACGCGATCCCGGACGGCGACGTGACCGCGGAGCTGGAGCTGCGCCGCGGCCAGCTCACCGGCCTGACCATGGACCTGGGCCAGCTCACGGGCAACGGCGGCAAGGGCGAGGGCGCCGCCCACCTCCCGCTGCGCCTGGAGTTCGGCGGCGGCGCGGCGGTCTTCGTGGACGCGCCGGGCGGCGCGAAGGAGCTGAAGCCGCAGGATCTGCTGGCCGCGATCATGTATGGCGCTCTGGGCAGAACGGGTTCGTGAGTCCATCCTGGAACTCCGGAGGCCGCCGCTGACGTTCTTCCGGGGGGAGGCGCGATGGGGTACGGGAACGAGAAGACCGGTGCGAGCGGCACCGGCGCACGGTCCAATGCCAGATCGGCGGCGAAGCTGGTCCTGTTCTGGGTGGGGCTGCTCTGGGTCTTCGAGGCCATGGACCAGGCGACGGGCAACGCGCTGGACACGTTCGGCGTCGAGCCGCGCCGCTTGGACGAGCTGGTGGACGTGATCCCGGCCGCCTTCATGCACTTCGGCTTCGGCCATCTGATGGCGAACACGGTCCCGCTGCTCGTGCTCGGGTTCCTCGCCGCGCTGCGCGGCACGGGCCGCTTCCTCGCCGTCGCGCTCACGATCATCGTGGTCAGCGGCCTGGGCGTGTGGCTGATAGCCCCCTCGGGGAGCAACACCGCCGGGGCCTCCGGGCTCGTGTTCGGCCTCTTCGGCTATCTGCTGGTCCGCGGCTTCGTGGACCGCCGCATAACGGATGTGGCGCTCGGTGGCGTCGTCGCGCTCTTCTACGGTTCGATCCTGTGGGGCGTGCTGCCCACGAACGAGGGGGTCTCCTGGCAGGGCCACCTCTTCGGGCTGATAGGCGGCGTGCTGGCGGCGTTCATGACCTCCAGCACCCGTGCGGCGGGCGCCGCCAAGCCGAGCTGGCACTGACGGCCCCCTGCCCCGGGGGGGGGCTCCCTCGCAGGGGTCAGGCGCTCACACCGTCAGGCCGCGCACCACCAGGTCCAGCAGGGCGAAGACGAACAGCACTATGCCGATCACGCCGTTGACGGTGAAGAAGGCCCGGTTCAGCCGGGACAGGTCGCCTGGCCTGACGATGGAGTGCTCGTAGACAAAGGCGGCGATGACGATCACGAGCCCCGTCCAGTAGAAGAGCCCGGCCCCGGTCAGCGCGCCGAAGGCGGCCAGCAGGAGCACGGTGACCACGTGGCTGCCCCGCGCCCCGTACAGCGCGGCGGCGATGCCGTAGCGGGCCGGTACGGACATGACGCCGTGCGCGCGGTCGGCCGCGACGTCCTGGCAGCCGAAGATCAGGTCGAAGCCGCCGATCCAGATGCCGACGGCCAGGCCCAGCACCACCGCGTCCCACGACCAGGACCCGGTCACCGCGAGCCAGGCGCCCACGGGCCCGATGGCCTGCGCGAGCCCGAGGATGGCGTGCGGGAAGTGCGTGAAGCGCTTCCCGTACGGATAGACCACCATCGGCACGACGGCCAGCGGCGCGAGGGCGAGGCAGAGCGGGTTCAGCAGCGCCGCGGCGCCGAGGAAGACGACGACGGCCACCAGCGCGCCCGTCCACGCCGAGCGCACGGACACGGCGCCCGTGACCAGCTCGCGGCCCGCCGTGCGCGGGTTGCGGGCGTCGATCTCGCGGTCGATGATCCGGTTCGCCGCCATGGCGAAGGTCCGCAGGCCCACCATGGCGACGGTGACGAGCACGAGCTGCCACCAGTGGACGGTGCCGTCCTGGTGGAACATCGCCGTCAGCGCCGCGATGTAGGCGAAGGGGAGGGCGAAGACCGAGTGCTCGATCATCACCAGCCGCAGGAACGCCTTGACCTTGCTGCTGGGCACGGGCTCGGGCCCGAGGACGCCCTCGGCCGCTGACGAGGTCACAGGCCGTACTCCTTCCAGCGGCGGGTGACCTTCTCCGCCGTGTCCGCGTCGGACACGATCATGTGCGGCCAGCCGCCGTCGCGTGTGTAGCCCTCCTCGGGCAGTTTCTCCGTGGCGTCGATGCCCGCCTTGCCGCCCCAGAACTGCTGGTAGGAGGCGTGGTCGAGATGGTCGACGGGGCCCTCGACGACGGTGAGGTCACGGGCGTAGTCGACGTTGCCCAGGGCGCGCCAGGACACGTCGTGGAGATCGCGCACGTCGCAGTCGGAGTCCACGATCACGATGAGCTTCGTCAGCGACATCATGTGCGCGCCCCAGATCGCGTGCATGACCTTCTGTGCGTGCTTCGGGTACTTCTTGTCGATCGAGACGATCGCGCAGTTGTGGAAGCCGCCCGACTCCGGCAGGTGGTAGTCCACGATGTCCGGCACGATGATCTTGAGCAGGGGCAGGAAGAAGTGCTCGGTGGCCCGCCCCAGCGGCCCGTCCTCCGTCGGAGGCCGTCCCACGACGATCGACTGGAGCAGCGGCCTCCGGCGCGTCGTGACGCAGTCGATCGTCAGCGCGGGGAAGTCCTCCTGCGGCGTGTAGAAGCCGGTGTGGTCGCCGAAGGGGCCCTCGGGGAGCATCTTGCCGGGCTCCAGCCAGCCCTCCAGGACCACCTCGGCGTCCGCGGGCACCTGGAGCGGCACGGTCTTGCAGTCGACCATCTCGACGCGCTTGCCCTGGAGGAACCCCGCGAACAGGTACTCGTCGATGTCCCCGGGCAGCGGCGCCGTCGAGGAGTACGTCACGGCGGGCGGGCAGCCGAAGGCGATGGCGACGGGCAGCTTCTCACCGCGCCGCGCCGCGACCTGGTAGTGGTTGCGGCTGTCCTTGTGGATCTGCCAGTGCATGCCGATGGTGCGGCGGTCGTGGCGCTGGAGTCGGTAGAGGCCGAGGTTGCGGATGCCGGACTCGGGGTCCTTGGTGTGGGTGAGGCCCAGGTTGAAGAACGAGCCGCCGTCCTCGGGCCAGGTGAAGAGCGCGGGCAGCTTCTCCAGGTCCACCTCGTCGCCCTGGTACACGACCTCCTGGACGGGCCCTTCCTTGACCTTCTTCGGCGGCACGTGCGCGACGGAGCCGAGCTTGCCGAACGCCTCGCGCATGCCCATGAAGCCCTGGGGCAGCTCCGGCTTCAGCAGGCCGCCGATCTTCTCGGAGATCTCGCCGTACGAGCTGAGCCCGAGCGCCTTCAGCAGCCGCCTGTCGGTGCCGAAGACGTTCATCGCCAGCGGCATCGACGAGCCCTTCACGTTCTCGAAGAGCAGCGCGGGCCCACCGGCCTTCTGGACCCGGTCGACGATCTCCCCGACTTCGAGATACGGGTCCACCTCGGCCTTGATCCGCTTCAGGTCCCGGTCACGCTCCAGCGCCCGCAGCAGCGAGCGGAGATCGTCGTATGCCATACGCCCCAGTATCCGACATCCCGATTTCCGGCTCGCCCCCGGGCGTCGTCCCCGGGGGCCGGACGGCGGCCCGTCCCGGGCGCCGGGCGGCGGCTCGACGGCCGGAAGGTTGCGGCCGACCGTTAGGCTGGGCCCTGTACGGCGGCCTTCCGATCCGTTGTCCGCCGCGCCGCTTCAGCTCGCACCCAGGGGGCGTTCCGCATGCTCAGGTATCTCCCGTTCCTCCTCATCCTGGCGGTGTGGATCTACGCCTTCATCGACTGCCTGAACACGCCGGAGAAGGAGGTACGCAAGCTCCCGAAGGTCGTGTGGGTGATCATCATCCTGCTCTTCGGCCAGGTGCTGCTGGGCCCGATCGCGTGGTTCGCCGTCGGCCGCCCCCGTAAGAACGCCCCCTACGGCGCCACGAAGCCGCAGGAGCGCCGCTGGGTCGCGCCCGACGACAACCCGGACTTCCTCAAGTCTCTCGGCGACGACAAGACCAAGCGGGACCCCTCCCCGGCCCCGCAGGACGACGCGAAGCCGGCCCCGGCCCCCGACCCGGCTCCCTCGGACGCGTCCAGGGACCAGGACGACGACGCGCACCTGAAGCAGTGGGAGGACGACCTGCGCCGCCGCGAGGAGGAACTGCGCCGCCGCGAGAACGGCGGCGGCTCCGAGGAACCCCCGCGCTGATCCCGCGCTCCGTTGCCAGCGTGCCGCCCGGCACGGAGAGTGGTGTGGTGGCGCACATGGAGCGGGGCACGGCGAGGGAACTGCTGGAGACGGCCGTCGCGGAGGCGCGGGCCGGGCTGGCCGAGGGCGGCGTCCCCATCGGCGCCGCGCTCTACGGGGCCGACGGCACACTCCTGGGCCGCGGCCACAACCGCCGCGTCCAGGACGGCGACCCGTCGGCGCACGCGGAGACGGCGGCCTTCCGCGCCGCCGGACGCCGGCGCACGTACGCGGACACGACGATGGTCACCACGCTCTCGCCCTGCTGGTACTGCTGCGGCCTTGTGCGCCAGTTCGGCATCCCGCGAGTGGTCATCGGGGAGGCGCGGACCTTCCAGGGCGGGCACGACTGGCTGGCCGGGCTGGGCGTGGAAATCATGCTGCTGGACGACGCCGCGTGCGCGGAGCTGATGACCGGCTTCATCCGCGACAAGCCCGAGCTGTGGAACGAGGACATCGGCCGATGAGCGACCCGAGCAGCCCGCGCATCTCACGCGTGCCGACGATCGACCTGCGGCCCTGGCTCTCCGGCGACGACGAGGCACGCGCCACGACCGCCCGTACGGTGGACGAGGCCCTGCGCACCGCCGGGTTCCTGCTGGTGACGGGGCACGGGGTGGATCCGGGGCTGCGCGCGGGCATCCGCGCCGCCGCGCGGGAGTTCTTCACGCTGCCGGAGGAGACGAAGCGGCCGTACGCCGTACGCGTCGGCGGACGCGGCTGGCTCGGCCCCGGCGCCGAGGCCAACGGCTACGCGGAGGGCACCGAGACCCCGCCCGACCTCAAGGAGTCCTGGTCACTGGCCGCCGACACGGCCTCGGGCGACCCCGAGGTCGACGCGGAGTGGTTCCTGCCGAACGTCTGGCCCGCCGAGGTGCCCGGGCTGCGCGGGCTGGTGGAGGCGTACGTCGCGCGGATGCGGGCGCTGTCCGACGCGCTGCTGGAACTGCTCGGGGTGGCGCTCGGCCAGGAACGGGACTTCTTCACCCGGCACACCGGGCATCCCACGTGGGGCTTCAACATCAACTGGTATCCGGGCACGGAGCGGGTCGGCGTGCCCGCGCCGGGGCAGTTCCGCATCGGGCCGCACACGGACTTCGGCACGGTCACCGTGCTGGACCGGCAGCACGGCAAGGGCGGCCTCCAGATCTTCACGGACGAGGGCGGCTGGGAGGACGCGCCCTACGATCCCGACGCGTTCACGGTCAACATCGGCGACCTCATGGCCCGCTGGACGGGGGACCGGTGGCGGTCCGGGCGGCACCGGGTCCTTCCGCCGCCCGGGGACGCGCCCGGGGAGGAGCTGATGTCACTCGTGTACTTCTACGAGTGCGACCCGGGTACGTGTGTGGAACCCCTCCCCGCCCCCGTGGGCCACACGCCCTACGCCCCGGTCGACTCCCACACCTACCTCCGCACCAAGCTCACCTCCATCACCCTCCCCTGACGCCCATCCCTCACCGGACGCAGCCCGGTGCCCCCTGCGGTCTCGTTCACGTGCTGCGGCCCGGTGGCACGGGTTGTGCCCCCCTCTCCCCCAGCTACCGCTGGGAGGTGCCCCCTCGCCATGCGGAACGCCTGCCCACAACAGGGGTGGCGCCGGTCCACAGCATGGGAACAAGCGGAGGGGGCACCGGCTGGAGGTTGGCCACCGGGTGGGAGGTGGTGTGGCGGGGTGTCCCCGCAGGGCAGCGAGTCACCGGGCGGAGAGCCGACGACGATGCCGTATCGCCCGAGGAGACACCCCGGCGCGGCGCCGACCCCCACCACACAGCAACCCCACAACCACCGGCGCCAGCCAAGAATCACGCGGCGCCAGCCGCGTACTACCGCTCCATACGCCGCGCCGAAGCCACCGGCCAGGCAGCCGAACACGACGCCCAGCCACACGACGCCGCCCCGCCGGGCAACGGCACCCAAACGTTGTGGGCAATCGTCCCGCTGGCGAGGGGGCACCGCCCAGCGTTAGCTGGGGGAGGGTGGGCACAACCCGTGCCACCGGCCCGAGCATCGCTGACGAAACCCCAAGGGGCACCCACAGAGCGCACCCCAACAAGAACCGTGCACCCCGTGTGGCCATCACCCCGCACCCCGTGAAGGGGCACACCAGCGTGACGCGGCAACCCACCGTTTCCTTCCGCAGCCCCGCGAAGGGGCCGTCACGTTCTCTCCGCGTACGCAGCACGCAGCGCCGTCGCGTGGGCAGGGTCCGTCGGGTGGGCCGGGGTGCCCGCGAGGGCGTGGGCCAGGGCTTCGAAGCGCCGGTGCCAGCCCACCAGCGCGTCGAGCCGCCTCTCCCCCGACCCGGTGAAGTCGTTGCTGAACCGCACCAGCGTGTCGGCCTGTCCTCCAGAGGAGCGAAGCGCGAAGCGGACCGTCCCGTACACGTCCACGGTGTACTCCACGAGCCGCCCCTTCCTCCAGGCGGTGATCCTCCCGGGCGCGAGCACGGCGCCCCCGTCGTCGTCCCCCAGCCAGCGCAGCGCCACCGCGCCGCCGGGCCCGGGCTCGAACTGCCCCGTCGCCGCCAGCCACGACCGCAGCCCGCCGGGCGTGGCGACCGCGCGCCAGACGGCGTCCACAGGGTGGGGACAGCGCAGCTCGTAATGGAGCGTGTGGGCCTCTCCGCGGCTGGCGGAGGTGCCGTACGGGATGAAGCTCTGTGCGTCCATGCCCTCCACCTTCGCGCGCCCGCCCCCGCCCCGCGCGCCGGGGGTCACCGCAGCCCCGTCGCGGGCCCGGACACGCCGGAGGGGGAGGGCGCGTGCCCTCCCCCTCCGAACCGCTCAGGTCGTCGCCGTCACACGCCCGCGTACGAGTGCTTGCCGCCGAACATGAAGTTGACGCCGTAGTAGTTGAACAGGAAGCAGGCGAACGCGAGCAGCGCCAGGGTCGCCGCCTTGCGGCCCTTCCAGCCCGCCGTGGCGCGCGCGTGGAGGTAGCAGGCGTAGGCGACCCAGGTGATGAAGGACCAGACCTCCTTGGGGTCCCAGCCCCAGTAGCGGCCCCACGCGTCGCCGGCCCAGATCGCGCCCGCGACGATGGTGAAGGTCCAGAAGGGGAAGACGGCCGCGTTGATCCGGTAGGCGAACTTGTCCAGTGAGTTCGCCGAGGGCAGCCGCTCCATGACCGAGACGGCGAAGCTGCCGGGCGAGCCGCCGCGCATCAGCTTGACCTCGTAGGCGTCGCGGAAGAGGTAGAGGATCGTCGAGACGAAGCCGAGGTAGAAGAGCGCGCCGCAGATGATGGCCAGGGAGACGTGGATCCACAGCCAGTACGAGTGGAGCGCGGGCACGAGCTGGTCGCTCTCGGTGTAGAGGACCGTCACGGCGAGCCCGAGGTCGAGCAGGACGGTGGTGACCAGCGGCAGCCCGATCCAGCGGACCTTCTTCTTCGCGAGGAGGAAGCCGAGGTATCCGGCGACGGCGACCATGGAGAAGGCCGTCGAGAACTCGTACATGTTGCCCCACGGGGCGCGCTGCACGGACAGCGAGCGGGTGAGCACGCCGGCCGCGTGGAACAGGAACGCGAGCACGGTCAGGGAGACCGCGACGCGCCCGTAGAGGTCGCCCTGCTCGTCTCCGGCGGCGGCGCCGGGACCGTCGGGCAGGTCGCCGCGGCGGCCCGCTGCGGACCGGGTGACGACCTTGGGCCGCTCCAGGACGGCCGTGCCGCCGCCCTCCTCGGCCTTGGCCCCCGACCCGGCGGACCCTGCGGACCCCGCGCCCTCCGCCGGGGCGGACCTCGGCTTCAGCGCGGCGGCCGTACGCGCCACCTTGCTGCGGCTGCCGAACACCCACTCCGCGATGTAGGCGAGGAAGGCGAGGACGTAGACGGCCATCGCCGAATAGATCAGATAGTTGCTGATCTGAGCGAGACTCTCGTTCGTTTCAGCGGCGAGGATTGTCACTTGCCTGCTCCTTCGTCAGCAGATCCGGCAGACCCGCCGGACCCGGCGGTTCCGGCAGATCCAGCAGCTTCCGCTTCGGCTTCTGCTTCTGCTACCGCAGGCGCCTCGGCCTGCATGTCGACGGCGAGATCGCCGAGTTCCTCGGGCAGCGCGGCGGACTCGCTCCGGCCGAGCCCCGCCATCTCCACGACCGTACGCCCGTCAGCACCGGCCACGGCGCGCACCCACACCCGGCGGCGCTGGATGAACAGCGACCCGGCGAGGCCGCCGATGGCGGCGAGCGCGCCGCCCAGTGCCCAGCCGTTGCCGACCTGGTGGGAGACCTGGAAGTTGGCCCACTTCTTGACGCCCTCGAACTTGAGGGTGCCCGCGCCGTCCGGCAGCTTCATCGAGTCGCCGGGCTGCATCTTCTTGGCGAGCGGCGACCCGTCCTTGTTCTTGAACTGCTTCAGGTTCTTGGTGTCGAGCTGGTAGACGTTCTGCGCCGCGCCGTAGTCGAGCCCCAGGTCACCGTGGTAGGCGGTGAGGAAGAGCACCGGGTTGGACAGGGTCGGGGACTGGGAGAACATCGTGCCCGAGTCGGGCGCGAACGTCGGCACGAAGAAGCCCTGGAAGCCGAGCTGGTCCTTGCGGTTCTTCGCGTCCCGGTAGTCGGTGACCTTGACGACGCCGGACGAGGTGAGGTTGTTGTCCTGCTGGAGGAAGGCGACCGGGCCCCGGTAGGCGGTGTTGCCCTGCCCGTCCTTGACGGAGACGACGGGCGCGAAGCCGTTGGCCATCAGATAGACCTTGGACTCGCCCACGTTGAGCGGGTGGTTCACCTCGATCGAGGTCTTCTTCTCCTTGCCGTCCGCGCCCTCCCAGTAGGAGATGTCGGCGCGGTACGAGCGCGCTGTGCCCTTGTTGGGGCCGCTCTTCTCGTAGGTGGCGTGGAAGTCCTTGAGCGTGAAGCCGAAGGAGTCGAGGTCGTCGGCGGTGAACAGGGACCCGGACTTGAAGTCGTCGTACTGCGTGAGCGTGTTCGCGAAGCCGTCGCCCTGGATGATCAGCTTGTTGCCCTCGGACTTCCACAACTGCCCGGCCGCGAACGCCAGCAGCAGCACGATCAGCGCGATGTGGAAGAGCAGGTTGCCCGTCTCGCGCAGATAGCCCTTCTCGGAGGCGACGGCGTCACCGTCGGCGTGCACCCGGAACCGTTTGCGGCGCAGCAGTGTGCGGGCAGCGCCGAGCACGTCCTCGGGGGCCGCCTCGGTGTGCCACGTGGTGTACGCGGGCATCCGGTCCAGGCGGCTCGGGGCGCGCGGGGGGCGGCTGCGCAGTTGGCCGACGAACTGCCAGGTGCGCGGCACGATGCAGCCGACCAGCGAGACGAACAGCAGGATGTAGATCGCGGAGAACCACACCGAGGTGTAGACGTCGAAGAGCTGGAGCTTGTCGTAGATCGGCGCCAGGACGTCGTGCTTCTCGTGGAAGTTCTCGACCTTGACGCTGTCCACGGACGTCTGCGGAATGATCGAGCCGGGGATCGCCGCGAGGGAGAGCAGGAACAGCAGGAGCAGCGCGACCCGCATCGAGGTGAGCTGCCGCCAGAACCAGCGGAACCAGCCGAGCGCCTCGCGGCCCCACCAGACAGCGCCGCCTCTCGCGCCCGGCGCGCGGACGCCGCCGAAGGAGCCGGGGCGTGCGGTGCCCTGGTCCTCCTGGGGCGCCGTGGACAGCTGCGACCCGGCTTCGCCGAGGTCGGCGGCCTCCTCGGCGGGGCGTTCCCGGGTCCGCTGGGGTCCCGCGCCGGTGTTACTCATTGATCAGATCCCCACGGTGAAGTCGGACGACCAGACCTGAAGGTCGTACACGATCAGGTCCCAGATCCCGGTGACGAGCAGGACGCCCACGGCGACCAGCATGCCGCCGCCGATCCGCATCACCCACGCGTAGTGCCGCTTCACCCAGCCGAAGGCGCCGAGCGCGCGACGGAAGGCGAGGGCGGCGACGATGAAGGGGACACCAAGACCGAGGCAGTACGCCGTCGTCAGCAGCGCGCCCCGTCCTGCGCTCCCCTCGCTGATGGCGAGGGTCTGCACGGCGGCCAGTGTGGGCCCGATGCAGGGGGTCCAGCCGATGCCGAACAGCACCCCGAGCATGGGCGCGCCCGCGAGCCCGATGGCGGGTCTGCGGTGGATGCGGAATTCGCGGGACGTGAAGCGGGACAGCGGCCCCATCGCCCCCATGAAGGCGAGCCCCAGCAGGATCGTGAGGACGCCCAGCACCCGGGAGATGATCTCCTTGTGCTCCTGGAGCTGTGCGCCGAAACCGCCGAAGAGCGCGCCGCCGGAGACGAAGACCGCGGTGAAGCCGAGCACGAACAGCCCGGCGCCCGCGAACATCCGCCCGCGTCTGGCCTCGGCCAGGTCGGTGCCGCTGACGCCTGTGACGTACGAGAGGTAGCCGGGCACCAGCGGCAGCACGCACGGTGAGAAGAACGAGACGAGCCCGCCGAGGAGCGCCACGGGCAGCGCCAGCAGCAGCGCCCCGGAGAGGACGGTCTGGTTCATGCCGGTGCCGGCCGAGGCGAGGCCGACGGCGAACGCGCTCATGCGGAGGTCCTCATGCGGAGGTCACTTCTTCGGTCACTTCTTCGCGTTCTCGGCGATGAGCGGGTCCAGCGCGGAGCGCAGTTCCTTCTCGCTGAGTTCCTTGAGCGCGCGTACGGCGATCTTCCCGTTCCCGTCCAGGATGAGCGTGGACGGGATGGCCTGGGGGGAGAGGCTGTCGCGCGGGAACTTCAGGATCAGCTTGCCGCTGGGGTCGTAGAAGCTGGGGTATTCCACCCCGTAGTTGCGCTCGAACGCCTTGGCGTTGGCCTTGTCCAGGTCGCGGGTGTTGATCCCGAGGAACTGGACGTCCTTGCCCTCGGTGTCCTTGGCGACCGCGGCGAGGTTGGGTGCCTCGGCGCGGCAGGGCGCGCACCAGGAGCCCCAGACGTTGAGGACGACGACCTTGCCCTTGTAGTCGGAGAGCTTCAGGTCACCGCCGTCGACGCCCTTGCCTGAAATGTCCGGTGCGGTCTGGCGCTTGCCCTGGGCGACCTTGGTGATCTGGCCGGTGCCCTGGACGAACTTGGTGTCGCCCGAGGACGTGCCGGTCTCCCCCTTGCCGCATCCGGCCAGGACGAGAGCGCTGGCCACCGCCCCCGCGGTCAGCAGGGTCGCGCGGCGTCGGGAGGCGCGGGTCTGGCTCATGTGAAAAGTTTCGCATGGGCGTCCGAGGGATCTTCCGCGCCCCCCTCGTCCCTTCCGTAAAGGCCCGTAAAGGCTGCTCAGCCCTGGTCGCCCGCCGGGAGACGCGTGCTCAGGCGCCGAACCCCTTGGCGCCCTTGACCTGCTTCGCACCCGCGAGCAGATGCGGGGGCACCAGATCGCGCGCGGGTTCCGTGTAGCCGACGGCCACGATCCGGTTGCCGAGGAAGGTGAACCGGGTCAGCGAGGCGAGCGTGCACTGCCGTCTGCGCGGGTCGTGCCAGAGCCTGCGGCGCTCGACGAAGCTGCGCAGGGTCCAGATGGGGAGCTGATGGCTGACGACGACGGCCTCGTGCCCGCGCGCCGCGTCCCTGGCCGCCTCGAGCGCGCCCATCATCCGGACGACCTGGTGCACGTACGGCTCGCCCCAGGAGGGGCGGAACGGGTTGGTCAGATGCCTCCAGTTCCCCGGCTTGCGCAGGGCGCCGTCGCCCACGCCGAAGGTCTTGCCCTGGAAGATGTTGCCCGCCTCGATGAGCCGCTCGTCGGACGCGATGTCCAGCCCGTGCGTCTTGGCGATGGGCGCCGCCGTCTCCTGGGCCCGCTCCAGCGGCGAGGCCGCGACGTGGGTGATGTCACGCTCGGCCAGGTGCTCGGCGACCCGGTCGGCCATCTGACGGCCCAGCTCGGAGAGGTGGTAGCCGGGCAGCCGCCCGTAGAGGATGCCCTCGGGGTTCTCGACCTCGCCGTGCCGCATTACGTGCACGACGGTCACGGTCTTGTCGTCCACCGCCCCGTTCACCGTCCCGCCTGCCGGTTCGCCCGCCGTCTCGTCCGCGCCCTCCCGCCGCTTCGCCTCGCTCATGCCGTGGCCTCCGCCGCCGCGCGGGCAGCGCCGGGCAGCGCCGCCGCGACGCGCTCCAGTGCGCGCCCGTCGAGCGCCGTGGAGACGAACCAGCACTCGAAGGCGGACGGCGGCAGATACACGCCCGCCTCCAGCATCGCGTGGAAGAAGGGCGTGAAGCGGAAGGACTCCTGCGCCCTGGCCCCCTCGTAGTCGGTGACGGGCGCCTCGCTGAAGAAGACCGAGAACATGTTGCCCGCGACCTGCACCTGGTGTGCCACGCCCGCCTTGGACAGCGCCTCGGTGACCATCGTGCGCAGCTCCAGCGAGGTGGCGTCCAGCTTCGCGTACGCGCCCTCGTCCAGCAGCCGCAGCTGCGCGACCCCGGCGGCGGTGGCGACGGGATTACCGGAGAGGGTGCCCGCCTGGTAGACGGGGCCGACGGGCGCGAGGTGCTCCATCACGTCCCGGCGACCGCCGAAGGCGGCGGCGGGGAAGCCGCCGCCCATCACCTTGCCGAAGGTCATCAGGTCAGGGGTGACGCCGTCGATGCCGTACCAGCCGGTGCGGCTCACGCGGAAGCCCGTCATCACCTCGTCGGACACGTACAGCGCGCCGTTCTCGGTGCACAGCTCGCGCAGCCCCTGGTTGAAGCCGGGCAGCGGCGGGACGGCGCCCATGTTGCCGGGCGACGCCTCAGTGATCACGCAGGCGATCTCACCGGGGTTCGCGGCGAAGGCGGCGCGGACCGCGTCCAGATCGTTGTACGGCAGCACGATCGTCTCGCCCGCCTGCGCGCCCGTGACACCGGGGGTGTCCGGCAGCCCGAACGTGGCCACACCGGACCCGGCCGCTGCGAGCAGCGCGTCGACGTGCCCGTGGTAGCAGCCCGCGAACTTGATGACTTTGCCCCGGCCCGTGAACCCGCGCGCCAGCCGGATCGCCGACATGGTGGCCTCGGTCCCGGACGAGACCAGCCTGACCTGCTCGACGGGGGCGATACGGGCGACGATCTCCTCGGCCAGCTCCACCTCGCCCTCGCCGGGCGTACCGAAGGAGGTGCCGCGGCCCACGGCCTCCTGGACGGCGGCGATGACGGCGGGGTGGGAATGGCCGAGGATCATCGGCCCCCACGAGCAGACGAGGTCGACGTAGTCGCGGCCGTCCGCGTCCGTGAGGTACGGACCCTCACCTGAGACCATGAACCGGGGCGTACCGCCCACGGCACGGAAGGCGCGGACCGGAGAGTTCACGCCTCCGGGGGTCACGGCGGCGGCACGGTCGAAGAGCGACTGCGATACTGGGGCGTCGTACGAGTAAGTCACGTAAGCCATGGTGTCAGAGCCTCGTGCGCTTGTACGGCCCGGCGTTTCACGGGCCGTGTGGCGGGGAGGTCTCTGACACGATGATCGGGTTGCGCGGCGCGAGCCGCGAGTGGTCGGGTGGTGACATGCATCGCGGTGGCGGAGTCGGCGAGGGTACCGGGGACCTCGGACCGGAGCACGCGCGCGGGCGTCACCGAAGGAACGCGGCGGAGAGCGGGAGCAGCAAGGGTGGCGGCCGAGTGGGGGTGACCTACAAGTACTTCGGCGCGCCGGACGGCGCGACAGCCGCTCGGGTCCCGATTTCGATGCGCCCCGAGGAGCTCGGCGGTGACGAGCTGGGGCAGGGCATGTTCACCAAGATCAAGCCGGAGACGATGGCGGCGATGGTCCTCACGGGGATCGAGGGCATACCCCTGTACCGCGTCCCGCCGCTCGAACTCGTCGTGCTGCACCCGGACTACGCCGTGGTGAAGCTCCCCATGACGGTCGTCGATCCGCTGCGCGGCGTCGGCGACGAGACGGTGGGCGCGGCGGCGTTCATATGGTCCACGGTCCCGGACCGCGCGGGGCCGCAGGACGCGTTCAACGTCTACCAACTGCTGCACGAGTGGCAGGACTTCTCCGACCGCCTCCACCAGGCGGGCCACCAGCCGTACTGCCTGGTGTGGCCGTGAGCCGTGTGATCGGTACGGGTCGTGTGCCCGGCGCGGCTCGCGTGCCCGGCCGTGTGCGCGACGTGATCCGCGTACGCGACGTGCGCGACGTGATCCGCTTCGCGGGCCCGCGCCCGTAACCGCCGCGCCCCGCCGCTCCGGCTCAGCGCCCCTCGCCGCCCGCCCCGCTCCAGCCGCCCCACGCACCGCCCATGCGCCCAGGGCCGCCGCGCCCGCCCGTTCCGCCCCTTCCGCCCGCCTGATCCGCGTCATGGGCCGCCGAGGGGATGCCCCGGAGCGCGTCGTCGACCGAGGCGTGGGCGGGGAAGGCGCTCGTGAGACCGGCGTAGGCGAAGAGCCGGACGGCCGCCGGTGCCGCGTAGACCAGCCGCAGCCAGCCCTCGCGCCGCCGCACCCGGCCCCTGACGCGGCACAGCAGGCCGAGGCCCGCGCAGTCCAGGAAGGTGACGGGGCGCAGATCGATGATCAGCCGCGGCACGGCGGGACGCACCAGGGCCGCGTGGAGATCGTGCTCCAGCAGGGGGAGAGTGGCGATGTCGAGTTCACCGGCGGCTTTCACCAGCCAGTACGCATCGTGGTGAGGACCGGCGTGATGGAGGATGGCGGTCATGGGCAAGGCTCCTGGCCTGAATGCCGAACGTGGTCGCGGTGCGGCGCGCAGACGGCCGGGGGCTGGGGCCTGAGGTTTTGCAGGCTACGGGACCTGCGCTGACGACCCCAGCGCAGAGACGATTCAGCGCATAACACCGCATGTCATTTCCTCCGTATGGGTGAAGACCGAGGTGATGAGCGCACCTCACCCCGTTCTCTGTGCGTGGAACGCGCGGGACACCGGCGAGGTCCGGACCCGTGGCCTGCTCACCTGCCACAACTCCCGCGTTGTTGACACTCAGTTGAATAACTATCGGCTCCCTCGGCCCGTCCGTAGCGTCACCGCCGTCATTGGCCGGCGTAAGCGCACCCATCGCGAAGGGATGAGCATTGGTGAGGGCGAGGAGCAGAAGAGGGAAATGGCTGGCGGTGCTCGGCGCGGCAGCCGTGCTGGGCGGCGGGCTGAGCGCGACGGGGGTGACCGCGAACGCCCAGGAGGCCCCGCGGGCGAACGCCTCGGACGCGACGGGCGCGGCGGATACGACGAGCGCGGCGACCGCGGCCCAGAGCTGCGAGGCGAGCGACGACCAGATCTACACACCGCCCCAGAACGTCCCCGGCACGCCCGGTGAGGTCATCTCCTGCCGCCAGGTCACGCTGCCCCACGTGCCCGGCAACATCGACATGACGGCCTGGAAGGTCCAGTACGCCTCGAAGGACAACGCGGGCAGGCCGGTCGCCGTCTCCGGCACCGTCGCCGTGCCCAGGGCGGCCTGGAAGGGGCCCGGCACCCGTCCCGTCGTGGCCTTCAACCCCGGCACCCTGGGCCTGGGCCAGCAGTGCGCGTTCTCCAAGCAGCTCGCTGGCCAGTTCCAGGACATGTACGAGGGCGACAACATCGCCGCCTCCCTCAAGGCCGGTTACGCGGTGGCCGCCACCGACGGCGCCGGGTACCTCAAGGGCAGGACGCACCCGTACGTCGCGGGCACCGACGCGGGCCACGCGCTGCTCGACATCGCGCGGGCCGCGCCCAACGTCCCCGGCAGCGGGCTGGACAAGAAGACCAAGGTCGGCCTCTGGGGCTACTCGGAGGGCGGCTCGGCCAGCCTGTGGGCGGTGCAGCTCGCCAAGGCGTACGCGCCCGAGCTGAACATCGTCGGCGACGCGTCCGGCGGCGTGCCAGGGGATCTGAAGGTGGTCGCGAAGGCGCTCAACGGCCAGGCGTTCGCGGGCTTCCTGGCCGACGCGGTGATCGGGCTCGCCGCCGCGTATCCGGCCATGCCCTTCGACGGGCTGCTGAACCAGCAGGGCAGGGACGCGGTGGCGAAGGCCAAGTCCGTCTGCCTCGTGGGCACGCTGACCGGGTTCCCGTTCCAGAAGCTGGAGAACTTCACGACCGAGGGCTACACCCTGGACGAGATCTACGCGCTCAAGGGGACCGACGGGAAGACGTGGGGCGAGGTCGTCGACGCGCAGAAGCTCGGTGTCGGCGTCGGCCCCGCGGGCTCGGGCGCGAAGCACGAGATCGGCTTCCCCGTCCTCCAGTACCGGGGTCTGGCCGACGAGGTGATCCCCACCGAGACGGAGGACGCGACGCGGGCCGCGTACTGCCAGGCGAAGATCCCCACCACGTGGAAGCTCTACCCGGGCGAGCATCTGCTGGCCGACAACCAGGCCGTGAACGACGTCGTCGCCTGGCTCGGCGACCGCTTCGCGGGCAAGACCGCACCCGACGACTGCTGAGCGCGCGGCGCGACGGGCCCCTCCCACGGGAGGGGCCTTTCGCATGCGGGCCCGTGCGGGCCCCTTCCCCGCGCGCGCCGCCCCGCCGGACTCGTCAGAGTTCCGCTTCCGGCCCCTCCGCCGTCAGATAGCGCTGGATCGTCGGCGCCAGCCAGGCCACGACCTCGTCGTGGGTCAGCGCCACGGCGGGCGGCAGCCGCATCACGTAGCGGACCAGCGCCAGGCCCAGGATCTGCGAGGCGGCGAGCGCGGCGCGGCGCACGGCGGCCTCCTTGTCCCGTTCCGGGGAGAGCGCCACGAACAGCGGCTCCACCTGGTCCTGGAAGACGGACCGCAGCCGCTCCCTGCCCGCGTCGTTGGTGACACCGACGCGGAGCATCGCGTTCAGCGTCTCGTCGACCTCCCAGCGGCTCAGGAAGTGCCGCACCACCCGCTCGCCCGCCTCCTCGCGCGCCACCGTGGAGGCGTCGGGCAGGCCCAGCTCGACGGCGGAGGCGGCGGCGAAGAGGCCCTCCTTGTTGCCGTAGTAGCGCATCACCATCGACGGGTCGATGCCCGCGTCGCGGGCGATGGCGCGGATGGTGGCGCGGTCGTAGCCGTCGGCGGCGAAGCGGTCGCGGGCCGCATCGAGGATCGCGGCGCGGGTGGCGTCGGAGCGGCGGGGCGGCGCGGGGGCGGGCTCCGGGGCGGGGGGCGGGGTGGGGGTGGCCGGATCTGGATCCATGCCAACAACAGTAGGCCAACACCTGTTGACGCGCCATGCACGCGCTCCTACTCTTGCCAACAAGCGTTGACCAACACTTGTTGACCCAGATCCTGATCCCGACCTCGACCCCGCGGCCCACCAGGCGGCGCGGCCGATCCGAGGAGGCAGCCATGAACCGCACCCCTGAGCCCGAGCGGCACGACGGCTCGCGCAGCTCACACGGCACGCGCGACACGTACGACGTGCTCGTCGTCGGCGCGGGGCCGACCGGCCTGCTGCTCGCCGGTGACCTGGCGGAGGCGGGGCACGCCGTCGGCCTCGTCGAGCGGCGTGCGGACACCATCAGCAACCTCTCCCGCGCCCTCGTCGTGCACGCCCGCACCATGGAGCAGTTCGACGCGCGCGGCCTCGCCGACGAACTGGCCGAGCGGGGCCACCCCATCGAGAAGCTGCGGCTCTTCGGCCACGCCACGCTCGACCCGACGCGCCTGCACTCGCGCTTCCCCTATGTGCTGGTCACCCCGCAGTACGAGGTGGAACAGCTCCTGGAGCGCCGGGCCCGCAAGGCGGGCGTCACCTTCCTGTACGGGACGCGGATGCGCGGGCTGCGTCAGAACGGCGAGGGCGTCGAGGTGGACGTCCTCACCGGCGCGGAAGCGGAAGCCGATGCCGACGCCGACGCCCGTGCCGGCGTGCTGCGCGCCCGCTATCTCGTCGGCACCGACGGGGTCCACAGCTCCGTCCGCGAGGCCATCGGCCTCCCCTTCCCCGGCAGGTCGGCGCTGCGCTCCATCGTCCTCGCCGACGTCAGGCTCGCCCAGGCCCCTGACTCCCCGTTCGCCGTCAACGCTTCCAGGGACGCCTTCGCCGTCATCGGCACCTTCGGCGACGGCTGGCACCGCGTCATCGGCTGGAGCCGCGACCGCCAGTTCCCCGACAGCGCGCCCGTCGACATGGAGGAGGTACGCGCCATCGCCCGTGGCGCCTTCGGCACGGACTACGGCATGCACGACGCGCGCTGGATGTCCCGCTTCCACAGCGACGAACGGCAGGCGCCCGCGTACCGCGTCGGGCGCGTCTTCCTCGCGGGCGACGCGGCGCACGTCCACTCCCCCGCCGGTGGCATGGGCATGAACACGGGGCTCCAGGACGCCGCCAACCTCGGCTGGAAGCTGGCGGCCGTGCTCGGCGGGCACGCCGGGGACGCGCTGCTGGACACGTACGAGGGTGAGCGCCACCCCGTCGGCGCCCTCGTCCTGCGCACCAGCGGCGCCGTTCTCCGGCTCGCCCTGGCGGGCTCGGGTCCGGGCCGCGCGGTCCGCTCGACGGTGGCCGGGCTGATCAACCGCGTGCGCCCGCTCGCCGACCGTGGCATCCGCACCGTCTCCGGCATCGGCATCGACTACCCGGCGCCGCGCGGCTCCCACCCCCTGACCGGCAGGCGCGTGCCCGACCTCGCGCTGGCCGAAGGGCGCCTGTACGAGCTGCTGCGCGGCGGCCGGTTCGTCCTGGTCACCCCGGAACGGCGCCACGGGCCGGACGGCGCGGACACCGGGGCGGCGGACACCGGGGCGGCGGACGGCTACGGCGACCGCGTCCTGCGGACGACGCTGCGCGCCGCCTCGCCCCGCAACACCGGCCGCACCCTGCTCATCCGCCCCGACGGCCATGTCGCCTGGGCCGCCGACCACCCCGAGCAGGGCGGGCTGCGCCAGGCGCTCGCCACCTGGGCGGGCACGGCCGCGTAACCTGCGGGCATGCTGTTCGCCAGGTCCGCCACCCTGTTCCTGCTCGCGGCCCTGCTGGAGATCGGCGGCGCCTGGCTCGTCTGGCAGGGCGTACGGGAACACCGTGGCTGGGCCTGGATCGGCGCGGGCGTCCTGGCCCTCGGCGCCTACGGCTTCGTCGCCACCCTCCAGCCCGACGCCCACTTCGGCCGCATCCTCGCGGCGTACGGGGGCGTCTTCGTCGCCGGTTCCCTGGCCTGGGCGATGGCTGTCGACGGCTTCCGCCCGGACCGCTGGGACGTGACGGGAGCACTGGTCTGCCTCGCGGGAGTGGCCCTCATCATGTACGCGCCGCGCGGGAGTTGAGGGCGGGGCACGGCAATCAGGGGCAGGGGCGACGGGGAGGGTGGAGGGGCCGGACCCCTCCACCCTCCCCGTCCCGCTCCCTCTCAGCCCTTCACGCAGACGACCTGCTTCAGCTTCGCCACGACCTCCACGAGATCGCGCTGCTGGTCGATCACCTTCTCGATCGGCTTGTACGCGCCCGGGATCTCGTCCACGACACCCGCGTCCTTGCGGCACTCCACCCCGCGCGTCTGCTCCTCCAGATCGCGCGCGGAGAAGCGCTTCTTCGCGGCGTTGCGGCTCATCTTCCGGCCCGCGCCGTGCGAGGCGGACTGGAAGGAGTCGGCGTTGCCGAGGCCCTTCACGATGTACGAGCCGGTGCCCATCGAGCCGGGGATGATGCCGAACTCGCCGCTGCCCGCGCGGATCGCGCCCTTGCGGGTGACGAGCATGTCCGTCCCCTCGTAACGCTCCTCCGCCACGTAGTTGTGGTGGCAGGAGATGACCTCCTCGAAGACCGGCTTCGCCTTCTTGAACTCCTTGCGTACGACGTCCTGGAGCAGCCCCATCATCACGGCGCGGTTGTGCTTCGCGTACTCCTGCGCCCAGAACAGGTCGTGCCGGTAGGCCGCCATCTGCGGGGTGTCCGCGACGAAGACGGCGAGATCGCGGTCGACCAGGCCCTGGTTGTGCGGGAGCTTGCGCGCCTCGCCGATGTGGAACTCGGCCAGTTCCTTGCCGATGTTCCGGGAGCCGGAGTGGAGCATCAGCCAGACGGCACCCGCGGAATCCGTACAAACTTCAATGAAGTGATTCCCGGAGCCCAGGGACCCCATCTGCTTGGCCGCCCGCTCCTCACGGAACTTGACGGCCTCGGCCACGCCCTGGAAGCGCACCCAGAAGCCGTCCCAGTGAGCGGTCTGGAAGCCGTGCAGACGGCCCGGGTCGACGGGCTCGTCGTGCATGCCCCTGCCCACAGGGATGGTCTGCTCGATCTTCGAGCGGAGCCTGGACAGATCGCCGGGGAGGTCGTTCGCGGTGAGGGAGGTCTTGACCGCCGACATGCCGCAGCCGATGTCCACCCCGACGGCGGCGGGACAGACCGCGCCCCGCATCGCGATGACCGAGCCGACCGTCGCTCCCTTGCCGTAGTGCACGTCCGGCATCACCGCGAGGCCCTTGATCCAGGGCAGCGTGGTGACATTGCGGAGCTGCTGCATGGCGCCGTCCTCGACCGTGGACGGGTCCGCCCACATCCGGATCGGGACCCGGGCCCCGGCTACCTCCGTGTACGCCATACTCGCTCATCTCCCCCGTCAACCACGAACAAAGCACAAGAAGCCACGCCGTTCACCGGCAAACGGAAAAGACGGACTTCGCGCAACATAGGCACCGGCGGACCGGACGGCCGCGTGGTGCGTGCGGTAGACATTGTGTTCCGTCGCCCCCTGGCGGCGACAACACGTTTTCGACTGGAGCCGGAGGCCGGGCAGTGCAGCGGAGGGCAAGGACATGTGTCACCAGCGCCGCGTTGGCCCTCACCTTGGCCGGGGGGCTCACGGCCTGCACGGGCTCCTCCGGTGAGGACGGCGGCGACGACACCAAGCCGGGCGGGGCCAGCACCTCCACCGCCGCCGCGCCCCCGGGCAAGTACCGCACCCTCCCCGAGCCCTGCGGCGCCGTGGACACGAGCACGCTGAAGAAGCTGCTGCCAGGCGCCGAGGGCGAGGAGACCGGCAGCGGCGACGCGAACCCCAGCGCCTCCCCGTACGAGGGCGAGCCGACGGTGACGTACGACACCGACCGCCGCGTCGGCTGCCGCTGGAAGAGCGCGACGACGCTGGGCACCCGGCATCTCACCGTCAACATGGAGCGCGTGGTCTCCTACGACCCGGCCATAAGCGACGACGAGCAGGCCGAGATGCTCTACGACGAGAAGGCGGCCAAGGCCGACATCCCGGCCTCCGGCTCCCCCTCGGCCGAGTCGGACGCCGACAGCGGCAGCGACGGCGACGGCTCCGGGGAGGACTCCGGCGCGGACAGTGAGAAGTCCGACAGCGGATCGGCCTCCCCCTCCCCCCCCTCTTCGTCCTCCTCCCACAAGAGCACGGACCCGGACGCGGACAAGAGCGAGGACGAGGAGCGGACCGCCGAGGACGAGGACGCGGGCTCCCCCTCCCCCGGCGACGACCTCTCCCCCCGCGTCCTCACCGGCATCGGCGACACCGCGTACATCGACGACCAGCTCGACACGGCGGACTCGGGCGTGCACCGGGACATCACGCTCGTCTTCCGCACGGCGAACGTGATCGCCACCGTCGAGTACGACCAGTGGGTGACCGACAAGCGCCGCCTGCCCGACAGCGCCGAGCTTCAGGAAAAGGCCCAGAGTGTCGCACGAGAGCTTGCCGAGCACTTCAGCGACAACTGACACACACTGTGGGGGGCGCCACGAATCGCCCGCAATGGGCCATCGGCCGCGTAGCGTGCACGTACCGTGCCGTCCGGGAGGATCCCGCCCCCACACTCACGAACACAGAGCACCGAGCACAGAGCACCGAGCACTCAGAGCCGCACGAAGCTCTGCCGACAGCCTGGAAGCGAAGGAACCATGCACGTCGAAGGAACCATGCACCGAAAATCCCCGCGAAGCGCGCCGCGTCTCGCACGGACGCTCGCCTGCGCAGCAGTGGCTCTCCCCGTCCTGCTGGTCGCCGGCTGCTCCTCGGACTCCGACAGCGGCGAGGAGTCGGCCAGTCCGTCGGCCTCCAAGAGCGAGGCGCCCAGCGCGGCCCCCGCGAAGTACAAGGAGCTGCCGGACGCGTGCAAGACCCTCTCCAAGGACACGGTCAAGGAGCTGACGCCCAAGACCGACAACGAGGCGGGCAAGCGGATCGGCACCGGTGACACCAGCGACTCGGGCAGTTGCCTGTGGAGCGGGCTGGACAAGTACGACTACCGGCAGCTCACGGTCTCGATGAAGCGGTTCGACTCGGACACGGCGCGCGGCACGGGCAACAAGCTCGCCGAGGGTCATATGCAGCAGCAGATCGACGAGGTGAAGGACAACAAGGACAACAAGGGCGTCAAGTCGGCCAACGTCGACGGCGTCGGCGACGCCGCCACGTCCCTCACCTACGAGCTGAAGAAGAAGGACGACAAGGGCAAGTCCGAGGAGTTCCGCGAGGAGCGGCTGGTCGCGCGCACCGCGAACGTCGTCGTGGTCGTGGACTACGAGGGCGCCGGTTTCGAGGACGGCAAGACGCCCAGCGCCGACGACCTGAAGAAGAAGGCGGAGAAGGCGGCCAAGGAAGTCATCAAGTCCATCAAGTGACGGACCGTCCGCCCTCCGCCCGAACTGCTCGAACGGTACGGCCCCGGAGCCCGGCGCCCCTCTTCCGGGAGGGGAGCCGGGCTCCGGGCGCGTGACGGCTTGACGCGTGTGCGAGTCTGGTGCGCCGCCAGTTTCCGAGGGTGGGGGACAAACCCAGTGCAGGCCGTACAGCTCACACGAACACACCGCATACTCATCGGGGTGGTCGTCGCCGGTGCCGTGGTCATCGCCGCGATCGGCTTCGCCGGGTCGTACGCAGCGGTGCGCGATCTGGCCGAGAAGAAGGGCTTCGGGAACTTCGCGCCCTTCTTCCCCATCGGGATCGACGCGGGCATCGTCGTCCTGCTCGCCCTGGATCTGCTGCTGACCTGGATCCGCATCCCCTTCCCGCTGCTGCGCCAGACGGCCTGGCTGCTGACGGCGGCCACCATCGCCTTCAACGGCGCCGCCGCGTGGCCCGATCCGCTGGGCGTCGGGATGCACGCGGTGATCCCGGTCCTGTTCGTCGTCGCCGTCGAGGCGGCACGGCACGCGATCGGCCGCATCGCCGACATCACGGCCGACCGCCACATGGAGGGCGTCCGCGTCTCGCGCTGGCTGCTCGCCTTCCCCTCCACCTTCCGGCTGTGGCGGCGCATGAAGCTGTGGGAGCTGCGCAGCTACGACGAGGTCATCCGCATGGAGCAGGACCGCCTCGTCTACGAGGCGCGGCTGCGCGCCCGTTACGGGCGGACCTGGCGGCGCAAGGCCCCGGTGGAGTCGCTGATGCCGCTGAAGCTGGCCCGCTACGGGATACCGCTCGCGGAGACGGCGCCCTCCGGGCTGGCCGCTGCGGGGATCACCGTCGAACAGCGGGCGGTGCAGGGCGGCTACGGGAGCGGGTCCAGGCCGGAGCTGACCGGGCCCGCGCGGGGCGCTGACGTTGAACCGGACACGGAGACGGGCCCTGCGGGGGGCGTGCCGGAGCACATACCGGGCCAGGGCCCTGACCTGACGAAGGACCAGGGCCGGGCTCAGGGCCGGGACCGGTTCGAGGCGCAGGCCCAGGACGGGTCACAGGCCCAGGACCAGGGCCAGGACCGGTTCCAGGGCCAGGACCAGGCCCAACCCCACCCCCAGGACCCGCGCCTGACGCAGGACCAGCCGCAGCCGCAGGGCCAGGAGCCCGCCGGGGACGCGCCAGCACCGGTGTACGCGGCGGCCGACGGCGGTCCGGGCGGCGCCCAGGTCACCGTCCCCGTCGGCCCCGGCAGGCGCCGCGCGCTCGGCAACGCCAGCGCCCCCGTCAACGGCGGTTCCGGCGCCACCGCGTACGTACCGCCGCAGCGGGCGCAGTCCCAGGAGCCGGGCGCCGTACCGGAACCCGAGCCGCCCTCGGCCGCGCAGGCCCCAGCACCCGCACCGGCACCGGCACCGGCACCGGCACCCGCTCCCGCACCCGCTCCCGCACCCGAGCCGTACGTCGAGCCGGACGCCGACCCGGTCAACATCCCCGACGGCATGCCCCGCGAGGACTTCTACTTCGCCGTCTACCGCGAGTTCGTCGCCGCACAGGGCAGCTTCCCGACGGCCCGGCAGCTCTCACGCGTCCTCCACGACAGCCACGGCGTCGCCAACGCGGACGGCAGCCTGCTGAGCGAGGGCTACCTGCGCGGCTACCTCCGCGAATTCCGCGAGCGCTACAACACCGAGATGGGCCTCGCGGGCTGACCCGCGAGACCCCCGTCCGTCCTCAGCCCCCGAGCAGCTTCCGCACCCGGTCAGCGCCGACGGCCAGCAGCAGCGTGGGCAGCCTGGGCCCGGTGTCGCCGCCGACCAGCAGCTTGTAGAGCAGCGCGAAGAAGGAGCGCTGCGCCGTCTTCAGCTCCGGGGTGGGCTTGGCATCCGGGTCGAACCCGGCGCGTACCTTCGGCACCCCGTAGACGAGCTGGGTCAGCCCGTCCAGCGACCAGTGGTCCTCCAGGCCCTCCAGCAGCAGCCGCAGCGACTCGCGCTGCTCCTCGTCGAGCGAGCCCAGCAGCTCGGCGTCCGGCTCCTCGCGCACCCGCGTGCGCTGCTCCTCGGGCACCTGGGTGGCGATCCAGCGCTGCGCGCGGTCGAGCCGCGGCCTGACCTCCTCCAGCGAGCCGACCGGGTGCTCAGGGTCCAGCTCGCTCAGGATGCGCAGGGTCTGCTCGTCGTTGCCCGCGGTGATGTCCGCGACGGAGGCGAGGGTGCGGTACGGGAGCGGGCGCGGCGTCGTCGGCAGCGGGCCAGCGGCCGTGGTGGCGGCGCGCAGGTGCGCGGCGACGTCGGCGGGCTGGGCCTTGCCGTCGCCGATCTTCTTGTGGAGGGCGTCCCACTCGTCGTAGGTGCGCTGGATCTCCTGGTCGAAGGCGACCTTGAAGGACTGGTTCGGCTTGCGGCGCGCGTAGAGCCAGCGCAGCAGCGGGGCCTCCATGATCTGGAGCGCGTCGGCCGGGGTGGGCACGCCGCCCTTGGAGGAGGACATCTTGGCCATGCCGCTGATGCCGACGAAGGCGTACATCGGGCCGATGGGCTGGAGCCCGCCGAAGATCTCCTTCACGAGCTGGCCGCCGACCACGAAGGACGAGCCGGGCGACTGGTGGTCGACGCCGGAGGGCTCGAAGACGACGCCCTCGTACGCCCAGCGCATCGGCCAGTCGACCTTCCACACGAGCTTGCCGTGGTCGAAGGAGTCGAGCAGCACGGTCTCGCCGTGGCCGCACTGGCAGGTGTAGGACAGCTCGGTGGTCTCGTCGTCGTACGAGGTGACGGTGGTGACGTCGCGCTCACAGACGGTGCAGTACGGCTTGTACGGGTAGTACTCGCCGCCCGCCGCGCCCGCGCCGTCCTCCTCGCCCGCCGCGCCGGAGCCCTCGGCGGCCTCGATCTCGGCCTCGTCCAGCGGCTTCTGCTGCTTCTGCTGAGGCTTCTTGCCCGCGGTCTTGTCCTTGGTGCGGTACCGGCCCAGGACCTCGTCGATACGGGCGCGCTCGCGCATCGCGAAGAGGATCTGCTCGCGGTAGGTGCCCGAGGTGTACTGCTCCGTCTGGCTGATGCCGTGGTACTCCACGCCCAGCTCGTCCAGCGAGGCGGCCATGGCCGCCCTGAAGTGCTCGGCCCAGTTCCCGTGCGCGCTGCCGCGCGGCGCGGGGACGGAGGTGAGGGGCTTGCCGATGTGCTCGTTCCAGGACTCGTCGACGCCCTCGACCCCGGCGGGGACCTTGCGGAAGCGGTCGTAGTCGTCCCAGGAGAGCAGGTGCACGCAGGGGATGCCGCGCCGCTTGATCTCGTCGGCGACCAGGTGCGGGACCATCACCTCGCGCAGGTTGCCCAGGTGGATGGGGCCCGAGGGGGAGAGCCCGGAGGCGCAGACGACCGCTTTGCCCGGGGCGCGACGCTCCGCCTCGGCGATGACGTCATCGGCGATACGGGAGACCCAGTCGGCCTCGGGGGTGGTCTGAACCACGTCCGGCACTTCCTTCTCTCTACGCTCCTGATAAGGCGGCCCCATTCTCCCATCCCGAAAACCGGTGGCGGTGCCGTGGGATACTGGCGGCATCCCAAGACGCCCCTACGGAACGGTTAGCTCTCCATGGCCTCGGTCCCTTCTCTCGCCGCCACGGTCCACCAGCGCGTCGTGGACGCCCTCTCGGCTGCCCTGCCGGAGGCTGCTTCCGCTGATCCGTTGCTGCGCCGAAGCGACCGGGCCGACTTCCAGGCGAACGGTCTGCTGGCCCTCGCCAAGAAGCTCAAGGGCAACCCGCGCGAGCTGGCCGCCAAGGTCGTGGACGCGCTGCCGTCGGGCGGGGAGAACGAGGCGATCAAGGACATCGAGGTCTCTGGCCCCGGCTTCCTGAACATCACCGTGGCCGACGCGGCGATCCTGCGCACCCTCGCCGCGCGCTACGAGGACGAGCGGCTCGGCGTGCCCGTCGCGGAGAACCCGGGCACGACGGTGATCGACTACTCCCAGCCGAACGTGGCCAAGGAGATGCACGTCGGACACCTGCGGTCCACGGTCATCGGCGACGCGATCGTGCAGATCCTGGAGCACCAGGGCGAGACCGTGATCCGGCGCCACCACATCGGCGACTGGGGCACGCAGTTCGGGATGCTGATCCAGTACCTGATCGAGCATCCGCACGAGCTGGACCACGCCTCCGACGCCGCCGCCGGGGACGAGGGCGAGGCCGCCATGGCCCGGCTGAACCGGCTCTACAAGGCGTCACGCGCCGTCTTCGACTCCGACGAGGAGTTCAAGGGCCGCGCCCGGGACCGGGTCGTGCTGCTCCAGGCCGGTGACGAGGAGACGCTCGCCCTCTGGCACAAGATCGTGGACGAGTCGAAGACCTACTTCCAGGGGGTCTACGAAAAGCTGGACGTCGAGATCCGGGACGAGGACGTCGTCGGCGAGAGCGCCTACAACGACGACCTCATGAACGTCGTCAAGGAGCTGGAGGAGTCCGGTATCGCCGTCCGCTCGGACGGCGCGCTGTGCGTCTTCTTCGACGACGTCAAGGGCCAGGACGGCACCCCGACCCCGCTGATCGTCCAGAAGTCCAACGGCGGCTTCGGCTACGCGGCCACGGACCTCGCCGCCATCCGGGACCGCGTGGGCACGCTGCACGCGGACACGCTGCTCTACGTGGTGGACGCGCGGCAGGCGCTGCACTTCCGGATGGTCTTCGAGACGGCGCAGCGGGCCGGATGGCTCCCTGAGGGCGCGGCCAGGCAGCTCCCGTTCGGCACGGTGCTGGGCAAGGACGGCAAGCCGTTCAAGACCCGTGAGGGCGAGACGGTCCGGCTGGTGGATCTGCTGGACGAGGCGATCGGCCGTGCGACGGCGGTGGTGCGGGAGAAGAGCGAGAAGCTCGGCCTCACCGAGGAGGAGATCACCGCCAACGGCGAGCAGGTCGGCATCGGGGCCGTGAAGTACGCGGACCTCTCGAACTCGATGACCCGGGACTACGTCTTCGATCTCGACCGCATGGTCTCCCTCCAGGGCGACACCAGCGTCTATCTCCAGTACGCCTACGCCCGGACGCGCTCGATCCTCCGCAAGGCGGCCGAGCAGGGCGCGGGCGGCCCGGTGCCGCACCCCGAGCTGGCGCTGGCACCGGCCGAGCGGGCGCTCGGGCTGCACCTGGACGAGTTCGGCGAGACCCTCGCGCAGGTCGCCGAGACGTACGAGCCGCACAAGCTGGCCGCCTACCTCTACGGCCTGGCGACGCTGTTCACCGGCTTCTACGACCAGTGCCCGGTGCTGAAGGCGCCGGACGCGGCCACCGTCGAGAACCGCCTCTTCCTGACCGACCTGACCGCGCGCACCCTCCACCAGGGCATGGCGCTGCTGGGCATCAGGACGCCCGAGCGCCTCTGACGCACGCGGCACGTAGCCGCCACCAACCACCGCCGCGGCGGCCCGGACGTGTAGGTC